>JAGNTR010000039.1 GCA_017987415.1 Neisseriaceae bacterium
TTTGGCCGATCATGGCTTACTCCTTAACTACGGTGATTATGGGGTCGGCATCAAGCGGCATCAGCCGCTCACCGACACTCTGGCGTCATTATACGGCTTTTAGTCCGCATTGAAATGTATTTTATATCGGCCTTGCTCAGTGCTTAAGAGGGCGATGTAATCCGTACGTTGGCTCACGCATACCGGTAGACGAACCTGCTGGGCTTCTAGTGTATCGGCGCCCTCGGCGGCAGGTATCAAACGATAGCGGTTAAAGCCCATATCCATGTCGACCATCTCAAAGCTCACGCTCGCCTCTTGCGTGACATCCACCCCGCTGAGGGTGATGTTAAACGGTGTTTGGGCCGAGATCGGCGCACTCATGCGAAATACGGCACCGTTACCATCGGGTAAGGTGCAGCCACTGCGTACGTTACAGTCGAGCACTTGGACGTTTTTAGTCCCCTGCTCTTGCTGCCACCATAACAGCATCGCCACTTTTACGGCGGCGAAGGCCAGTAAGGCAATGGCAATGGCCCATTTCTGACCGCGCGTTAATTTATTCATCATATGCATCCTGAACCAAGGCATGCAGTCCAAGGGGCAAGAGCGCCTCAGCCGCCACATTGGGTGTATACAGGCCGATCAAGGGAATGGCACAGCCTTCATTCAACCAGATGCGCGCCTGCGCTACCGCCTCTGCATCGACCAAACGACACACCATGGCGTCTAAACCTAAAGCCTGTGCTTGGGCCACATCGTCAGCCGTAGCGACTTCAGCTACGGCCCACTGCATCGCCTCTGGTCGCGCCTGAAGCTGGCGCAGCTGCGCCACATTAAATAAGCCATGCGTCGGCGGCGTTATTACCTGCTGAACCGGCAGCACCGACCATTCACCACGTTGGTTGTGGCCGCGCAGTCCTTGACTGAGGTTCCCTTGTAAAGACGTAGGCAAAGCCAGCCCCTTTAAAATAGGGGCATTAGCCGGCAGCATGGGCTCCACCGTCAAGGCGCCGCTGTCTTGCCAACAATAGTCTTGCTGCTCCAAGGCCTGGATTGTGCCCTGCCAGTCATGAATTTTATAAAACCGCAGGCACACGCTGGCGTGCTCGTACACGTGGCGCTTGGTTAACCATGGCGTGGCGGCACCCACGTCGATACCCAGCTCTTCTTTAAATTCACGCTGCAATGCGCTCAACTCATCCTCGCCAGGCTCTACTTTACCGCCAGCGAACTCCCAGTAGCCAGCGTAGGCCTTGCCCTCGGGGCGTGAACTTAATAAAAATTGGCCGGCGTCGTTATACAACACCCCTGCCACGACTTCTGTCCATTGTTTGGTTTGTGTCATCTTTGCTCGGCGATGGCGAAGGCCACCACATTGTCTCGTTCGTCAGAAATACTGAGGTGTACCGTGCTGATGCCCCGCTCGGCCAGCCAATCGGCCAGTTCGGGGGCACAGACGTACACCGGCTTACCTAAGGGGCCGTGGCCCACGCCCACGTTATGCAAGGTCACCGGATGGCGTAAGCCTTGACCTACGGCCTTGGCGAATGCCTCTTTGGCGGCAAAACGCTTGGCTAAAAACACTGCCGGTTGCTTTTGGGCAGGGTAATCACGCTGTTCAGCCTCGGTTAAGATTTTCTTCACCAAAGCTTGATCATGCTTGGCCAACAGCGTTTCAAAGCGGTGAATGGCCGCAATGTCGGTGCCAATGCCGTAAATCATTCGGTCCAGGCCAGGCTCAAGCGGGCTTGTAAAATGGCTTGGCGCATTTGCTTAATGGCTTCTGGTAGGCCTAGGAATAAAGCTTGGGCAATCAAAGCATGGCCGATATTCAGCTCTTTAATCGCTAGGATCTGGGCAATAGGCTTTACGTTGTGAATGGTTAAGCCGTGGCCAGCATGCACGGTTAGGCCTTGCGCATCGGCGTAAGCTGCTGCGGTTTGAATGCGTTGTAGTTCGCGCTGTTTGTCTTCTGGATGTGCTGCATCGGCATAGGCACCAGTGTGAATTTCGATCACCGGTGCGCCTACGGCCACGGCGGCATCGATTTGCTTAAGGTCGGCATCGATGAATAAAGACACGCGAATGCCTGCTTCGGTCAAAGACTGGACGTATTGTTTTACCAGCTCAAACTGACCGATCACGTCTAAGCCGCCTTCGGTGGTGACTTCTTCACGCTTTTCTGGCACCAGGCACACGTCTTCTGGCAACACATTTAAAGCGTTTTGTAACATTTCTTCGGTTAACGCCATTTCTAAGTTCATGCGCGTTTTCATGCTGTTTTTAATGGCGTAAACGTCGTCGTCTTTAATGTGGCGGCGGTCTTCGCGTAAATGCACGGTAATGGAGTCTGCGCCGTGGGTTTCGGCCAGTAGCGCCGCTTCAACTGGGCTTGGATAAATGGTGCCGCGGGCATTACGCACGGTGGCAATGTGATCGATGTTCACGCCTAACAACATGAAAAACTCCTTTTATTTAAATGAGTGCAGCTGCGCCATAATGTGGCGGCTGTGTAAGCCTTCGGGCAAGCGAAAAGCCAATAACATTCGGTTCAGTAATAATACATCTTGTAAGCTTTGGGTGCTGGTTAATTTGCCTTCGGCCAAGGCCAACAGGCTATGGCCCTCAACCAAAAGTTGATGCGGCTGAACCACTTCATTACGCCAGCGTTTAGGATTGTGTTCCGGCGCCATCAAATAATAGGCATCAGCCTCAATGGCCAAGCCTAATTCATCGCTGACGATGCTAGGCGCCACGCCTAAGGCCGTCAACAGCGCCCATTCAAACAGCCTCAGCGCCTCCGCCAATCGCTCATTGCGGCAAATCGCCGCCAAGACCGTGCTTAAAGCGGCAAACAAGCTGGGGCTAGGATCGTCGCGAATGGTCAGCTTCAGCATCAGCTCGTTCACGTAAAAGCCGCTCATCAACGCCGCGCCTTGGGGCTGTGGCCAACCGCCCTGCCACTGAGCCGTGTGTAGGGTGCGTAACTCATTCTGACCAAACCAAGACAGCGTCAGCGGTGCAAACGGCATCATCACGCCACGCAGCGCCGACTGTGGTTTGCGGGCACTACGCGCCAGCAGAGGCACACGACCATAATCTTGGCTATACACCTCCACCCACAGGCTGCTTTCGCGCCAAGGATAGCTGGTGAGCACAAAGGCTGGCTGGTGATCAATACGCTTGGCTTTACTGGCTTTGGTCATGGGTAGGCAAAATCAATCGACGAGAAAACCCGATTATAACCGAATCCCCTACAGTATTGGGGCTGGCGCTTAAGCGGCCGCTGGAATAAGGCCACTTAGGCCTCCGGCAACGGCGCATCAACGCACTCAAATGCCTGCGTGGCCTTAACCGCTCGCTGCCAACCGGCATATCGATGCTGACGCATGGTCGCCGACATCTGAGGCATATAGGCCTGAGCCAGCTGCCAGTTGGCCTTGATTTCATCTAAGCTGCGCCAGTAGCCGATCGCCAGGCCAGCTAGGTAGGCTGCGCCCAATGCCGTGGTTTCGTTCACCATCGGCCGTTCAATGGGCAGATTCAAAATATCGCTTTGATACTGCATTAAAAAATGATTCTGGGCCGCGCCGCCATCTACGCGCATGCCGGTAATCGGCATGCCTGCATCGAGCCGCATGGTTTCCATGACGTCTTTGGTTTGGTAGGCGATGGCCTCAAGCGTCGCGCGAATCAGGATCTCTTTACTGGTGCCGCGGGTGAGGCCAAAAATTGCCCCGCGCGCGCTAGAATCCCAATGAGGCGCGCCTAAACCCACAAAGGCCGGCACCACGTAAACGCCTTCGGTTGAGGCCACGCTGAGGGCATACTGCTCGGTCTCGGCGCTGTCATCAATCATCTGTAGCCCATCGCGCAGCCACTGCACCGCCGAACCGGCGACAAAGACGCTGCCCTCAAGCGCATACTGCACCATAGGGCCTACGCTGGCCGCAATGGTGGTGATTAAGCCATGTTGAGATTGAATCGGCGTGGTGCCCGTGTGCATCAGCATAAAGCAGCCTGTGCCGTAGGTGTTTTTCAGCTCGCCGGCGTTGAAACAGGCCTGACCAAACAGCGCCGCCTGCTGGTCACCCGCCGCGCCCGCAATGGGCACCTCTTGACCAAACAAGTGGCTCGCCGCCGTAGTTGCATACACCTCCGAAGAAGGACGAACCTGCGGCAAAATAGCCTTAGGAATGTTCAACAGCCGCAATAAATCCTCATCCCAAGACAAAGTGTGGATATTGTAAATCATGGTCCGCGACGCATTGGTGACGTCGGTCACGTGGGCTTGGCCGCCGCTGAGCTGCCAAATTAACCAGGTGTCGATGGTTCCGAATAATAAATCGCCTTGCTCCGCCCGCTCACGGGCGCCTGGAACATGCTCTAAGAGCCATTTGATTTTAGTGGCTGAGAAGTACGCATCCACACGCAGGCCTGTTTTCGCTTGAATCGTTTCCTCATAACCGGCCTCGATGAGCGCATCAGCAATGTCGCTGGTTTGACGTGACTGCCACACCAAGGCTCTGTGAATCGGTAGCCCCGTTTTTTTATCCCAAATAACCGTGGTTTCACGCTGATTGGTGATGCCAATGGCCGCAATTTGCGCCGGACTGGTTTGGGATTCGGTTAACACCGCCGCCAACACCGTCTGTACTGAAGCCCAAATTTCATTGGCGTCGTGCTCTACCCAGCCTGGCTGGGGGAAATACTGACGAAACTCTTTTTGTGCCTGATGCACAATGGCGCCCTGACGGTTAAACAAAATCGCGCGGGTGCTGGTGGTGCCTTGGTCGATGGCCAATATGTATTTTTCTTGACTCATGTGCCTAACTTCTCATGGTTTAAGGCGTCGTCAATATTCGCTCATTGAACATCATTGAGCGAATACATAGACAATAAAGGCTAAGGATAACGTAAATTAATTCAACCTAACAGGTATGGGGCAGAAAATGCCCTCTCCTCGATCTCTTATGCCGACTCTTGACCTGACGACGGTGTGTGAGCTAGTTATGAACACACAATGCTTGCTGGTTCTGGGCACTAGCCGTGAGCTTATGCTTTTTGTTCAAAGGGCTGGATCATGCTTCTTAGGCAGCGCTTCCAGACACGCAGCTAGTCACCCTATTATTCATTGCTTACAGGGGTAGAGGCTGGCCGATCAGCTAAGTGGGCAAACTGATCACCCTTAACATGCGTTATGTTAAATTTTAACTATTAAGTATTATTAACCAAGCCCTTTTTATCCAGATTTTACGATTTACGGCGCCAGCTCCATAAAAAATGGCCGCCCTCAAACCAATAAACGCATCCCAAAAACCGCCTCAAAGCCTTTAAAAGCAGGCGTCTTGCTAATTATTATCCGATTAAAATCAACCCTCTTAAGATTTATGCTGATTTATTCACGCATCAGCGCTTGACAGCTTGGCCAAAATTACGCAAAATGCACGCCTATTCCCTGATAGCTCAGTCGGTAGAGCGACGGACTGTTAATCCGCAGGTCCCTGGTTCGAGCCCAGGTCGGGGAGCCAAATATCAAAAAGGCCTTATCGAAAGATAAGGCCTTTTTGCTGCTTCAACGCCTTCCTCAACATAAGCCATCAGCCTTTGGGCCTAAATAGTCCCCTACTTTTTACGTTACGCCCTCTAGGCTTCTGGCCAAACTTCAAACAAGGCAGCGGCGCCCATACCGCCCCCTACACACATGGTCACCACGGCATAGCGGATGCCTCGGCGCCGCCCTTCGATCAGCGCATGCCCCACCATTCGGGCACCCGACATGCCAAAAGGATGACCAATGGCGATGGCCCCGCCGTTTACGTTTAAAGCCTCATTAGGTATGCCTAAAACATCGCGACAATGGATCACCTGTGCCGCAAAGGCCTCGTTTAGCTCCCATAAACCAATGTCAGCCATACTCAGTCCAGTCTGCCGCAATAGCTTAGGCACGGCATAAATAGGGCCGACCCCCATTTCACTCGGCTCGCAGCCAGCCACGGCGTAGCCTCTAAAAATACCCAGCGGTGTCACGCCTAAACGTTCAGCCTCGCGACGGCTCATGACCACGCAGGCGCTGGCACCGTCAGACAGCTGGCTGGCATTTCCTGCCGTGACGCTCCCCCCCTCTAAAACGGGCTTAAGCCTAGCTAACCCAGCCGCCGTGGTGGCCCGAATGCCTTCATCTTGAGCCAGGCAAACAGCCACCTCAACCGCCGCCTCACCGCTTGGATCGGGCACGAGTTTATGCGTGGGCATCGGCACGATTTCCGTCGCCAATCGGCCTGCGGTAACTGCAGCCGCCACCCGTTCTTGGCTTTGCAGGCCATATTCATCTTGCTGCGCCCTACTGATGCCGTAACGAATCGCCACATTTTCCGCCGTTTGCAGCATGGTGGTGTAAACGTCAGGCCGATGCTCACGCAGCCAAGGCGCCTGTTGGTACCAAGTATTGGTGTGTTCATTCATGCTCAAGCTTAAAACATCCAAGCCACCCGCAACGGTAATCGGCACACCGTCGACCAATACCCGCTGAGCAGCGCTCACGATCGCCTGTAGCCCCGAAGCGCAAAATCGACTGACGACCATGCCAGCAGTCGTGACGGGCAGCCCCGCGTGCAAGGCTATTTGGCGCGCAATATTGCCGCCCGTCGTGCCCTCGGGCCTACCCACGCCAAAAATCACATCGTCTACCTGATCTGGCAAAATACCGGCTCGTGCCAGACTAGCCGAAACCACATGAGCCCCTAGTGCAGCACCATAGGTATGGTTAAACGCGCCTTTATACGCCTTACCAATGGGCGTGCGTACCGACGCCACAATCACCGCTTCATCCTGCTGAGTCATCCTGCTGCTCCTCATCTTGATAGGCCAAAAACACCTTTAAACCAATGGTCCATAAAATCCTTGCCCCGATGCCACTAACGCTTCAATCAGCGCAGCAGGCCGCCACACTTCACCATGCCGTTGCTGCCACTGCTGCATCTGCGCCAATACCTTATCCAGCCCAATCGAATCAGCATAAAATAAAGGGCCGCCCCGATAGGCCGGAAAGCCATAGCCGTGAACATAGACCAAATCAATGTCGCTGGCGTGGGCCACAATGCCTTCAGCCAAGATTTTGGCGCCTTCATTAATCAATGCATAAACCGTACGCGCCACTGCCTCAGCCGCATCCATCGACTCTGGCGAGCGCCCCACAGCGGAAGCCGCTGCCTGTATCACCGCGGTGACCTCTGCATCCGGCAGTGGCGTCCGACTGCCACCTTCGTAACGATAAAATCCTGCGCCGGTTTTTTGACCAAAGCGGCCCAGCAGGCATAAGCGATCGGCGATGTCGCTGTAGCGTTTAGCTGGGTCTCGGCTAGATGCCAGCCGTTTACGCGCCGCCCAGCCAATGTCGAGGCCGGCCATATCGCTCATCACAAACGGCCCCATGGCCATGCCAAATTCAAAAAGCGCCTGATCCACTTCGGTAACCGTTGCCCCCTCCTCCAGCAAAAACAACGCCTCTTGCTGATACGGCGCCAGCATGCGGTTGCCCACAAAACCTTCACAGACGCCCACCACCACGGCAATTTTTTGCAATCGCTTGGCCAAGGCCATGGCGCGCGCCACCACCATAGGGGCGGTTTGCTCGCCCCGTACCACTTCCAATAAACGCATCAGGTTGGCAGGGCTAAAAAAATGTAGCCCCAACACCTGCTGTGGCCGCGTGGTGCTGCCAGCTAATGCATCAATATTCAAGCGCGACGTATTACTAGCCAACAGCGTTTTCGGGCCACACACGGCATCAAGCTGCCGCAACAACGCCTGCTTTGCCGCCATGTCTTCAAAAATAGCTTCTATCACCAAATCCATATCGGCCAGCGCCTCGATGTGGACGCTCCCCCGAATCAGGGCCAGCCGTTCGGCACATTGCACCGTCGTGAGCCGACCCTTAGCCTCTAAACCCTGATAATGCTGTTTGATGTGCTCTAGCGCTTTAGCCAACGCCGCCTCATTTTGCTCCAGCAAACACACTGACAGCCCTGCATCGGCACAATTAATACTGATGCCCCTACCCATTAGGCCGCCACCCACAACGCCCACCGCCTCAATCGGCGGCAGCGACGTAGCCATCACGGTTTTTGCAGCCAACCTTTGCGCAAAAAACAAATGGCGCAGCGCCTGTGTTTCTGGCCCCAGCAGCAGACTTTCAAACCGAGCCCGCTCAAAGGCTAAGCCTTCATTTAACGGTAGTCTCAGGCTGGCGGCCACGCAGTCAATGGCTACCTTTGGTGCCTTAAACCCGCGCTTACGCTTGGCGACGTCAGCATAAGCCTGGCTCACTAGGGCCTCTGCATCGTCGGCGCCAACCAAAGGCGGGGCATCCAGTGACAGAGGCACAAAATCGGCCACCACTTTAGTGGCATAAAGGCAGGCACCTTCGGCAAGGCCAACGTCCATCACGGCTTCGGCCAAGCCGATGCGTAACGCTTCCTCAGCGCCAATGCTACGGCCACTGCTGATCAAATCTAGGGCGTGAGCAAGGCCTACCAGTCGCGGCAGACGCTGGGTGCCACCAGCGCCGGGCACTAGGCCTAAAGAGACCTCAGGCAAGGCCAGCTGCACCGTCGGGCTCAACAGCCTATGGCTGGCCGCCAAGGCCAACTCTAAGCCACCACCGTAGGCCACCCCCTCAATCGCGGCCACTATCGGCTTCTGGCTCTGAGCCACTAAGGCCAACACGCTGACCAAACTGGGCTCTGCGCTGGCCGCTGGGGTATTGAATTCGGTGACGTCAGCCCCCGCGCTGAACACACCACCGCGACCATAAAGCACGATGGCGGTGACGGCATCGTCCGCCAGCGCAGCCGTGAGTGCCTGCTGTAAACGCTGGCGTAACGCCAGCGACAGGCTATTGACACGACCCTGCTGAAAATCGATCAACGCCACCGTATTCAGCATTTGAAAATGTGTCTTGTGGTTCATTTTGTCTCCCTTCATCATCACTGCCGTGCAAAATACAGCCGATGCAGCTCAGCCAAGTCAACATTGGCCGCGGTCTGAGACAACAGCACCTTGCCGCTTTGCATTAAGTACACGTGATCGGCGATGCCCACAGCACGATGGGTATTTTGCTCCACCAAGACAATAGTCTTCCCTTCCTCTTTTAAGCCTTGCATGATGTCGAAAATGGCGCTGACGATGACGGGCGCTAATCCCAACGAAGGCTCATCAACCAACAGCACCTCAGGATTTGACATTAGGCCGCGCCCCATGGCCAACATCTGCGCCTCGCCGCCAGAAAGTGAGCCAGCCAGCTGTTTATAGCGTTCTTTTAAGCGCGGAAAGCGTTCATAGTTCAGCGCCAAGTTAGCCATGATGTGCTCACGACTGTGCTTAGGATAGGCGCCCATCAACAGGTTTTCTTCCACGCTCATGTCTTTAAAAATCATTCGTCCTTCGGGAATCAAGCACAGGCCCAAGCCAGGCATGTCCCACGTCGGCACGACATCTAAAGGCGCATCCTCTAAGCTAATGTGGCCCTGCGTCAGCGGGATCAGCCCCATGATGGCGCGCAGTAAGGTGGTTTTACCGGCGCCATTGGTACCGATAATGGTGGTCAGCGCGCCTTTGGGCATTTCCAATGAAACATCCCACAAGATGTTGATGGCGCCATAGCCCGCCCGAATGTGGTCTACTTTAAGCATGGCTTTCTCCGGTATAGCTTTTAATAACTTCTGGATGGTTAAATACCTCTTCTGGCGTCCCATTGGCGATCAGCTCACCAAAATTCAGCACGCACACGCGGCTACACATGTGTGAAATCGTTTCAATGTCGTGCTCGATGATTAAGATCCCCACCTGCCGCTCTTCATGCAGAGATTGCAGCAGCTGCATGAATTGACGCTTTCCCGTGGTTTCCAGGCCAGCCAAGACCTCATCTAGGAGCAAGAGCGTAGGCTCTGTCGCCAAGGCTTTAGCCACTTCTAACGCCTTCAGCTCGGTCAAAGCCAAATCGGTAGCGGCCACGCTATTGGCCTTATCCATCAGGCCCATAAAGGTTAAAATATCGTCAATCTTGTCTGGATCCACCTTCCCCGTACCAAAGCGCTGCGCCACGATCAGATTTTCGCGTACGCTTAACTCATGCATGGGCTGAGGAATCTGAAACGATCGACCAATGCCTAGGCGGGCGCGCTGATGCAAAGAGGTTTTCAACATGTTTTGGTGGTTAAAATTAATGTCGCCGCCGCTGGGCTTGACTAGGCCAGAGACCGCATTAAACAGCGTGGTTTTACCAGCACCGTTCGGCCCCACCAAACCCACGACTTCATCACGCCCCACGGACATGCTGACGTTGTTGACGGCCACCAATCCGCCAAATCGAATGGTGACGTTATTGAGATGGAGCATGTCGTCCTCCTTTAAATTTTTTGGCCAACAAAGGCACAAGGCCCGATGGACTAAAGATGATCATCGCGACCAATAAAGCACCCAATACAATTTGATGCCCAGTGGGTATGATGTTTTTAAACACGAGCTGATCGATCATATAGATGACGATGGCCCCAATCAGCGGCCCGAATATGCTGCGATAGCCACCAAAAATGGCGGCAATGATCGGCACCAAGGTCCAGCTAGCATCAAATGCATAGTTAGGCTCTAAAAAATTGATGTAATGCGCATTAAACGCCCCCACTACCCCCGTCATAAAGGCCGACACCAACAGCATCGCCGCCTTCAGTAAAGTGCTGTTGACGCCCACGACTTGGGTCGCCGACTCCGACTCATGCATGGCCTTCAATGCCACCCCGTAATGGCTTTTACTAATGAGGGCATACACCCACACAAACAGCACCACAATGGTTAAAATCAGCAGGTAGCTGCCCAAATTACTGCTTAAGTCAAAGCCCAATAGCATCGGCAATTCAGGGATGCCGGTTAGGCCGCCGGCACCGCCGGTGATGCCCCGCAGCTCCGTGGCCAAAATACGAAAGATTTGCGCATAGGCCAAAATGGATAAGGCAAAATATGGGCCAGACAGCCTCAATGCCGGCAGCATCGCCAAGGACGCAATCGCCGCACCGATGCCGCCCAGCAGCATCGCGGGCAAAACGGGTAGGCCATAATTTAAGGTCAACAAAGCGGATGCGTAAGAACCCACGCCAAAAAATGCCGCCTGACCAAAGCTCACCATGCCGCCCAAATTACCCAATAGCGCCCAAGCCAACGCAATGCCGCCAATGGTTAAGGCCGCAATCAATAGGCTCAGCAAATAAAAGTTCGACCCTAAGAATAACGGCACCAATAAATAAAACAGCACGGCCAAACCCAGGTAGGTCCAATGATTCGCTTTCATGACGCCCTCCTTTGACCAAATAGGCCATTCGGCATGACAAACAACACCAATAAAAATAACAGCATGCCGGTTAATTCTTGCAGCGATGAGCTAAATAAAGTAATGGTTAAGGATTCGACAATACCCAGCAGCACGGCCCCAACCAATACCCCAGGAATAGACCCAACCCCTGCCAAAACGGTGATGATGAACGCTTTTACAGTCAGCGAATCGCCCAATTCAGGCTGAATGAAATTGGTACTGTAAAGCGCAATACCTGCGAAGGTAGCCAAAATACCAGACACCAAAAACGAGATCAGCTCGGTGTAACGTGGGTTAATCCCCATCAGCTTGGCGGCGTCGCGATTGCTGGCTACGGCCCGAACCGCGCGGCCATACCAGCTTTTACGCAGCCACCACCAGCCCAAAGCCATCAACACCACGCTCAGGCCAAAAAATGACCATTCACTGTTCATGCTGTAAAGGTTGCCCACAATAAAAGCCTCCTGAAACCAAGGCGTAGTGCTGGCGTGTACATCTGACTGCCAAATCAGCAAAATGGCATTGGTCAGCACAATGGCCACGCCATAGGTTAAGAGCAGTGAATTCAGCTCACGATCCAGTTTGATTTTGCTGACCATAAAGTAAATCAATATCGACAGCGAACACACCACGGTTAAGGCCAGCGGTATGGCCACAATCGGATTGACGTTGAGCCACAGTTCCGTCATATAGGCGATGTAAGCCGCCAACAGCACTAATTCGCCATGCGCCAAATTAATGATTTTCATGGTGCCGAACACCAAGGCCAACCCCAACGCAATTAAAGCGTAGGCGCCGCCCGTCAGCACACCTGAAAAGATGGCTTGGATAATCAATTCAAACATTTTTGTCCCCTCTTGCGGCTGGTGATCCCCAGCCAGACATTTAACTTCAATCGACTTTGTGAACCGTCATCGCTACCACGGCACGCCCGGCACAACCAACTGACCCGTAGCGGCAGCAGGCGGCCAAACCAGCTCTACACGACCGTTTTGATGCTGGCCAATATTAGGCATGAAGTTGGGGTTGTCGCCGTTGTCTAAGAAATTCAGACGACCAATCAGCGTGTCTCTATCGGTTCGGCGCATTTCATCTGCTAAACCATCACGATCCAAAGTGCCTTTATCGGCGGCGCGGGCAATGGCCTCAAACAAAATGGTCGATTGAACGTAGCCATATTCATTGAGATAGTCTGGGCTTTTTTGATATAGGGCTTTAAAGCTTGCTTCAAACAGCTGCCCCTCTGGGTCGCTAAACTGAACCGGATAAGGCAGCATTTCCGTACCGGAGATGTTTTTAACTAAGTCGGGAAACTCTCTGGCCATTTTGGCGTTGGCAATTTGCCATACGCCGACCAAGGCGGTGACGTTAGGCTTCAACACCCGCGCCGCCCGCAATAGGCCAACGTAGTCGTTTTCATAGCCCAACATATTGATCACGTCTGGCTTGTCCAGCAGCTTGACCTTGTTGATGATGGGCTTGAAATCCCGGATGGCAGGATCAAACGGATGCATGGTGACGACCACACCGCGCTCGCTCATGATTTTATTCACGTCACGCGCCAGCTCAAAAGTCGACTTTTGGGTGGAGTACACCACGGCCAAACGCTTCACCTTCAAATCAATAAACATCCCCGTCATGGCTTTAACATAGCCATTGGTGTTGTTGATGCGAAAAAATTTACGGTAGCCTTGATTGACAAACTCTTCACTGGTCCCCCCTGACGTGATGTAGACCAGGCCGACCTTATTAGCAGCCGACGAAGCCGGCGCCACCAGATCGGATGTGGCGCCACCAGTGATGGCCACCACTTTTTGTGACGCCAGCCTGGCCACCGCCGCAATGGCTTTAGCCGGCGCAGACTCATCGTCCACGGTGATCAGACGAATGGCGTATTTGGACTGTTGCTTATTGAATATATCGACGGCGGTCAACATGCCTTCATGCATGCCGGTACCGCCACGGGCATTACCCCCGGTAAGCGATATCACTGAGCCGACGCGGATTTCTTGTGGCGCCGCCACGGCCATGCCTGCACTCAGGAACATCGTGGTCAAAAGCGTGATGCAGATAGACTTCATCTTATTTCTCCTCTATTTGTTGTTTGCATGCTCAACCATGCGCACGAGCGATCAATTATTGGTATGGTGCCTCGACTGGGCTTGGCTCATGCTGGATTAATGTGCTTGTTTGACGACTCCTTTCTCAATTAAAACCGCAATACGCTCGGCATCAAAACCATGCTGACGAAGAATCGCCACGCTGTCGGCGCCAAACTGCGGCGGCGCTAATCGATAGCTAGCAGGATTGGCGCCAAGCTTAATCGGTGACCCTAAACCCTGATAGTCTGGCCCAATATTGACCAGCATGTGCCGATGCGCCGTGTGCGGATGCGCCACCACGTCGGCAACGTTTAAGATCGGACCAGAAGGCACGCCAGCCTGTATCAGCTCATGGGCCAGCTGAGGCCCGTCATACTGGCTTAAGGTCGCCTCCAACGTGGCTTTCAACGCTTCACGATGCTGACAGCGCAAACCATTGTCGCTAAAGCGTGCATCATTGATTAACTCTGGCCGGCCAATGTGCTGACACAGCTTCGCAAACTGCGCATCATTGCCTACGGCGATATACACAGGCTCAGTCCGCGTTGCAAACACATCATAGGGAGCAATATTGGGGTGGGCGTTACCACTGCGCACCGGCACTTGGCCCGACACCAAATGATTGGGCACGTGAGGATGCAGTAAAGACACGCCGCTGTCGTACAGTGCCGCTTCTACAAGCTGGCCTTGACCGCTGGCTAAGCGCGCCTGCAGAGCCAATAAGATGCCGATACTGGCATTAAGGCCGGTGACCATGTCTACCACTGGCAGGCCAACTCTTAACGGCGCGCCATCGGCGTCGCCATTCATGCTCATGATGCCCGCCATTGCCTGAATCACTGAATCATAACCAGGTAAGCCACCCAAGGGACCATCTGCACCAAAGCCCGTAATGCGGCAATGAATCAGCCGAGGAAAAGCCTGAGCCAGCGCCGCATCGTCCCCAATCCCCCATTTCGCTAAGGTGCCGGTTTTAAAGTTTTCCACCAGAACGTCGGCATCGGCGAGCAACGTATGCAACACCGCGCGGCCTTCTGGCTGAGTTAAATCCAACACCATCCCCTGCTTATTGCGATTGACCCCACCAAAATAGGCAGCGCTACCGTGCTGGAACGGCGGCCCCCACAGCCGTGTCTCGTCCCCTTGTGGTGGCTCAATTTTAATGACGTCCGCACCATGATCAGCCAACACTTGAGTGCAAAAAGGCCCGCCCAAAACGCGGCTCAAATCAATCACCTTAATGCCTTGTAAAGAGCCCATCGTCTTCGTCATGCTTCCTCCTGAACCGGTAACAGGCTTAATGCCATCGCCTCAGACACAGGCTGCTGCGCCAATAAGGCCTGCAACACCAGCGCATGCGCGGGGTTTAAATCTGCCCGAAGAGGATGAACGGGGCTCAGCTTGTGCTGCAACACCAAATGTGCCCACGCTAATCGTTGCCAATCCTCACCCATTTGCGTGGCTTCCCACGCCATAATAATGGCGGTGGTGATGTGGTAGAGCGCAGAGGCGGCTTTACGCACATCAGTTTGCACTTCAGCAGCGGCTGTGGCGGCCACAAACGCCTCCACCTCAATCAGCGTCCGTCCCAGAGCCTGAGCCGAAACCTCAGGTAGGCCCTCAACGGCCAATAGGCCACGCAAATACGTGGTTAAATACACCAGCGCATCGTTGCGCTTAATCGCTCTCATCACGTCCAGGGCCACGATATTGCTGGTGCCTTCCCAGATTGAGCCCAAATGTGCATCTCGGACGATGCGAGGGTCTGACCATTCTTCAATAAACCCACAGCCACCGCGCACTTCCATGGCATCGCCTGTGACTTTGCGCGCATCCCGGCAGGCACGAAACTTAATCAGCGGCGTCATCACGCGCACGCGCTTGGCCGCTTCTGGCTCGCCTTGCTGGCTGGCGTGCATCGACAAAGCCGTGTGTAAAAACATAGACCGCGCCTGCTCGGCCGGCAGCATCATTTTCAACAGCTGTTTTTGCTGTAACGGCATGTCGATTAAGGCCCGACCAAATGCCCGCCGATGCTGGCAGATGTACAGCGCCTCGCCCACTGCCCGGCGCATCAATCCAGCTGCACGGACACCATTGGATAAACGCGACAGATTAATCATGTCAGCCATTTGCTGAAAACCACGACCCACTTCACCAATGAGATAGGCGCTGGCGCCGTTGAGGCTGATCTCGCCACTGGCCATAGAACGCGTGCCCAACTTGTCTTTTAGGCGCAAAATCTGATAATCATTAGGCGTCCCATCTGGACGCAGGCGCGGCATTAAAAACAGTCCTAAACCCTTTAGGCCAGCTGGCGCACCCTCGACGTGGGCCAAAACCATGGCCAAGCCAGCGTCGGGATTAGAGCAAAACCATTTGTCTCCACTCAGCGTCCACTCACCATTGTGTTCGGTGGCAACGGTGGTGATTCGCGACACGTCAGAGCCGGCGCCCTGCTCGGTAATAAACATCGCGCCTTGGGTTAATGCGTCAAAATCATCGGTGATTAAATTAGGTAGATAGCGATTCACCAGCTCTTCATCGCCGTATCGGCGTAGCGTATGGGTTAAAGAATCCGTCATGCTGACGGGACAACAGAGGCCAAACTCAGCCTGTACGAATAAAAAGGTGAAGGCGTATTTCGCCATAGGGGGCATGGTTTCGCCCCAACCTAGGGCGCCAACAGTGTGCGACATACTGGCCAAACGCCATTCGATATAGGCCTTTTTTTCTAAACTGACGTAATCTGGATGTTTATTGATTTTCTGTTCGTCAAACCCTTGGCGATTGCGATACTGCAATGTAGGCGGGTGTTTATCCGCATTGAGGGCTAAATCATCCAGCTGACCGCCCACCTCTGCCCCTAACTGGTTTAAATAAGGCAATAAATAGGCTTTTAAATCTGCCTCCAGATAAACATCCAATAAGCGCACCAGCGTTGGGTCTTGTTCAAAAATATTACTGCCATGCCGGTCAGGTATGTCAGCAGCATCAGCCTGTGTTAAATTAACTTGGGTTGCCATAATGTATGCTCCTTCATGATCAACGATTATTTTTTGATGGATAGCCACTTGATCTTATTGATCTAGTTGAATCATTATTAGCCGCAGCCCTGATGAAAATAAAATACATAATTTGCATCGTTTGATATAAAAAGCATATCGTTGTCTGCATTGAGCGCAAGAGGAGCCATCAATGAATTTGAAACAGCTGCGCCATTTCGTGGCCGTCGCCGAAGAGCTACACTTTGGGCGCGCCGCCCAGAAACTACACATTTCTCAACCACCGTTAAGCCTGAGCATTCAACAGCTCGAAAAGAGCCTTGGCTTTTCCCTCTTGGTACGCAACAATAAATCCGTCAGGCTCACAACGGCTGGGGCCGTCTTTTATAAAGAGGCCATCACTTTGTTGCGCCATGCACAAGACATGAAAGACGTCAGCGCTCGTGTGGCTCAAGGATTTATGGGCAGACTAAGAATTGGTTTTGTGGGGTCTATGCTGTTTCGAGGACTGGCCCAGAGCGTGCGCCAGTTTGAGCAGCAGCGCAGCGGCGCTGAAGTGGTGCTGCGCGAGATGAATACCGCCGAGCAAGTGGATGCGCTTAGCCGTGGCCAAATTGACCTGGGGTTTATTCACACCAGCCATTTAAGCACCCACATGGCTTCTAAGTTATTAATGGTAGAGCCGTTTATATGCTGCCTCCCCAAACATCACCCTTTAAGCCAGTCGCCCTCTATAGACGTTGCCGATTTAGCCCATGACAGCCTGCTGCTGTTTCCACGAGCCTTGTCACCCCACTATCATGACCGCATCACCGCGATTTGCATCAATGCAGGCTTTAGCCCCTATGTGTGTCATGAGGTGCGTAACTGGCTAACCATTGTTGAATTTGTCGGTCAAGGCTTAGGCATTGCGCTGGTGCCGGCCTCCATGCAAAAAAGTGACACTGAGCTGGTGGCCTATCGCCCCATTATGCACAGTGAGATTAAATCTGAAACCCATTGCATTTGGAATCCGCTAAATGATTCCCCCTTGCTACAAGGTTTTTTGAACGACTTACCGTTCCCGCCAGCGTGATGGCCTGACAAAACGCCCTCATGATGGCCGAATAGCCGTTCATAAGGGCGCAAGGAAAGGAATAGACTACCAACGCATGGTCGCGGGCCTAACGGCAGGATCAGTATGCGATGGGAACAAGGGCAACACTTCTTCGGCCAACTCTTGAATCACTTCATTCACGGGCCTCTGCCCCAAATGAAAGCCCAAAATCCCATGATTCACGCCAGCCCCCTGCCAAGCATGCAACAAATCAATCAAGCCCTTTCGCCCTGTTTTCAATACATAACCGCCATATTCGGGCGTGCGCGGGTAATCAGGATCCTCCACCAGGTCGACCCATTCGTTGGTCATGTGGGGCCGAAAACCACCGTCTGGAATCAATCGCCGCCAAGCCTGAATTTTACTGGCCAAGCGCAAGGGGCCTGCTTGATCATGAGTCGCTTCAGGATAGGTTAACCATCCATCCGCATAACGTCCCACCCAATCCAACGATTGACGCGACGCGCCGGTCACAATCAGCGGCACGCTACCCTGAACCGGTTTAGGCAAAAATTCAGCGCCGTTAAAGCGCCCTAGCGGCGAATCAATCGACAATAAACCCTCGGTATAAAGTTGACGAAAGTAGTGTACCGACTCTGCAAAACGCTCCCCCCGGCCATCGTGTTCTAAGCCATAGGCAGGAAACTCAATGGCTCGATCGCCAGAGGCAATGCCCAATACCAGCCGCCCACCAGACAGTTGGTCCAGCGTATTGGCGGCCTTCGCCAAATCCAGAGGATGACGCAAACTGAAAATAGCGCTCCCCGTCGCCAACGCCACCGATCGCGTCTGAGCGGCCAAATAGGCCAGATAGGTAAACGGATCGAACAGCTGGCCTGCGTCACCAAAACCAGGATCAAACAAGGGCACATCGCGCACCCACACCGCGGCAAATCCCGCCGCATCAATCTGCTG
>JAGNTR010000160.1 GCA_017987415.1 Neisseriaceae bacterium
ATGTTTGAAAAAACGCGGCCCAGCTGCTTTGACGGCACGGCTTTGCAGGCTAGGCTCACGGCCTTGGGTATAGAAAGGCTAGTGATTGCTGGCATGAAGACTCAGTTCTGCGTCGATACCACCTGTCGCGCGGCGCAGTCGCTTGGCTTTCAGCCGATTTTAGTGGTGGATGCCCACACCTGTATGGACACGCAGGCGGCCAGCGCTGAGCAAATTGTGGCCCACCATAACGCCACCTTAACCCAAGCGTTTGCCGAAGGCGTCCAGACGGCAGACTGTTTGTTTTAGGATGCATTGCATAAAAAACGCCGCGATCCGTAAGGATGCGGCGTTTCATTAGGGTGCCAGAGGCTCAGCCGCCGGCAAGCTTGACCCGCATGCCTTTGGCTTCGAGCAAGGTTTTGATGAGGTCGCGCTTGTCGCCCTGAATTTCAATCGTGCCGTCTTTCACCGCGCCGCCGCAGCCACATTTTTTCTTCAGCTCGGCCGCCAGGGTGGCCAAGCCCGCATCGTCTAAATCTACGCCGCTGATGACGCACACCGCTTTGCCTTTACGCCCGCTGGTTTGGCGTTGAATGCGGACAATGCCATCGCCCTGAGGGCGTTCGATGGGCGCAGCTTCGGGGCGAATGCGGCCAGTTTCGGTGCTGTACACCAGTTGAGCGTAATCTTGGGACATGATGGTTACCTGATTAATGAGGCCTTAATGGTAAAGCAGAGCCGTCAAAAGCGCCAGCGTCATCGGCGTGGCTCGGCCCTGCTGTGAGGCGTGCGGTAGGTGCTGGTTTAACGGAAGACTAGGCCGCCGTCGGTGAGGATGGATTGGCCAGTGATGTAGTCGGCGCCGTCAGAAGCAAGGAACGACACTAGGTTGGCCACGTCTTCAGGCTGCTGTGGGCGGCCGAGTAAAATGGCTTCTGAGTATTTCTTAAACGATTCGCCTTTTTTCGTGCCCATGTGCTTCATCATGCCTTCGTCAATGCGGTCCCACATCTTGGTAGGGGCCACGCCGGGGCAGTAAGCATTAACGGTGATTTTGTGCTGAGCCAGCTCTTTGGCCGCTGACTGAGTGAAAGAGCGCACCGCATGTTTGGTGGCGGAGTAAGCGCCTAGGAGCTCATACGATTCATGTCCGGCAATGCTACAGGCGTTGATGATTTTACCGCCGTGGCCTTGTTTGATCATTTGTTCAGCGGCGGCCTGAATGCCGTACACCACACCGAACACATTGATGTTAAAAATGGTGTCTAGGCTTTTAGGGGTGATGCCCAGAATGGGTTCGACTTCTTCGATGCCGGCGTTATTGATGAACACATCAAGGCGCCCAAATGTGCTGACGGCCTTTTGTACTAAAGCTTGCTGATCGGCCTGTTTGGAAACGTCGCCGACGAAGCTGGTGACGGCGTGACCTTGATCTTTAAACGCCTGCTCGGTTTTGGCTAAGGTGTCGGCGTTGATGTCGGATAAAACGATTTTAAAACCGTCTTTGGCCAGGCGCTCGGCAATGCCTTTACCTAAACCGTCGCCAGAACCGGTGATGACCGCTACTTTTTGTTGACTCATGACTGCTGCCTCCTATCGTGGTTAACGGCACGCATGGGCTGAATTCTGCCATGCGTGGAGTGAGGGCGGGGCGGCGCAGTTGATTTTGGGTCGCCATCAACCGGCCAAGCCCACGCTGATTTTGATCAGATCTTATTAAGGTGTTACTGAGTTTAATTTAGCCTGTTTGTCTGGAGTTGGCAAATCAGTGCCGCCTTTGTTTGCGCTGACCCCTAGTCAGGGCACAAACGAGCCAATAAAACGCCGCATAAGCGGCGTGGTGTGTTACAGCGTGTGTACGGACGAGGTATAGGTATCGTCTTGGTGGACTAGGGCGCTAGACACCAGCACGATGGCTTGGCCTGTTGTGGCCAGCTGGCTGGATAAGGCGGCGGCTTTGGCAACCCGATAGAAATCATCGGTTGAGGCAAACGGTGCCACCAATTGCGGGGTCACGCCGCGGCACAGCAGCAATTGCTTGGCAACGTGGGGCATGGTGGTGAGCGCCAAAATATGGGCGCGCGGAAAATGTTGGCGCAGGGCGCGCGCCGACTTGCCGCTAAGGGTGGCGACCACGATTAAGGGGACGTCGATTTTTTCGGCGATGTCGACGGCGCCTAGGCACACTGCTTCAATGACGCTGTAGGCCTGCTGGTGTGGGTAGGCATCCAGCTCACAGGCTTTGCGATCGTCGGTGTAGGCGCTGATGGTGGCCATGGTGCGCACAGCGGCAACCGGGTATTTGCCGTGGGCGCTTTCGCCCGAAAGCATGACGGCGTCGCTGCCGTCTAGAACGGCATTGGCCACGTCGCCGGCTTCTGCGCGGGTGGGTCGGGGGTGATTGATCATGGAGTCGAGCATCTGGGTGGCGGTGATCACCAGTTTACCGGCGCGATTGCATTTTTCGATCATCATTTTTTGGGCAAAAATCACTTCTTCTGCCGGAATTTCGACGCCCAGATCGCCACGCGCCACCATGATGCCGTCGGCTAAGGCCAAAATGTCGTCAAATCGGCTGAGGCCTTCTTGGTTTTCAATTTTGGCGATGATGTGGATGTTGTGGCCGCCGTGTTGATCCAAGAAGGCGCGCACGGCCTGCATGTCTTCGCGGTTGCGCACAAATGAGGCGGCCACAAAATCAAGCTGATGGGTGCAGGCAAAGCGTAAGTCGTCTTGGTCTTTGGCCGACAACGGCGGTAGGTTGACGCTGACGTTGGGCAAGTTAATGCCTTTATACGTGCCCAAGAGGCCTGGGTTCACTACTTCACACACGACTTCCTCGGGCTGAATCTCACACACGGTTAATTCAATTAAGCCATCATCGATCAGGACCGTATTGCCGGGGCTTAAGTCGGCGCAAAGGCCAGGATAGGTGACGGCCACGCCTGCCTGAGAGCCCAAAACGCTGGGATCGGTGTAGAGGCTGAAGCGCTGGCCTGCTTGCAGGGCAACCGATTCATCGCTGGCTAGCTTCATGGTGCGAATCTCCGGGCCTTTATTGTCCAGCATGATGGCGGCGTTTAAACCGGTTTCGGCCATGACGGCGCGCAGAGTGTGGATGCGTTCCAGATGTTCGGCCTGGGTGCCGTGGGAAAAATTCAGGCGCATGACGTTCATGCCGGCGCGTAATAATTCGGTCAGAGTGGCGGCGTCACCGGTTTTGGGGCCGATGGTGCAGACGATCTTGGTTTTTCTCATGTCAAACTCACTTAATGGGGCAAGGGGTGGTGCTACTTGCTGAGGTAGCGATGGCGTAGCTCGGTCATGTCGGCAGGGGTAAGCTTTAAGGCTTGCAGCACATAGTTGGCAAAGCCACCGTATTCTGTTTGCATGCGATTAAACGCATGGGCCAGATAGTCGGCTTCGACGACCAAAACTTGGCTTAGGGCGCTGAGCTGATTGTCGTCCATGCCGCGATCTCGAGCCGCAGCCACGATGGCGAGATTGGCCTCATGGCGCTGAGCATTGGTGGCCAAGTAGTCGTGCATGATGTCGGCTTCGGCGACGCCCAAGAGCTGTAGCACGATGGCGGCGGCCATACCGGTTCGGTCTTTGCCGGCAAAGCAGTGGAACAAGACTGCGCCTTCTTCTTTTTGGGTCAGCAATAGCTGGATGAAGTCATGATAGCCTTGCTGCGCCGAAGGGCTAACCACCAAGGTGTCGTAGATGTCGAACATGACTTGCTGAGCACTTTCATGGGTGATGCTTTGCATGAGGTCGCTCATGCTGGCGCTGTGGCCGGCCGTAGCCTGCATGATGTCGATGTGATGGTAATTGGTATGGGGGATGTTGACGTTGGGGCGGCTGGCCACTTCTTGTGAGCCGCGAAAATCGACGATGGTGCGGAGGCTATAGTCGTTCTGTAGGCTGAGGCTATCGGCGGCGTCTAGGCCAAACAGCTCCCCTGAGCGCAATAGGGTTTTGGGTTTCAGCGGGCGGCCATTGTGGCCACGATAGCCTTCAATGGCGCGAAAGTTAACCAAATGCTTCATACGACTCCTTGGCAAAAAAAGGGATGCAGCAAGCTTAACATGCAAATGGTTTTTTGTGGCCACGATTGCGCCGAGTAAGGCGCCTATGCATGTAGGCACAGGCCTTTTGTGCGTTTTAATCCCAGCCTAGCCATTCTTATTTTGCCTAATCTCGGTTACAATAACTTATTTACTTTAGCACCATAGACTGTAGAGCCATGAATCCAGATCAATTTGCAGACAATCATTTTATTCGCACCATTATTGAAGACGATTTAAAGAGCGGTAAGCACGCCAGCATCGTGACCCGCTTCCCCCCCGAGCCGAATGGCTATTTGCACATCGGTCACGCCAAAAGTATTTGTTTAAACTTTGGTTTGGCTTACATTTATGGTGGCAAGTGCAATCTGCGCTTTGACGACACCAATCCGGAAAAAGAATCGGATGAGTTTGTGCGCGCGATTCAAGAAGACGTGCGCTGGCTGGGCTTTCAGTGGGATGGTGAGGTACGCTTTGCGTCCGACTATTTTGAAGCCCTATACGATTTTGCGGTGCAATTGATTAAAGATGGTCATGCCTTTGTGTGTGAGCTGAATGCAGAAGAAATGCGCGCCTATCGCGGCTCTTTGACCGAGCCCGGTAAGGAAAGCCCTTACCGCAACCGTACCGTGGCAGAAAACTTGGATTTATTCACCCGCATGCGGGCGGGGGAGTTTGCCGACGGCAGCAAAACCCTGCGTTTGAAAATTGACATGGCCTCAGGCAACGTCAACTTGCGTGATCCGGTGATTTACCGCGTGCGTCGCGTGCATCATCACCGCACCGGTGACGCTTGGTGTATCTACCCAATGTATGACTACACCCACGCGATTTCTGACGCCATCGAACACATCACCCATTCATTGTGTACCTTAGAGTTTGAAAGCCATCGTCCTTTATACGACTGGGTGTTGGACAGCATCGCCACGCCGTCTCACCCACGCCAATATGAGTTTTCACGCCTAGAGTTGCTGTATTCAGTGACGTCTAAGCGTAAGCTGCAACAGCTGGTGGTACAAGAGAAGGTCAGCGGCTGGGACGACCCACGCATGCCGACCATTTCAGGCATGCGCCGTCGTGGCTATACGCCAGAAGGCCTGCGTTTGTTCTCTAAGCGCATCGGCATCTCTAAAAGCGAAAACATCATCGATATTTCGGTGTTGGAAGGCGCCGTTCGTGAAGAATTAGAAGGCGCATCACCGCGCATCATGGCGGTATTGAACCCAATTAAAGTAACCCTAACCAACTACGACGAAGCCTTGACTCAGTCGCGTAGCGCCCCGTTCCATCCGAAACGTCCAGAGTTGGGCG
>JAGNTR010000161.1 GCA_017987415.1 Neisseriaceae bacterium
TCAGGGTGAGCCACGCTCTGCGCCTGCGCTTGGCGCAGCTTGGTTAAAATACGCTCTTTTGCCTGACTCATGCCTGCTGCTCCTGTGTCCGAGCCAATAAAAAGCTGGCTAAGTGTTTGGGTTTAGGCGCATCAACCTGATCTTTAGCCATTTTGCCGCCAATATTCAATAAGCAGCCGGCGTCGGCCGTCACCACTTCATCTACTTGGGCTTGAGCCAAGGCGGCTACCTTATCGGTCACCATCGCGCCAGCAATGTGTGGGTGCTTGAGCGAGAAGGTTCCGCCAAAGCCACAGCACTCACTTTCGTGATCATGCACCACCCGCTCGACCTGGCCGAGCCGATCAATCAAGGCCCAGCTGGATTCGTGGACGTTCATTTCGCGCCGAGCAGCGCAGCTGGTGTGAACCGCGACCTTAGTGGGCGGGCCCAAGTCTTGCGGCTGATAGTCTAAATCGGTGTATAAAAACTGGCTGAACTCCACCACGCGCGCGGCAATCGCCGTGGCCGTCGCAGCGTGTTCAGTCTGAGCAAACAGCTTAGGCCAATGGTGTTTCATCATGCCGCCGCATGAGCCAGAAGGCACCACGATGGGCCAGTTTTCGGGGAAAAGGCCTAGCTGAGCGGTCGCCACGGTTAAGGCTTCCTTGGGATGACCTGAAGAATAAGCCGGTTGCCCACAGCAGCTTTGCGCCTGCGGGTAATGCACTTTAATGCCCAGCTGGTTCAATAAAGTCATGGCGTCCATGCCCGCTTCAGGCAGGAACACGTCCAGCAGGCAGGTACCAAAAAAGTAAACGTCGGTGGGTTGCTTCCGTTCATCTTGGCGCAGATGAGGCATTGTGGTATTCTCCTTGTGGTAAATTGGTCTGACCAATTTTTTATATATATTCTTTACGTTACAACAGCTTAAGAATAATCGTCAAACTTAAAGACCAATCAAAAATTAAATCCTTGTTTATTGAGCCATTTTTAAATCGATGCCCTCAGTAAAAGGCCAAATTATGGGTTTACCATTAACGTCATTAACATCCTGGAACGCCGTCTATGATTAAGAATAAAAAAATTTATGAACAAGTGGCTGATTTAATTGAAGACCGTATTTTTCAGAGTATTTATCAGGCTGGTTTTAAACTTCCGCCTGAGCGGGCATTGGCCGAAGAACTCGGCGTTTCTCGTCCCTCGGTACGCGACGCGATCAGCATGTTGGCCGCGCGGGGCATGATCGACAGCCGCCATGGCGATGGGCATTATGTGTCCCAGCAGGTACAGCAAGACTTTATGGTCGGTTGGCAAAACCTACTGAATCGCCACAATTATCTAGAAACCGACATTTTGGACTTTCGGCGCCACCTAGAGGCCACCTTAGCCGGCATGGCCGCCGAGCGGCGCACTGACGCCGACCTGAAACGCATGCAGTATTGGCTGGCGCAAATTGATGCGGCCCATGAGGCCGGCGACGTGGCCAAGCGTTCGGAGTCTGACGTGGGGTTCCATCAATCCATTGCCGAGGCGTCGCACAATATTTTATTTGCCCAGTTTTCCAACAGCCTGTTACGGGTTTTGCACACCCACACCAAAACCAATCTGGGCAATATGTTTGCCGTAGCCGACATCAAGCAAGAGCTGTCGACGCAGCACCACGACATTTACTTAGCAATCAAGCGTAAACAGCCGAGCAAGGCGCGCCAAATGGCGCAAAGACACATTGATTTCATTGAAGTATCACTCCAAGCCTATCGAGACTTGCAGCAAAGAGAATCCATTTCGCAGGCCATTGCCGATAATGAGCAGCAACACCGTAAGCACGGCTAGCCAGAGTGGGTAGGCAAAACCAAGCCTACCCACTGCATTAAGCCCTTCCAAGAGGCAAACGCCCACCCCACCTGGGTTGTACACCCTATGCTTTAGTCAACGCCCACTATATAAATCAGTCAATCAGCATGGCGTAAAGCGCCACCTTATTCATGAGTGCGCCTATTCCAGCTTGCTTATTCGTCAAAGCAAATAGCCAAAAAAAATGCTATTCAAATAAAATAAACTAGATTATGCTAAACAAATAAAACTCTGTCTATACTTTTGCCCACCATCACAGCAAACCTTAAGGAGCCGCCATGTTTTCCAGCCAAGACATCGACACCGCCGTGCACATTCGCCGCGACCTCCACCAGCACCCAGAATTAAAATACGAAGAACACCGCACTGCGGCGCTGGTGGCCGAACGCTTAAACCAGCTGGGCTTTCAGGTAAGCACCGGCATCGCCCACACGGGCGTGGTCGGCCTATTGATGACGCAGCGCCCAGGGCCTGTCATCGCGTTTCGCGCCGACATGGATGCCCTCCCCATAGAAGAGGCCACGGGCAAACCTTATCAGTCTGTTTACGCAGGTAAAATGCACGCCTGCGGCCACGATGGCCACACCGCTAGCCTGCTGTTGGCGGCAGCTTGGTTAGCGGCCAATCGAGACCAGCTGTGCGGCACGATTAAGCTGTTGTTTCAGCCGGCGGAAGAAGGCGGCAACGGTGCGGCCCAAATGGTGGCCGAAGGCGTCTTACAACACCCCACCGTCGACGCTATTTTTGGCTACCATAATCGCCCAGGCCATCCCGCTGGCCGGCTATTATTGCGCTCAGGCGCAACCATGGGCGGCAGCGACACCTACCACGTCTGCCTTCACGGTACGTCTGGACACGCAGCCATGCCCCATTTAGCCAAAGACCCCATCTACATGGCGGCCAATCTGATTCAACAAACTCAGGGTGTGGTTGGCCGCTTGAAGTCCCCACTTCAAGCTGGCCTCATCACCGTCAGCGCTATTCATGCAGGCTTAGCCGACAACGCCATTCCTGATCACGTTAACTTAACCCTCAATATTCGCAGCGATTCACCCACCACACGCAGCCAGCTCCTCGACCAGCTAGACTTATTACTTCACGGCTGCTGCGCGCCTTTTGGCGGGCGCTACACTAAAACCTTAGTCAACAGTATGCCCCCTCTGATTAACCCTGCGCCAAGCGTGGCGGCGGTGCAAGCGGCCGTACAGCAGCACCTACCCACAGTGGAGATTGACCAGCTAGAGGCGATGCCCACCATGGGTAGCGAAGACTTTGCCTTTTATTTGGCTCAGACCGCTGGCTGCTATTTCTTCATCGGCAACGGCACCGACGGCCCCTACGTTCACAACCAAGGCTACGACTTTAATGACGACATTCTGCCTACCGCCGCTGGCGTCTTCGTGGCCATTGCCCAGCACTATTGCGCCCGCTAGCGGAGATGACTATGGAGCGCTTACTCAACCATATTGAACGCATCGGCAACAAACTGCCGCATCCGTTCATCTTATTCCTGTTCTTAGCGCTGCTGGTGGTCCTCCTCAGTGCCTGCCTCTCCCTGCTTGGGGTCAGCGCCACCAATCCCAAAACCGAACAGCTCATCCAAGTCAACAGCCTACTGTCCACGGCAGGCATCCGCTTTATGCTGGAGAGTATGGTCGATAACTATATGCGCTTTCCCCCGTTGGGCATGATTATCGTGTCCTTACTCGGCATTGGCTTAGCCGACCGCGTGGGCCTGCTGTCGGCGCTGATTCGCCGCAGCGTCACCAAGGCGCCAAAGAGCATTGTCACCTTCGTCGTCTTTGTGGTGGCCATTAGCGGCAGCATTGCCTCTGACGCAGTTTTTATTATCTTACCGCCCCTAGTGGCGATGATTTATCATTCCTTGGGCCGCCACCCCATCGCTGGTGCCGCTGCGGCCTATGCTGGTGCCAGCGCCGGCTACGATGCCAGCCTATTCGTCACCCCAACCGATGCCATCCTGTCGGGCATCACCACCGAAGCGGCGCGCTTTATTGATCCAGACGCCTACGTTAGCCCCTTAGATAATTATTTTTTCACTTTGAGTTCTGTGCTGATCTTGGCCACCGTGGGCAGCCTACTCATAGATAAAGTGATTGAGCCGCGCCTGAATCGCACCTTAAAAATTGACGCCGACGTGGCCACGCCAACAGCTTTAGACACCCTTACCCCCCTAGAACTTAAAGCCATGCGCGCCACTGGGTGGGTGGCGCTCGCCTATTTCACCTTCTGGGTTCTAGCCTTGTTACCGACGGCCTCACCGCTACGTAATGATGATGGCGGCCTCATTCCCTCAACGTTTTCTCGCGCCTTTATTCCCATTCTTTTTGGTTTTTTTGTGGCCATCGGCCTGACCTACGGCAAGCTAGTGGGCAACATCAAAACCTTGCGCGACATACCAGCCTATATGGCCGAGGCAATCAAAGCCTTGGCGCCCACCTTGGTGTTGTTCTTTGTCATCTCCCAGTTTCTGGCCTATTTTCGCTGGTCTAATCTGGGCCAGCTTATTGCCATCAATGGCTCCATCTTCTTAGAGCACACTGGTTTCCAGGGCTATCCATTGATTGTGTCGTTTATCTTGTTGGCCGCCAGCATGAATATTTTCATGACCTCCGGCTCGGCCCAATGGTCGTTGATGGCGCCTATTTTTGTGCCCATGCTGATGCTGCTCGACTACGATCCTGCTTTTGTGCTGGCCATGTATCGCATCGGCGACTCAACCACCAACATCATCTCACCCATGAGCGCCTACTTCGCCGTGGTGTTGGTATTCATGCAGCACTATAAAAAAGACATGGGCATCGGCAGCCTAATGTCCATCATGCTGCCGATCTCGCTAAGTTTCTTGTGCTTTTGGAGCTTGTTTTTATGCCTGTGGGTGGTGCTGGGCCTACCTTTAGGCCCAGGGGTGTACATGATGGCGCCCTGATGATGACCTACTAAATCCGTGGGTAGGCTGCGCTTTACCACCCTACCCGCGGATTAAAGCCTAGGGCGATGGCTTTTAGGCGTAGGGTGGTTCATGCCCACGCGAGGTGAGCTTCTGCCTATCGGCAGCTTGAAATGGTGGGTAGGCTACGCTTTACCCACCCTACCCGCGGATTAAAGCCTAGGACGATGGCCTTGAGGCCTAGGGTGGGTCATGCCCACGCGAGGTCAGCGTTTGCCTATCGGCGACTTGAAATGGTGGGTAGGCTGCGCTTTACCCATCCTACAAACAACGGTAAGTTGTGCGGCTTGGCCGCCCTAGCGTCATCTCGACTCGATAAAAGACACGACCCTAACTAGCACATTTTTTATATTCAGTTTTAACAATATTTGCTAATATGGCGTGTCATCATTTATCCCTACAGACAGACTCAATGAATAAAACATTATTAGGCTTAGGCCTGACGGCCCTATTGGGCCTGGCCGCCTGCGGCGGTGAGGAAGCAAAGGACAAAGAGGCAGAAAGCCCGATTAGCTGTACCAA
>JAGNTR010000162.1 GCA_017987415.1 Neisseriaceae bacterium
ATGCCCGATAGCGACCGTATTTGGTTCTCTATGGGTGGTAAATACGACATCAACAAAAACAGTTCAGTTAACGTGGCCTACAGCTATCTGAAAATTAAAGATTCTTCAGCCAACGTCAACGGCTGGTGTGGTGGCCCTGCAACGGGCGACACCAGTGCCTGTGTGTCTAGCCGTACCAACGGCAGCGCCGACTATAAGAGCTATGCTCAAATTGTCGGTGTGCAGTACAACTATAAATTCTAACGTATGACTGCGGTGGGCGCCTGGCGCCTACCGCAGAATGTTTAACTTATTCATAAGAGGTTGCCATGTCACAAGGAAAATTTGTGGTAAGAAAAGTCGCCGTATTGGGCGCAGGGGTGATGGGGGCACAAATTGCGGCTCATTTAGCCAACGCAAAAGTGCCGACCATTTTGTTTGATTTACCTGCCAAAGAAGGCCCTAAAAACGCCATCGTGGAAAAAGCCTTGGCCGGTTTGAAAAAACTCAAGCCCGCGCCTTTGGCCAATAAAACCGCCATTCGCTACATTCAGGCAGCCAACTATGAAGATGATTTAGCGCTATTGGGCGAGTGTGACCTTGTCATCGAGGCCGTGGCCGAGCGCTTAGACATTAAAGAAAGCGTGTACACGCAAGTGGCGCCACATTTGGGTGAGCAAACCATTTTTGCCACCAATACCTCGGGCTTGTCGATTGAAACCTTAGGTGAGCGCTTCCCTAAAGAACTTAAATCGCGTTTCTGCGGCGTGCATTTCTTTAACCCACCGCGCTATATGCATTTGGTGGAACTGATTGCTTGCAAAGAAACCGATAAAAAAGTGTTGGATGATTTAGAGCGTTTCTTAGTGAGCGCCTTGGGTAAAGGCGTGGTTCACGCCAACGATACCCCTAACTTCATTGCCAACCGCATCGGTGTGTTTTCTCTATTGGCCACCATGCACAACGCCAATAAATATGGTTTACGCTTCGACGTGGTCGATGACTTAACCGGTAAACGCTTGGGTCGTCCTAAATCTGCGACCTTCCGTACCGCCGACGTGGTGGGGTTAGATACCTTTGCCCACGTGGCCAAAACCATGGAAGACAATTTAAAAGATGATGCTTGGCACGCTTTGTTTACCCTACCCGAGTGGTTTACGGGCCTAGTGGCCAGCGGTGCTTTAGGCGCCAAAACCAAAGCCGGTATCTTCAAAAAAGAAGGCAAGCGCATCTTTATGTTTGACCCTGCGACCAAAGAGTATGTGCCGTCAACCGGCCGTGCCGACGATGCCGTAGTGGAATTGTTGAAAATCAAAAATCCGAATGAGCGCTTAGCGGCTTTACGCGGCAGCGATCATCCACAAGCACAGTTTATCTGGGCTTGCTTCCGTGACGTCTTCCATTACATCTCAGTAAACGCTAAAGACATCGCCGACAATGCCCGCGACATCGACTTTGCGATTCGCTGGGGCTTTGGCTGGGATTTAGGCCCGTTTGAAACCTGGCAAGCGGCCGGTTGGGCCGATGTGGCTAAGTGGATTGCAGAAGACATCGCCAAGGGCGATACCATTGTGGCTGAGCCATTGCCGGCTTGGGCCAGCGATGCAGGCCGTAAAGGCGTGCATGACGATGCAGGTTCTTACCAGTTTATCAGCGGACAACAGGCCGCGCGTTCAAGCCTAGACGTGTATCAACGCCAGTATGTGCCTGCGCCGCTATTGGGCGAAACGCCTAAAGTTTTGGGCACCACCGTGTTTGAAACCGATGCCGTACGTGGCTTTACCTTAGATGACGACATCTTGATCATCAGCATCAAAACCAAGATGCATGCGGTCAGCAGCGAAGTATTGGCCGGTATTAACCAAGCCATCGACATTGCCGAAGCGCAGTTCCGTGGTGTGGTGATCTGGTCAGACGAAGCTCCATTCTCTGTGGGCGCCGACCTGAAATCCATGATGCCAGCCTTCGCCAGCGGTGATTTCGTGGCCATCGAGAACATGATTAAGCAGTTCCAAAACACTTCTATGCGCTTACGCTATAGCCAAATCCCAACCGTTGCGGCGGTACAAGGCTTTGCCTTCGGTGGTGGCTGTGAGTTTGTCTTGCATTGCGACCGTACCGTGGCGGCGCTAGAGTCTTATATTGGCCTGGTTGAAGTGGGCGTGGGCTTAGTGCCCGGCGCCGGTGGCTGTAAAGAATTTGCCCTACGTGCGGCTCAGGCCAGCACCGGCGATTTATTGGCTGCCTTGAGCGATCGCTTCACCAATATTGCCATGGCTAAAGTGGCCACCAGCGCCCAAGAAGCCGTTGAACTAGGTTATTTACGCAATAGCGACATCGTGGTGTTTAACGCCTACGAGCTATTGCACGTGGCCATTGGCCAAGCGAAGGCCTTGGCCGACGCGGCTTATCGCCCAGACATGCCGCAAGTGTTTAAAGTGGCTGGTCGCACCGGTGCTGCCTCAATTAAAGGCCAATTGTTGAATATGCAAGTAGGTGGATTCATCAGCGAGTACGACATGCACATCGGCAGTGAAATTGCCACCATCATGACCGGTGGTGATGTGGATGCGGGTACCGAGGTAGACGAACAGTGGTTGCTGGAATTAGAGCGCAAGGCTTTTGTTCGCCTACTACAAAATGAAAAAACCCAAGACCGCATTGCCAATATGTTGACCACTGGCAAACCTTTGCGTAACTAATGCCATTGATTCGGAGAAGAATATGAAACAATTACAAGATGCTTACATTGTTGCGGCGACGCGTACCCCTGTGGGTAAAGCCCCGCGCGGAATGTTGCGTACCACCCGTCCAGACGATATGCTGGCGCATGTCATTCGTTCAGTGATGGCTCAGGCCCCAGGCCTTGACCCTAGCCGCATTGAAGATTGCGTTGTGGGTTGTGCCTTCCCTGAGGCCGAACAAGGTCTGAACATGGCGCGTATTTCAGCCCTATTAGCCGGTTTGCCGCACACTGTGGGCGGCATCACCATCAACCGTTATTGCTCTAGTGGCCTAAACGCCTTGCAAATTGCCGCCGACCGTATTCGCACCGGTGAAGCCGAAGCCGTGATTGCGGCAGGCGCTGAGTCAATGTCGATGATTCCCATGATGGGCAATAAAGTCGCGCTGAATCCTGAGATTTTTGCCAAAGACGAAAACCTAGGCATTGCCTACGGCATGGGTTTGACCGCAGAGCAAGTGGCCAACCAATGGAACATCAGCCGTGAAGCCCAAGACGCGTTTGCCTTGGAAAGCCATAAGCGTGCGTTAAATGCCATCCAAACGGGCGCGTTTAAAGCCGAGATTAGCCCCATTGAAGCGCATTATCGCGGCGTGGATTTATCTACTCACGAAGCGTTCGATAAAGTGAAGGTATTGGACACAGACGAAGGCCCTCGTGCCGACACCACGTTAGAAGGCTTGGCCAAACTGCGTACGGTGTTTGCTGCTAAAGGCTCAGTGACTGCCGGTAACAGCTCGCAGATGTCTGATGGCGCGGGCGCGCTCTTGGTGGTGTCTGAAAAAATCTTAAAAGAGTACAACCTCACGCCGATCGCGCGCTATGAAGGCTTTGCTGTGAAAGGCGTACCGCCTGAAATCATGGGGATTGGCCCGAAAGAAGCGATTCCTGCCGTCTTGAAAACCACGGGTAAGACCATGGCCGACATCAAGTGGCTAGAGTTGAACGAAGCCTTTGCTGCTCAAGCTTTGGCCGTGATGCAAGATCTGGACCTAGATCCTGCCATCACCAACCCAAATGGCGGCGCGATTGCTCTGGGTCACCCATTGGGTGCGACCGGTGCCATTCGTTTGGCCACCGTCATTCACGGCATGCGTACGCGTGGTGAAACTGGCTACGGCATGGTGTCGATGTGTATCGGTACCGGTATGGGTGCAGCAGGCATTATTGAAGTATTGTAAATAACAGGCTTTTGCTTGATATAAAAACCCACGCTCGCGTGGGTTTTTTGCGTTTTTATGGCGGGGTATGGGGATTAAGAGGGTAGGGGGTTTATTATTCTGGACAGACGGGTTATAGTCACCGCTTCTTAATTAATAATGATTCTCACTTCGATTATGATTCGTCAGAAATTAACCATATTGGGGAGCCTGTTTGTACTGGTTCTGTATTTAATCTGGTCTATGCCGGCTATGGCGCAAACGCAAACCACTTTGCTTAATGGGATTAACTTTTCTTTTAAGTCAGAGGTGTTGAAGGAAACGCGTCAATTATGGATTAGATTGCCGCAAAGCTATTACAGTAAAAATATTGAGCCCCCGCGTTACCCCGTGGTTTATTTATTGGATGCCGAATCGAATTTTACCTATTTCACTGGGTTTGTGGATAAGCTTTCTAGCGGGCCTTATGCTTCGATACCCGAGATGATTGTGGTCGGGATTGTCAATACGGATCGTACGCGTGACCTGACGCCTAGTGTCTCAAAATCTGCTTTGCCCCCTGGTCGAGTCAGCGTAAAAGGCGGCCAGAAAACGGGGGGGAATGAGGCGTTCTTTAAATTCCTGCAACAAGAAGTAATGCCTGCAATTGAGGCTAATTTTCCGACCGAACCTTATCGCGTCTTGGTGGGCCATTCATTTGGCGGCATCACCGCCTTGAATGCCTTATTGAATCATAATGAGCTGTTTAATGCCTACATCGTGCATGATCCGAGTATCTGGTGGGACGATCAAATCATGCTCAAGCAATACCAGCAGGCCAAAGCTTTTGACTTTAAGCAGCGCAAGCTGTACTTGAGCCAAGTGGATGAATCAGAGCAGGGTGGTCAGAAAGATCATTATGCCGCGATTAAAGCTTTTGAAAAGCTATTGGCCCAGTCCAAATTTAAAGGGCTAAGCTTCAAGTATCAACAGTTTGAAAATGAAGATCACGGCACCATTCCTTTAGTGGGTAATAATTACGGCTTACGCTATATCTTTGATGGCTACCGCATTAATTTGAAGGCTATCCCCAAAGATCCAGATTTGGTGGCGCGTAGCTATGCGCAATTGAGCCAAAGTTTAGGCCATGACTTTAAGCCCAGTGAACTGTATTTAGATCGAGTCGGACAGTATTTATTGGGTGCGGGTGAGTTGGCTTTGGCACAAAAATACCTACAGCAAAACTTGCAGGCCCATCCCAAGAGCCCTCAGGCTCATCAATCAATGGCCGACTATTACCGTAAAGTAAAAGACAATGCCCAAGCCAAAGTCTATCGTGAGAAAGCCAAAGCATTAGGCTATAAGGCGCAAAGCTTCTAGCTTATGAGTGGAGTGTATTGAAGCAGCCATCCTAAAAAGGGTGGCTGTTGGTCATTTTAAGGATAG
>JAGNTR010000163.1 GCA_017987415.1 Neisseriaceae bacterium
AATAGGCACGACTGAAGTTTTGACAAGCATAGCAGCCACAGGTTTCATCAATCGGACGATGGTCCATCTTATAAGTTGCGTTTTTGATTTTTAAATCGCCAAAGCGAGTGAATAGCCAGCCGTTACGCGCGTTGCGGGTAGGCATGACGCAGTCGAACATGTCAATGCCGTGTGCTACGCCGTAAATCAAGTCTTCTGGTGTGCCCACGCCCATTAAGTAGTGTGGCTTGTCTTCTGGCAGCATCGGTGCGATTTCGCGCATCATGCGGTACATCTCTGGCTTCGGTTCGCCGACCGATAGGCCGCCTACGGCAATGCCGTCAAAATCCATGTCGATTAACGCTGTGGCGGATTCTTGGCGTAGGTTGCCGTACATTGACCCTTGGATGATGCCAAAGAGTGCGTTGGGGTTTTTTAAGTCTTCAAAGGCTTTTTTCGAACGTTCGGCCCAGCGCAGGCTCATCAGCATAGATTCGCGCGCGGTTTTCTCATCGGCTTCACCAGGCGTGCATTCGTCTAACTGCATGACGATGTCGGAATTCAGCGTGGTTTGAATTTGCATCGAAATTTCTGGCGATAAGAATAGCTTGTCGCCGTTGATGGGGCTTTTAAAGGTACAGCCTTCTTCGGTTAGCTGGCGCATGTCTTTTAAGGAAAATACTTGAAAGCCGCCAGAGTCGGTCAAGATGGGTTTGTCCCAGCCCATAAAGCCATGCAGGCCGCCGAAGCTTTCAATGATCTCTAGGCCGGGGCGTAGCCATAGATGGAAGGTGTTGCCCAAAATAATCTGCGCTTTAATGTCATGCAGATTTTGCGGCGTCATGGCCTTCACCGAACCATAGGTGCCAACCGGCTGAAATACGGGGGTTTCAACCGTGCCGTGATTAAGGGTGAGGGTGCCGCGGCGGGCGTAGCCTTCTTTTTTGTGTACTTTGAATGACAGCATGGTGTATGTAAACGCAGTAAAAATAAAGCGCCTATTATAACCATGAATGAGGCGCTTTGTCCGCAGCTTATGCGTGGGGTTTAATCATGTCTATATGGGGGATGTCATCTTCCAGGTAGGGCCCAGAGACGGCCATAAAGCCGTGACGCTCGTAAAAAGTTTGTAGATACAGCTGGGCACCGATTTGAATATCTTGAGCGGGCCAGGCCTTCTGGGTTTGGCTCAGTGCCTCTTGAATGAGGTGGTGTCCTAGGCCGCTGCCGCGCTGCGTATGGTCGATGGCCACGCGGCCAATGCTGGGTTGCGGATAGCTGAGACCAGGCGGCAGGAGTCGGGCATAGGCCACCAACGTGCCGTCAGCGTCGTAGCCTAAGAGGTGGCGGCTGTCGGGATGGGTGTCTTTACCATCTAGTTCGGGATAGGCACAGTTTTGCTCAACCACAAATATGGCCACGCGCAGGCGCAGTAAGGTGTATAGCTCAAGCGTGTTGAGTTGGGCGAAGGTTAGGGTTTGCCAAGTGAGGGTCATGATAATGCTCCGTCGTGATGAAGTCGTGCGGCAAGGGTGAGGATTGGGGGCGGTCCATTCGTTGGCACTACGGTGCCGTTTTCAATGTTCCGATGGCTGGCTCTGCCGATCATATTCACCAGCTTACCGCGTGAGGCGGGTAGAGTCGAGGCCTATATTTGGGCGGTTAATAAGGGGAGGGCATTCGGTGCGGCGTTAGGCGAATGATGTTGAGATTTTAATCGATAAGGTCGGTGAATCACGAGCCAGATCGAGGCCAATGATGCAGAATAATGGGGCCTCTACGCCTATTTTCTTGCAAAAGCTTTTTTATGTGGGGTACAATCGTGATCTAGTCTCTTTTTAAGGAGGCTGTTTTTTGTTATTGCTTGAATGGATGGCGCCGCACGCGGTTGCTGTAAAGGGCAAAAAACAGCATCGCTTCAAGAGTTGGTTCATTAGGCACGTAGCTCAGTTGGTTAGAGCACCACCTTGACATGGTGGGGGTCGTTGGTTCGAATCCGATCGTGCCTACCATTAATGAACGTCTAGACAGTAATAATTTAAACTTTGTGGGTCCTATAGGCACGTAGCTCAGTTGGTTAGAGCACCACCTTGACATGGTGGGGGTCGTTGGTTCGAATCCAATCGTGCCTACCAATAGGCCATGAATCATTTTTTTGACGGCTTTTGATTTAGGAGTGTTGTTGCATGCTTAATGTTACCTTACCGGACGGTTCCGTTCGCCAATTTGATGCCCCTGTGAGCGTGTATGATGTGGCGGCTTCGATCGGCACGGGATTGGCTCGTGCAGCGATCGCGGGCAAGGTTGATGGCAAGCTAGTAGACACTTCATACGTGATGACAGAAGACGCACAGCTGGCCATCATCACCGCAAAAGACGACGAAGGCCTTGGTATTTTACGTCACTCGACAGCTCACCTATTGGCATTTGCCGTGAAAGAGCTGTTTCCGACCGCTCAGGTGACCATTGGCCCTGAGATCGAAGACGGTTTTTATTACGACTTTAGCTATGAGCGTCCGTTTACGCCCGAAGACTTGGCGGCGATTGAAAAGAAAATGGCTGAGCTGGCTAAGGCTGACTTGCCGGTTGAGCGCTTTGAGTTGTCTCGCGATGAGGCCATCAAGTTCTTTGAAGATCAAGGCGAAAAATACAAGGCTGAAATCATCCGCGACATTCCGCAGGGCGAAGTATTGTCTTTGTATCAAGAAGGCAGCTTTACCGACCTGTGCCGTGGCCCGCACGTACCGTCAACTGGCAAGTTAAAAGTATTTAAATTGATGAAGGTTGCAGGCGCTTACTGGCGTGGCAACAGCAACAACGAAATGTTGCAGCGTATTTATGGCACTGCTTGGGCCAATAAAGATGATTTAAAAGCCTATTTATTCCGTTTGGAAGAGGCTGAAAAGCGCGATCACCGTAAGCTAGGCCGTCAGCTAGACTTGTTTCATCTGCAAGACGAAGCGCCAGGTATGGTGTTCTGGCACCCTAAAGGCTGGTCGCTGTGGCAAACCATTGAACAGCACATGCGCCATGAGCTAGACAATGCCGGCTACAAAGAAGTGCGTACGCCGATGATCATGGACCGTAATTTGTGGGAAAAATCAGGCCACTGGGACAACTATCAAGAAAATATGTTTACCACTGAGTCGGAAAAGCGCGACTATGCCGTGAAACCGATGAACTGTCCTGGCCACGTTCAGATTTTCAACCAAGGCCTACGCTCATATCGTGACCTGCCTTTGCGTATGTCTGAATTCGGCTCTTGCCATCGTAATGAGCCTTCTGGCGCTTTGCACGGTTTGATGCGCGTGCGTGGTTTTGTGCAAGATGATGCCCATATCTTCTGTACAGAAGAGCAAATTGGTTCTGAAGCGCGTGAATTTAACCGCCTGATCATGAAGGTGTATCGCCAGTTTGGGTTTAACGATGTGGCCATTAAGCTGTCGCTACGTCCAGAAAAGCGTGCTGGTTCAGATGAAACATGGGATTTGGCTGAACAAGGTTTGCGTGAAGCCTTGCGCGACTGTGGCATGGAGTGGACTGAGCTTCCGGGTGAAGGGGCATTTTATGGTCCGAAAATCGAATACCATGTGAAGGATGCGCTGGGTCGTTCATGGCAGTGTGGTACACTACAGTTGGATTTGGTGTTGCCAGAGCGCTTGGATGCGGAATACGTGTCTGAAGACAATACCCGTAAACGCCCGGTGATGTTGCACCGCGCGGTCTTGGGTTCGCTAGAGCGCTTTATTGGCATGCTGATTGAAAACCATGCGGGTGCATTCCCCTTGTGGTTGGCGCCGGTGCAAATGGTGATCATGAACATCACGGATGCACAGGCTGATTATTGCAAAGACTTAGCGGCAGAATTAAAGGCGGCTGGGTTTAGGGTGGAGTTGGATTTACGTAATGAAAAAATCGGTTACAAAATCCGCGAACACAGCTTGCAAAAACTACCTTATCAAATTGTGATTGGTGATAAGGAACAACAGGAAGGCAAAGTGGCCGTTCGTCGTCGTGGTGGCGAAGATTTGGGTCAATTGACCGTGAGCGAGTTCTTGTTACTATTAAAACAAGAAATTGCTGCTTCACTTGCCGTAGACTAATTATTTAAAGGAGTATGAGCTATCGCCCAAGAACGCGAAGCACGAATCAATGGCGAAATTCGCGCCAACGAAGTGCGTTTAATTAATCACGACGGTGAACAAATGGGCATCGTTGATTTAAAAGTAGCCTTGGCCTTGGCCGAAGAGCATGATTTGGATTTGGTAGAAATTTCGCCGAATGCAAAACCGCCCGTGTGCAAGGTAATGGACCTTGGTAAGTTTAAGTACGAAGAAGCCAAACGACGTGACGAAGCACGTAAAAAGCAAAAACAGATCCAGGTTAAGGAAATCAAATTCCGCCCAGGTACGGATTCTGGCGACTACGCGATTAAAATGCGTAACATCGTGCGCTTTTTGACGGACGGCGACAAGGTGAAAGTGACTTTGCGTTTCCGTGGCCGTGAGATGGCCCACCAAGATTTGGGTATGGCCTTGTTGAAACGCGTACAGGCTGACCTAGAAGAAATCGGTACAGTTGAGCAGTTTCCAAAATTAGAGGGTCGCCAAATGGTTATGGTGATTGCCCCTAAGAAAAAATAACGTTATAATCTCGGGATTGGCTAAACGTCGCGTTAGCCAATCTTTATTATTGCGACAAAAATCGTGATGCATGGGTCCCTAAGCGTTGGCTTGCCAACCACCTTGCGTCTTATCTAAAAAAACTCATTGGAGCAGATCATGCCTAAAATGAAAACCAAGTCGAGCGCGAAAAAACGCTTTAAAGTACTAGGTAATGGTGGTGTTAAACGTGCGCACGCTTTCAAGCGTCACATCTTGACCAAACGCACCACAAAAAATAAACGTCAATTACGCGGTACCACTATGGTGAACGCCCGTGATATGGCTTCTATTTCTAAAATGTTACCGTACGCTTAAGGAGTTAATATATGCCACGCGTAAAACGCGGTGTTACCGCACGTGCTCGTCACAAAAAAGTTATAGCGTTAGCCAAAGGCTACCGCGGTCGTCGCAAGAACGTCTATCGTATTGCTAAACAAGCAGTAATGAAAGCTGGTCAGTACGCTTACCGCGACCGTCGTCAACGTAAACGTCAATTCCGTCAATTGTGGATCATCCGTATTAATGCGGCTGCCCGTGAATGCGGTTTGTCTTACAGCAAATTCATGAACGGCTTGAAAAAAGCATCAATTGAAATCGATCGTAAAGTTTTGGCCGACATGGCTGTATTTGACAAAGCTGCCTTTGCTCAAATCGCTGA
>JAGNTR010000164.1 GCA_017987415.1 Neisseriaceae bacterium
CGCATTCAAAATGGCATACATCGTACTCTTTTTCAAGCCCTCGCTGCCTAACATTTTTATGTATGCGTAACTGATCAACAGGATGCTGGCGCTGCCAAACGGTGCAGCACTAACAGCCTTTATGGCATTAGCTATAGGATGATTTCTGATGGAAAATTTAGATTTAATCGTGTTGCGCACCTTAAGCCAATGGCGACAACAGGGGCAGGCCACCTTATTGGTGACGGTGATGCGTACTTGGGGCTCATCGCCCCGGCCTGTTGGCGCCATCATGGCCTTGAATGCCGAAGGCAACGTCGTGGGCTCGGTTTCGGGCGGCTGTATTGAAGACGACTTAATTCGGCGGCACAGCGACCCTAAACACGCCTTATGGCAACAGCGCCAGGACACTGAAGTCAGCCGCTATGGCGTCAGCGCGGCCGAAGCGCAGCGCTTTGGCCTTCCCTGCGGCGGCACCATTGAGCTCTTGCTGGAATACAATAGCGACGCCGACGCTTTAACCCAGCTTTTGACTTTATTAGACGCCGGCCATTTGGTGCGCCGAACCGTCAATCGACACAACGCCCACGCATGCCTACAGATCATCGGCCAGCCAGAACCCCTCAGCCTTGACCCAGACACGGTCAGCAGCTGCTTTGGTCCGCCCTATCGCATGTTGCTCATTGGCGCCGGCCAGCTCAGCCAGTACGTGGCGACGATGGCCCAATTTTCTGGCTTTGCCGTCACCGTTTGCGACCCTCGTATCGAATACACCCGCAGCTGGGCCTTGCCCAACGTCACTCTCACCCACGCCATGCCCGACGACACGGTCTTGGCCTTTAAGCCAGATCACCGCAGCTGCATCATCGCCCTTACCCACGATCCGAAACTAGACGATTTGGCCCTTATAGAAGCCTTAAACAGCCCCGCTTTTTACATTGGTGCCATTGGCTCACGTAAGAACAATCAAGCCCGTAAGCAGCGTCTCATCACCCACTTTAACGAAACCGAAGCTCGTCTGCACCGCTTGCATGGCCCAATTGGCCTCTATATTGGCAGCAAAACACCGGCTCACATTGCCGTCAGTATCATGGCCGAAGTCATTGCTCTAACCAACGGCGTCAAACTACCGCCCCATATGGATGTGGCCGTGGCAAAGAATGCGTTAGAACAGGTGCAGGCAAAGCCACAGCTGGCTGAGGTTCGCGGATGAAGCCTCAAGAAGCACTGATCGGCGTAGTTTTGGCCGCCGGCTTAGGCAGCCGCTTTGCCAAAAGTAAAGGGGGCTGCAAGCTGACTCAGCCTTGCGGCAAGGGCCCACAAACGGTGATCGAGCACAGTACGGCGGCGCTGTCTTCAGCCTGTGATGCCGTCTACGTAGTGACGGGACATTGGCGTCAAGAAGTCAGCGCTGCATTAGGATTAAACGCCAGCAGGACCTTACACGCACTGCATTGCCCTGACTTTGCGCTGGGCCTGGGCCGTAGCCTTAAAACCGCAGTAGCGCAAACACAGCCCAGTATTGGCTGGCTAATCACCCTAGGCGACATGCCTTACATCCAACCAGAAACCTACCGTCAAGTAGCACAAGCACTGACTCAGGGCGCCCTCTTAGCGCGGCCGTTTTATCATGGCCGTCCTGGTCACCCAGTCGGCTTTAGCCATCGCCTGCGCGAAGCCTTATTGTCTATTGCGGACGAAGGCGGTGCCCACAACATCATCCACCACAGGGCAACAGCATTGATCCGGCTCGATGTTGACGATGCAGGCTGCGTGCATGATTTAGACACGCCTGAAGATTTTAACGCTGCATCATGCTAGGATAAACCTAGTTCACCTCAAATAAAGGAATGCGCATGACCCTAAAACCCATCATATTGGGGCTCGCTCTCTTACCCTGGTGTGGCCTAAGCTTTGCCGCCACGCCTAAGGTCGCAGAAGCCTCTACCCCCCTACAGGCCGTGCTGGCCGAACGCAACGTGGTTGACCAGCCCGAGTTAGCTGATGTGTCTTTGGTGCAAACCCTGAATCGGGTGGAAAACGCCACAGAGGCAACCGTTACCTTAATTGAGTCCAACCTCTTAGATGACTCAGTGGCTGCGGTTAAAAACGTCTTTTTTCTCAAGCGTGAGGGCGAGGTTTGGCACATTGACCAAACCCACAGCTTCCAAAAATGTCGTCGCGGCGGCGACACGGATCGCTTTACCCAGAAACGCTGCCTTTAAAGCCTTCTTCTAACCAGAGCTGGGCCTTTTGGGCCGGCTCGGGTATTCAATGTGTGGCTCAAAACACAACACGCAGCACCTAATACCCTCTTTGGGGTCTCGCCATAAAAAATCAAAATTAACTGATAAATCATTTATTTAAAACGACGCCGAACTCTTTTCGGCTTTCTGTTTTAATTTGACCCGCCATTATTTAGCCACTGGCCTATTTACAAGTTGCATGCAACATGTAAATATAGCCTCCTGTTGCATGCAACAATAAGAAGCGCTGATTGAGATCACTCAGGATGTACCCAACCAAGCTGATGAGCAACGTCGTTGCCTTCCCAGTCTGGTCGTTTTAGGGATTCTTGCGTAATCAATAAAGACGCCGTGTTGATGATGTGCTGCTTCATGGCCACGGCCGCGGCTTGGGCATCGCCCGCTAAAACGGCCTGATGCAACAGCGCATGATCGGCAAACGTGTCCATACAGCTACGAGAATGAGGAATGGTGCTCGCCCCTGTCATCAAAACAGAGTTACGCGAGTCTTCAATAATAGAGGTGGCCTTACTGTTGCCCACAATCGTCAACAGACCCAGATGATAGTCTCGGTCTGCCTCTAAGGTTGCGTCCGCATCATTTTTAAGCGCAGCTTCTTCAAATGCCGCATACAACCGTTGAATATTAGCAACGTCCTCTTCGCTACGAATGCTGGCGGCCTGCCGCATGATCGGCACTTCCAGCATGAGACGAATTTGAAATGACTCAATCAGCATTTCTAAGGACGTTGGCAGGATGCGTATCCCCTTGTTCTTTTCGATGCGCACCATGCCCACTTTTTCCAAAAACTGAGCAGCTTCACGAATCGGCGTACGGGAAATGCCCCCTATCCATTCGCCTAGCTCAGTCGCGGAATACAAGCGATTGGCCTCTAGCTCCTGATCGATGATGGCTTTACGCAAGATCGTAAAGGCGTTCTCAGCTAAGGTCGTGGGTTTGATTATTTTTTTCATTGCACACTCATTTAAGGAAGACGTTTTGAACAAGCCTAATTATGCCATTGTTGGCGGTGGCATTAACGGTCTGGCCGTAGCCAGACAGATCTTAATAGACCATCCAGAGGCCCAAGTCACGCTTTTTGAAAAAGAAAGCCAGGTGGCCGCTCATCAATCCAGCCACAACTCAGGCGTGGTTCATGCAGGACTGTACTACGAACCGGGCAGTTTGAAAGCAAAATTATGCCGCCGTGGCGTCACCTTGGTCAAAAATTACTGCCTAGAGCACGATTTACCCTATGAAGAGTGCGGCAAATTAGTCGTGGCCCTCACCGAAGATGAGCTGCCCCGCCTAGACGCTATTTACCAAAAATCATTGGCCAACAACGTGCCTGGCGTCAAAATGCTGTACGGCGATGAAATCCGCACCGTAGAGCCTAACTGCATCGGCGTGGCCGCGCTGCATTCGCCCGAAACCGCCATCGTCAGCTATGGCCAAATTGCCGAGCACATCGCCAGCGAGCTGATCCGCCAAGGCGCCGTCATTGAGCTCAACAGCCCTGTCGCCAAAATTGAGCAAGGCAGCAGCCACATTACCCTCACCTTAGCCAATGGCCGCGTATACGATCGTCTGTTTGATTATGTCGTCACCTGCGCCGGCCTACAGTCCGACCGTCTTGCTGCGAATTCCGGCGACAGCGCCACCCCCAAAATCATTCCCTTCTTTGGCCAATACTATGTGGTGGAAGAAGCCTATAAACACGACGTTAAAGGCCTGATCTACCCCGTTCCCGACCCTAAATACCCCTTCTTGGGCGTGCATTTCACCAAACGCATTGATGGCGAAATGACTTTAGGGCCCAACGCCTTTATCTCTAAAGGCCGTGAATGCTACGACGGTAAAAAAATCAACTTTGGCGACGTCTTTGACTATCTTGGCTATCGCGGCTTCTGGCTTTTTGCCCGTAAGAACATTCCGGCCGCCATTCGTGAAATGAAAACCGTGTTCAGCCAGCGCAACTTCGTCAGCGAGGCGGCTAAATACGTGCCTTCATTAGCCCACGTCAAAGTCAGCCCCGCCACGCGCGGCATTCGCGCGCAAGCCATGCAGCCTGATGGCTCATTGGTCGACGATTTCGTCATCAATAAGCAAGGCAACATCACCCACATTCGCAACGCACCTTCTCCGGGTGCCACCTCCTCATTGGCCATTGCTGAATACATTGTTCGAGAAGTCATGCAGCCATAATCACAATAACCGTCACACAAAAGGTGAAATATGAAAAACGTTGTTCGTTCTAAAGAAACGCCAGAAGAAGAAGCAAAGCGCCTCAAGAAGGTGGCCACCGCCACCATCGTGGGCTCCATGCTCGAATGGTATGATTTTTATCTATACGCCACGATGGCCTCCATCGTGTTCAGCAAGGTCTTTTTTGACCCCAGTGACCCGCAAACGGCCACCCTCAGCGCTTTTGCCACCTTTGCCATCGGCTTTGTGGCGCGGCCGATTGGCGGCATGTTCTTTGGCTATTTTGGCGACCGCTATGGCCGTAAAAAAATGCTGGTGGTGACCTTCTGCCTCATGGGCGTGTGTACCGCGTTAATCGGCTTGATCCCAACCTATGACAGCATTGGCGTATGGGCTGCAGTCTTCTTAGTGGCCATCCGCATTGTCCAAGGCCTAGGCGCAGGCGCTGAACTAGCCGGTGCCGCCGTCACGTCTTATGAGCATGCTTCTAACGACAAAAAAGGCCGCCAAGGCGCTTGGCCTGCACTGGGCTTAAACTTAGGCCTATTGCTGTCTTCGCTCACCGTCTATGTTTTAACCTTAAACGGTGAAGCTTTCTTGCTGAACGGCGGCTGGCGCATTCCGTTCCTATTGAGCATTGTGCTGGTATTTGTCGGCATGTGGGTGCGTAAAAGCCTGCCTGAAACGCCAGATTTTGATCAGCTCTCGGCCGAGAAAAGCACCAAAACGCCGTTTAAAGACGTGTTTAAATTCAACCGTAAGGGCCTGCTGGTGGTGTTCTTCTTAGCCGTAGGCTACAACGCTTTAAGCTATATTTTCAAAACCTTCTCATTGGCCTATTTAACCCAGTTTAAAGGCGTATCGGC
>JAGNTR010000165.1 GCA_017987415.1 Neisseriaceae bacterium
CCTAAGAAAGGCAGACGATAGCGGTCCATCAGCGGCGCCCACACAAATTTCCAGGTGAAAGGAAAGCCGATCAAGGCAAACAAACCGATTGATTTAAGGTCAACGCCTTCAGTGCGCAGCCACGCAGGCAGTAAATTGATCAACACGTACAAGGGCAAACCAGACGTGAACCCAGTAAACACACAAATCAGCATCCGCCGCGAAAATATTTGCCCCCATAAAGAGGGCTGAGAATGAGGTGTTTCAGGGTTAACCGGCTGTTCGGTCATAATATTCCTTAAACTTAAGCCATCACGACTTATTGATTAATCTTTATCTTCTAGGTCTGGCTCATCGCCATCATCATCTTGACGATAATAGTCTGGCAAGCGCTTATTGGCCGCAACGCCTAAAGCCTGTAGCTTCTCGGCTTGACCAATCAGGTTGCCTCGACCCGTTTGTAATTGTCGCATGACTTGCTCATAACTGTCTTGAGCCGTCCCCATTTGTTTGCCTAATTTTTCTAAGGTTAAAACCAAGCCCACAAATTTATCATACAATTTCCCCCCTTGAGCGGCGATGTGAAGCGCGTTTTGATTTTGCTGTTCGGTGCGCCAGAGGCTGGCCACCGTACGCAGCGTCGCCAGCAGCGTGCTTGGCCCTACAATCATGATGCGTTTTTCAAAACATGCTTCAAAAAGGCCCTCATCGTGCTGCAGAGCCAATAAATACGCCGGCTCTATCGGCATGAACAAAAACACAAAATCCAGACTATTAAGTTCTTTAATGTCTTGATAGGTTTTTTTCGACAGGCTCTCGACATGCTGGCGCACCGCCGCCACATGCTCTTTCAAAGCCTGAGCTCGAGTGGCCTCATCTTCGGCGCGGGTATAGCGTAGATAAGCGTTTAACGAAACCTTAGCATCAATCACAATATGCTTGTTTTCAGGTAGGTGAATCACCACATCGGGCTGCATACGGCGTAAGCTACCGCTGTCGTCTTCAACGATGCCCGAACTTTGCGTTTCGTATTCACGCCCCAAGGTTAAGCCAGCACTCTCTAAAATGCGCGACAACACCATTTCGCCCCAATTACCCTGAGTCTTATGGTTCTGCCCTGTCAATGCTCGCGTCAAGGCCACGGCATCCTCATTAAGCTGGCTATTCAGCGCCTGTAAGCGCTTTAACTCATTTTCTAGGGTCAAACGCTCTTTCGACTCTTTTTCATAAGTATTTTGTACCAAGGTGCTGAAATCAGTCATTTTGGTGTGAAGGGGCGTGAGAATCGTGGCCATGCTCTGTTGATTTTGAGCGCTGAACTGTTTGCTTTGTTCCGCCAGAATCTCGGCGGCCAACACTTTAAACTGATGACTCAAGGCTTCCTTAGCCTCGGTCAGCAGCACAATTTTTTCTTCATACTGCCGCCGCTCTTGTAGCAGCAGCACATCTAATCTCGCCTGCTGTGCCAAAGCTTCCTGATGCGCCTCTTGTAGATTATATTGCGCCGCCTGTAAGGCCTGATGCTGGGCTAGGTGATCAGCAAGAGACTGGCGCGCCTGCTGCAGCTGCGCCTCATATTGGGCCACCGCCACGGCTTGCTCCGCCCGTGCTTGCAATACTTTTTGCGCCAAGGCCAGCTTCGTGACCAACCACGCCAGTAGTGCGCCAACGAGCAAGGCCAATACGCCTATTATCACTGCATCATTCATATTTGATTTACTTTCATTCGCTTAGATTGCCCATTGTGCTCGGTGAAAGCCAGACATAAAAAAATGCCCACCCGAAGGGGACATTTTAATCTAGATCAGGGCTTCAGCCCAAGCCTTAAGCGGCGTCAAGATGACTTTATTCGTCTTTAGGCAAAGTTGGGCGGTCGCCTCGGCGCGATTCACCAGAATTCACTTCATGGTATTCGCCCTCAATGATGTCCGAATCGCCGGTGTCACGTTCCCGTCGATAATAAGCGCCGCGAGGATCTTGCTGATGCGTCGATTGAGCGGTAAAGCGCCCACCAATAGACCAAATCGGCAGCATGATGATGACGGCTAAGACGTCAGAGAAGATACCAGGCGACAGCAATAAAATCGCCGCCAACGCAAACCGAATCGGCCAAATAGCGGCCATAAACGAGCCTGGTGCGCCGGTGCGCAGGCCAGCATTCATCATCGCCATATTGATACGGCCAAAATGGCGCAGCATCATGACCCCAATGATAAAGGTACACAGCATCCACAAAATGGTGTTAAAGCCGCCAATGGCGCTGGTCATCATCACAATCGATAAGATTTCCAAAATCAAGAACAGCCAACCAAAACCAAAAATACGCATACCGTTATCCTTATCCTTGCCTACATCGTGCAGGCACAGTCTCTTTATAGGCCAATAATGGGGATGATTTCTGATTTTTAAACCCGCGCACGGCTTTTTTTCTACGCCATCCACAAGCCTATCGTCTTGACCATCATTTCCCACCCCATTTTAACCTAATACGTTATGATGTTTTAAGCGTTGTCGGCCCATCCTTTGCGCCTACGCAAATCGCTCAACCGCAAAAAGCAGTACAGTAAAGGTATAACCAGTCTGGGCTTCGGCTCCGACCTAAACACTAACCAAACCAAGAGGGAGTCCTTCTATGTCTACCAGTGCTTTTTTTATTCCTGCTGTTAACTTAATGGGTTCAGGCTGCTTGAGCGAAGCCATCGACGCCACCAAAAACTATGGTTTTAAAACCGCGCTGATCGTCACCGATGCAGGCTTAAGTCAATTAGGCGTGGCCGACGACATCGCCAAGAAACTCAACGCAGTCGGCATTAAAACCGCTATCTTTGACGGGGCTCAACCCAACCCCACCACGGCAAACGTAGAAGCAGGTTTGGCGATTTTAAAAGAGCAGCAGTGTGACGTGATCGTGTCTCTAGGCGGTGGCTCGGCGCATGACTGCGCCAAAGGCATTGCCTTAGTGGCCACCAACGGCGGCAAAATCGGCGACTACGAAGGCGTCGACCAATCACCTAAGCCACAGCTACCCATCGTCGCCATCAACACCACTGCTGGCACCGCCAGCGAAATGACGCGCTTTTGCATCATCACCGACGAAAAGCGCCACATCAAAATGGCCATCGTGGACCGCAACGTGACCCCTATCCTATCGGTCAACGATCCAGATCTCATGATCAACAAGCCTAAAGGCCTTACCGCCGCCACCGGCATGGACGCCCTTACCCACGCCATCGAAGCCTACGTATCTACCGCAGCAACGCCGATTACCGATGCCTGTGCACTGAAAGCCGTGGCCCTCATTGCCAAACATCTGCGTACCGCCGTCAACGATGGCCACAATATGGAAGCCCGTGAACAAATGGCCTACGCTCAGTTCTTAGCTGGCATGGCATTTAACAATGCCTCATTAGGCTACGTCCACGCCATGTCGCATCAGCTAGGCGGTTTTTATGACCTGCCACACGGTGTGTGTAATGCCCTATTGCTGCCGCACGTAGAAGCGTTTAACGCCAAAGTATCGGCCAAACGTTTAGGTGAAGTCGCCATTGAGATGGGCGTAGACATTAAAGGCCTCAGCGACGACCAAGCCGCTGCCGCTTGTATCGACGCCATCAAAGTGTTATCAACAGACATCGGCATTCCTGCCACCTTGACCGAACTTGGCGTCAAGCGTGAAGACATTCCCACCTTGGCCGCTAACGCGATGAAGGATGCCTGTGCACTGACCAATCCACGCGAAGCCACTCAGGCCGAAATCGAAGCCATTTTCGAGGGTGCCTTATAAGGCCATTCCGGCTCACACAGCCCACCCATCGGTGGGCTTTTTTTTATTCATTTTGCAATACATAAATTTAACTAATCCATTGAAGAATTAATTTAATGCTTTCCAACGCCGTAACTAGAGGTCAAATATGTTAAAATAACGCAAAACCAATATTCCAAACGAAAGTAAACCATGAACCTAAAACCCATTCTATTAAGTGCTGTGCTGCTGAGCGGCATGAGTGCTGCCGCCCATGCAGAGCTAACCCTTGGCCTCAATGCCAGTGCCTATCGCATGCCCTACAAAGGCATGGACACCAAATATTATGGTTTCCCAGCCATTGATTACAAGAATGAAGTGGTTTACTTTAAAGGTTTAGGCGGTGGCGTTTATCTCTTAAACAGCCCCAAACATGAAGTATCTGTCAGCGCACGCTTGGGCGCCCATCACTTTAAGCCCAAAGACAGCGATGATCGTCAGGTTCGCGACCTAGATCGCCGCCGCAGCAGCGTCATGGCCGGCGTTTCTTACGCCTATAAGAATGACTGGGGTGATTTAACCGCAGAGCTGCAAGGCGACGTTTCTGGTCACAGCAAAGGCTACGTGGCTGATGTGTCTTACAGCAACACCTTCACCCATGGCAAATTCGCCGTTAAGCCCAGCGTCGGCGTCACCTATCGCGACAAAAAATGGAACGACTACTACTACGGCGTTTCTAGCGGTGAAAGCAACAAAACCGGCCTAAGCCGCTACAAAGCCGACGGCTCCGTTCAGCCCTACGCCCAAGTGACCGTCAGCTACGCCATTACCCCACAATGGATCACCTACGCCAGCGCCTACTATGAGCACCTAGGCTCAGAAGCGAAAGACAGCCCCATGGTTGACCGCAGCTATGTCGGCGCGTTGAGCACTGGCGTCATGTATCGCTTCTAATCCAATGACCCAGACACTAAACCGTCACGGCCTTGCCGTGACGGTTTTTTTAACGGCTCTCCGCGGGTAAAAGGCAAGCTCTTAGGCTAATCGCCTGTGGATAAGATAAGTGTGTGGATAAGGCTTGTCACCCATCAACGTAAACAGCCCAACGCGTGGGTCACGCCCCCCCCTACCAGGCTCATGGCCACGCGTAGGGAGGGTAAAGCGTAGCCTACCCACCATGACTTATAGCGGCACAGCCATGAAGCACCAGATGCCAGATACAACAAAGCCCACCGTCAGGTGGGCTTTGTTTTGGGTGTCTGGGGTAAGACTGTGCGCTTCGGCAGGGCTTAAGGCCATCATATGGTGGGCCACCATCGGTGGGCACGCTGCGCTTTGCGCCACCCTACGGTATGGGCACCACCCTACGGTAGTGCAGTACCAATAAAATAGGCCCTGTTGCAATCGCAACAGGGCCTAAGTATGGGGAGTTTGGCGGTGACCTACTTTCACATGGGCATCCACACTATCATCGGCGCTAAGTCGTTTCACTGTCCTGTTCGGGATGGGAAGGAGTGGTACCAACTTGCTATGGCCGCCAAACA
>JAGNTR010000040.1 GCA_017987415.1 Neisseriaceae bacterium
CAATAGCGATATAACCGAAGCATTGACAGTCGATTTAATATTTAGCACCAACAAACCATGATTTTTTGTTTTGGTAGGGTGGGTCGTGACCCACGCGGGTTTTAAATGTGGGCACCTGAGCACGTTAGGAGTGGTGGGTAGGCTACGCTTTACCCACCCTACGCGACCATGAATAAGCCATGATGTTCAGCATACAGCCTTCGCCCAAACGCAAAAAAACCACTCAATCGAGTGGTTTTTTACCGACGGATGCAGATTGCATCAACATCTAAATGAGGTGGCGAGCCAGACCCCCGGCACTGGTTTATTTGAGTTGGGCTGCTCGCTTCCGCGCCTGACCCGTTGACCCAAGAAACCATGCGGGGAGACCCGCCATAGAAGGGCGTAATATACCATTTATTCGGCCAAACGCCAAACTTTTTCCACATCTTATGCTTTTGACGTATTAATTAATTTAGCCCATTGAATTAATACCATTACATACAACACCTTACCAACTGAACCATTCCCCAAACCCACGCATTCAGGTAAAATGGCCGGCTAACATACTAATTAAAACCCTGCCAAATCTTTAGAGAGTAGTCATGACCACTGCCCGTATTCGTGAAATACCGTATAACTATACGTCATTTTCAGACCGAGAAATTGTGATCCGCCTGTTGGGCGAGCCCATTTGGGATATTTTACAAGCTTTACGCGCACAGCGAAAAACCGGCCGTTCGGCACGGATGTTGTTTGAAGTCTTGGGCGACATATGGGCGGTAGAACGCAACCCTTACCTAGTCGATGACTTATTGGCCCACACCGATCGGCAAACCGCCTTGGTTCGCGAAATGCGTCATCGAATCAGCGAAATTCAAAAACGGCGTGACGACAACGACCAAGTCGCCAAAATGATCATGGAAGTCAGCAAAGCCGTTAACCTCTTTGACGCCAGCTTTGAACAAACCCGCAAAAAACGTCAAGCCATCAGCAAGTCTCTCAGCAAAATCACCAAAAAACACAATATCCAATTCGACGGTCTGGCCCGCGTCAGCCACGTAACCGACGCCACCGACTGGCGCGTTGAATACCCGTTTGTGGTGTTGACGCCCGACACCGAGGCAGAAGTGGCGCCCTTGGTACGCGCCTTAATCGAATTAGAGCTGACCATCATCCCTAGGGGCGGCGGCACTGGCTACACCGGCGGCGCCGTACCGCTAGACGCGATGAGCGCCGTCATCAACACGGAAAAACTAGACCGCCATCACGGCGTGACCTTCAAGAAGCTGCCGGGCTTAGAGGGCGATCGCCCCATCATCCACTGCGGCGCAGGCGTGGTGACGCGCCGCGTTGAAGAAACCGCCCACCTAGCTGGTCTCGTGTTTGCGGTAGACCCTACCAGCGCCGATGCCTCATGCGTCGGCGGCAACGTGGCCATGAACGCCGGCGGTAAAAAAGCTGTTTTGTGGGGCACGGCCCTAGACAATCTGGCCTACTGGAAGATGGTTAATCCACAGGGCGAATGGCAGTTGATTGAACGGGTTAACCATTGCTTTGGCAAAATTCACGAAGTCGACGTGGCCACGTTCAACGTCCACACCCTTGAAGACGATGGCGAAACCATCAAACACACCGAAGTGTTAAATATTCCCGGTGCCTCATTTCGCAAGGTCGGCCTAGGCAAAGACGTAACCGATAAATTCCTGTCTGGCCTACCTGGGGTACAAAAAGAAGGCACCGACGGCATCATCACCAGCGCCGCCTTTATTTTGCATCGCATGGCCAAGCACACCCGCACCGTATGTTTGGAGTTCTTTGGCACCGTGGCCAACGCCACGCCAGCGATTGTGGAAATTCGTGACCACATCCATAACCACCCAGCGGTGGAAATGGCTGGCCTTGAGCATCTAGACTGGCGCTATGTACGCGCCGTAGGCTACGCGACTAAAGCGGCAGGCAAAGGCCGCCCCAAAATGGTGTTGCTGGCCGACATCGTATCGGATGATGAAGCAGCGCTAGACCAAATCGCCACCGAAATCGTCGGCCTGGCTCAAGCACGTCAAGGCGAAGGCTTCATCGCGGTCAGCCCCGAAGCCCGTAAAACGTTCTGGCTGGACCGCTCGCGCACGGCAGCAATTGCAAAACACACCAACGCCTTTAAGATCAACGAAGACGTGGTGATTCCCCTACCGCGCTTAGGCGACTACTCAGACGGCATTGAACGCATCAACATCGAGCTGTCGATTCAAAACAAATTGGCGCTGTGCGAAGCCATTTTGCCGTTTTTGCAAAGCAAACTGCCGGTTAACAAGCTGGGCACCGACCTTTCCAGCAAAGACTTGCTCGGCAACCGCGCAGAAATCGCCATCAACACCGTCAATCACGTACACGAGCGTTGGACGTGGTTATTAAACAATCTAGACACGCCGGTGACTGAATACCTAGCACGCTACCCCGAAACCCGTCTAGAAGACGATGAGCCGGCAGGCAGCGACAGCTGCTTCATCGCCATGCGCGACTTTAGGCTACGCGTGTCGGTAAAGAAAGACTTGATTCGCCAGCTGGCCGAAATTTTCAGCGGCAAAACCGACGAACCCATCATCAAGGCGCTGGAAAAAATCCACGTTAAAGTGGTGCGCGGCCGCGTTTTTGTGGCCTTGCATATGCACGCTGGCGACGGCAACGTCCACACCAACTTGCCGGTGAACTCTGACGACTACGACATGCTGCAAACTGCCCACAAAGCGGTTGAGCGCATCATGAAGCTGGCTAAAAGCCTCAATGGCGTGATTTCAGGCGAACACGGCATCGGCATCACCAAGCTAGAGTTTTTAAGCGACGAAGAAATGCAGCCGTTTTGGGACTACAAGCAGCGCGTCGATCCGAAAGGCCACTTTAACCGCGGCAAGCTCATGCCTCAGGGCGATTTACGCCGTGCCTACACGCCTTCGTTTGAGCTATTGGGTACTGAATCTTTGATTCTGGAAAAATCTAGCCTCGGCAGCATTTCCAGCATGGTGAAAGACTGTCTGCGCTGCGGCAAGTGTAAACCTGTGTGCAGCACCCACGTACCGCGCGCCAATCTGTTATACAGCCCGCGCAACAAGATTCTCAGCGTCGGCCTGTTAACCGAAGCCTTCTTATACGAAGAACAAACCCGTCGCGGCCTGTCTTTAAAACACTTTGACGAGCTCAACGACGTGGCCGACCACTGTACCGTTTGCCACCGCTGTGAAAAACCCTGCCCGGTCAACATCGACTTTGGCGACGTGACCGTGGCCGTGCGTAACTTCTTGCGCCAGTCGGGCCAGAAAAAATTCCGCCCTGCCGTGGCCATGGGCATGGCCTTCTTGAACGCCACCGACCCCGCCAGCATCAAGGCACTACGCAGCACGGTGATTAAGCTGGGCTTTACCTCACAGCGCTTCGCCAACGGCATGGGCAAACGCTTAGGCTTGATCAAGCAGCAAAAAGCCAACCCTCCAGCCACGCTGGGGCAGCCGACGCTGAAAGAACAGATCGTTCACTTCATCAACCGGCCACTGCCGCGTGACGTGCCAATCCGTACGGCACGGGCGCTGTTGAGCATTGAAGATGATAAAACCATTCCCATCATCCGTAACCCTGCCCTAGCCGAAGACGCCGAAGCGGTATTCTACTTCCCTGGTTGCGGCTCAGAACGACTGTTCAGCCAGGTGGGCTTAGCCACTCAAGCCATGCTTTACCACGCTGGCGTACAAACCGTGTTGCCACCGGGCTATTTATGCTGCGGCTATCCCCAAACCTCGGGCGGTCAGCGCGACAAGGGCGAGGCCATCACCACCGAGAACCGGGTATTGTTCCACCGCGTCGCCAACACGCTGAACTATTTGGACATCAAAACCGTGGTGGTCAGCTGTGGCACCTGCTACGACCAGCTGGAAAAATATCACTTTGACGAGATTTTCCCTGGCTGCCGCATCGTCGACATCCATGAATTCCTGTTGGAAAAAGACATTAAGCTGCAAGGTGTGGCGGGTCAGCAATATCTTTACCATGATCCTTGCCACACGCCGATGAAGCAGCAGCAGCCGACCAAAACGGTGACGGCGTTGATGGGGCAAGACGTGCCCTTAACCGATCGCTGCTGTGGTGAGTCGGGCACGTTTGCGGTGAACCGCCCCGACATTGCGACTCAGGTACGCTTCCGTAAGCAAGAAGAAATCGAGAAGAACATCGCCGCCCTACCCAATAAGGACCCGGTGAAAATCTTGACCTCTTGCCCTGCCTGTCTACAAGGCCTCAGCCGCTATGAGCAAGACACGCCGATCGAAGCCGACTACATCGTGATCGAAATGGCCAAACACACCTTAGGCGACAAATGGATGCCTGAATTTGTGGAAATCGCCAATAACGGTGGCATTGAGCGCGTCCTGCTGTAAGCGTGACCAACGTCAACAACGGGCCCTAATCATGGGGCCCGTTTTTTTTGCGTCTGATATAATAAACCCACTCTCAAAAGGGTTAAGTGCTTTGACAAGCTTAGCCCATCCTTCTAAGATGCAGCCATACTTGTAAGATGTATTTAACAAAGGAGCGCAACCATGGCTCGCCCAGCTGGCCGACCCCGTACTTTTGACCGCGACAAAGCGCTGTGCCAAGCCATGGATTTATTCTGGCAGTATGGCTATGAAGCCACGTCTTTAAGCATGCTCAAAGCCCATATGGGGCACATTTCCTCGCCCAGTTTTTACGCTGCCTTTGGGTCAAAGGAACAGCTGTTCCTAGAAGCCTTTCAAGCCTATATGGCCACCCACGGCCAAGCCAGCGCCCTGTTATACGACGACAGCGTGCCCCCACTGCAAGCCATTGAAAACGTTTTACGCCAGTCGGCGCGGGCACAAACCCAGACCCAACACCCTAAGGGCTGCTTTGTGGTTTTGGCCACGGCCACCTGCGCCCCCGAACACCAGCACCTCCAAGCCAGACTAGCGCAGCAGCGTGCCGAGACTTTTGCAGGCTTCGAGCGCTGTCTAAAACGTGCGATCACCCTTAAGCAACTCCCACCCGAAACCAATGTGACCACTTTCGCCACACTATTCAACGGATTTTTATTGAGTATTTCCAGCATGGCTCAAGACGGTACGCCCCTCGCCAATATTGACAATGCCATAAGCGAACTGCTCAAAACCCTCAAAACGTCTGCTTAAACTCACGCGCATTAATGCTTCTGCCCAACGCCGTTTTATTGACGCCGCATGAGTACCTCCATATTATATACCGATCGATACATAATATATAAAGGTCGACCATGGCACGCCTTCACGATCAGCCACTTAAGCAAGACCACTTCCCCCTTTCACCTCTTTTAGCCTTCGCCATGACAGGGTTTACGGCTATTTTGACCGAAATCCTACCTGCCGGGCTATTGCCACAGATCAGCCAAGACTTAGCGATTTCTGAAGCTTACGCCGGCCAAATGATTACCTTATTTGCCTTTGGTGCCTTAGTCTCAGTCATTCCTCTGATCGCCCTGACCCGAAGCTGGAATCGAAAAACAGTATTGATGTTGGCGATTGCTGGCTTTTTGGTGTTCAACACCATCACCGCAGTGTCTCATCACTATGGCGTCATTCTGGCGGCTCGTTTGCTTGCTGGCATATCCGCCGGCCTATGCTGGGGCTTACTGGCAGGCTATGCGCGCCGCTTAGTCCATCCTACGCTACAGGGTAAAGCGCTGGCCATTGCCATGTTCGGCACCCCCGTTGCTTTTTCCATTGGCCTGCCTCTTGGCACCTGGCTGGGCTCTTTGCTAGGCTGGCGTACCATTTTCTTCTTAATCTCCCTACTTGGCGCCGTATTGCTGACCTGGGTATGGCGCGGCGTTCCCGGCCTTGCTAGCGAGCCCAATACGCAGCGCCTAAGCCTGCGTCAGGTCTTTACCTTGCCTGGCATGAGGTCGATTTTGGCGGTGATTTTTATTTGGATCGTGGCCCATAACCTGCTCTATACCTATATCTCCCCCTTCTTAGTCCATTCTGGCCTAGCTGAGCGGGTTGATACGGTGCTGTTGGTGTTTGGCTCAATGGCTCTGGCCAGCATCATTTTGGTGGGGTTTTGGGTCGACCGCCTGTTGCGCTCGCTGACCCTATTCAGCCTGATCTTATTTGCCTTTACGGCCACACTAATGGGTATTTGGAGCCATCACCCCGGCGTAGTGTTTGTGGCCGTTGGCCTTTGGGGGTTAAGCTTTGGCGGCTCCGCCACACTCTTGATCACCGCCAGCGCCGATGCTGCTCATGAAGCGGTGGATACGGCCCAATCGATTGTCGTGACCACTTGGAACCTAGCCGTTGCCTGCGGCAGCTTGGTCGGTGGCCTGCTTCTGGGCATCATACCCGTGATTCAATTCCCTTGGCCGCTACTGGTATTAGCACTGGTATCCTTAAGCATCGTCTGGATTGCCCGCAGCCATGGATTTAAGCCTGGTCCTCGCTAATGCTTACACAAAAAACAACGCCCCGCTCATTGAGCGGGGCGCTGCAGGGTCACACGCTGACGTTACTGGCTTTTCTTCGCTGCCGTCAAAGCAAATCGACCGCCGCCTAACAAGGCCAAAGCCGCAGACGTGAACACCATGAAAATAGGGTATTCCCAACCACCGCCTTCGTTACCAAAAGGCCAGCCCGCAGGAAAGTGTACCGTTGCGGCGCCAAACAGCACCACCACGCCCAAGGCGCTGACCCAACGGGTAAACAGGCCTAACAGAAGCAAGACACCAGCGGCCACTTCAAACACCATGATGGCGTAGGCCAAAATAGCTGGATAGCCTAAAGAGCCAAAAAACTCCACCGTACCGGCTGGGGTAAACACCAACCACTTGGTTAAACCATGGGCCAAAAACATCACCCCTAAAGCCACGCGTAATAATAATGCGGCCAAACCGATCTGTGTGCGATCATCCATACTTAATCCTTCTTTATTTATTGAGCTACTGAGTTTAAATAAGCGTCAGCCTCGGCGCTGAATACAAAACCGTCCATAGACAAAGCTTCATATTCAATCCCGCCTTCCATCACTGCCACTGCATCACTGCCCACGCTGGCGCCTAAGGCCACCAGTAAAGGCAGAAAATGTTCTTCGCTTGGGTGAGCCCGCACGGCATGCGGCGCTAAAACCCGATAATCCACTATGCTGGCCACATCTTTCGAGGCCAATTTTTCCTTTATCCACTGAGTAAATTCAATGACGTAGGGCGCCGCCAGAGCGCTGCGGCCTAAATCGCGCAAATTATGCGTCAAGCTGCCCGAGCCCACGATCAACACGCCTTGGTCGCGCAAGGGCTGTAGTAAGCGCCCCAAGTCATAGGCCTGTTGTCCACTAAGCGGATGAGGCAAAGCCATCTGCACCACCGCTTGATCCGCTTCAGGAAACAAATAGCGCAGCGGCACCCAAGCGCCATGATCCAAGCCCCTATCCTGACTCAGCTGAGCCGGCACACCTGCTGCGGCCAAGAGCCCGTGTAGCGTCATCGCCCAGTCTGGAGCGCCTGCGGTATCGTAGTCCAATTCATAGAGCGCTGGCGGAAACCCATAAAAATCATGAATCACGCCGGGCTGCGCTTGAGCAGTGATCCCAACTGAAGATTCAGTCTGCCAATGGGCCGACACCACCAACACAGCCTTAATGGTGTGTCTGGCCAGCAGCTTCTGGCCTAAATCCTGTAGCTTAGGCCCGACCACGCCAGGCTCAATCGCCATCATGGGCGAACCATGGGACACAAACAGCACGGGCAATTGCTTCATGACCATCCCCTTATTTCTGTTTCAATTAAATAACAACGCCATCTTATAGGCTTGTGTTTTGATGATAAACCAGACAAAATAGGTTTAATTATTCCAAAAAATGGAACAATAGAAAGCAATCCTATGCTCAAAGCCAATAAAACCCTAGAGATGAGCGTGTTCGTCGCCATCATGGACAGCGGCAGCCTCGTCGGTGCGGCCGACAAGCTCAACCTATCCAAACAGGCCATTTCGCGCCACTTAAATGCCTTAGAGCTGCGGCTAAACCTGCGGCTACTGCATCGAACCACGCGCCGCCTGTCGCCCACCGAAGATGGCCGCCTATTTTACGAACAGGCCAAAACCATCTTGGCCGCCATTGAAGAAGCAGAAAGCGCCCTGATCGATGGCCAAACCAATTTCAGCGGTAAGATTTACGTCAACGTACCGGTCAGCTTCGGGGTATTACATTTGGCGCCGCTATGGCAAGGCTTTCTTGACGCCTATCCTAAAGTCACCTTAGACATCAGCCTCAACGACCGCATCGTCGACCTAGTCGAAGAAGGCTTTGACTTGGCCATTCGCATTGCTGAACTGCCCAACTCCACTTTAGTCACCCGAAAACTGGCCAGCACGCAGGTCTTGCTGTGCGCCTCCCCCGAGTATTTAGCCGCCCACGGCACGCCCCAAACCCCTCAAGACTTAAGCCAACACCGCACCCTTTCCTACAGCAACTGGTCGGATAAAGAAACTTGGTACTATAAAGAGGCAGGCGAAAAAGCCTCGTTCACGCTTAAATCAGCTTTACACACCAATAATGGCGACACCTGCCGCATGCTCGCCCTTCAGGGCGGCGGCATCACGCTACAGCCTGATTTTTTAATTGGTGCGGATGTCGCTGAGGGTCGCTTGGTTCAGGTCTTGCCACAGCTGACCTTTAAGGAGCTAGGCATTTACGCCGTTTACCCCTCACGCAAGCTGGTGTCTAGCCGCGTGCGCTCTTTGGTCGACTACCTGACCGAAGCGTTTAGCCAGCCCTTGTGGCCACAAGAGTTTCCACTTGACTCCGTTAAAGGCTGACCTCATCTTTTCATTTTGCGACATGATGTCCATCAAATTTAGCTTAATTAATGACTGTGGTTTATTCCTCGGCAGCTTATGTGCTTGTTTTATAAGTTCCTTACATTTCAGAAACAAACAAAATTTAACCATCTTTAACTAAATTTTTCTGATAAAACAGCCATCTGAAAGTAAAAAAATTTGGCCTGCTGCAATGATTATGGCAAAATAGCGTCATTAACAGGCTAAATGTTGAGCGCTTATCTTAAAAGTTAAGCCGACTTTAGCCATAACAAACATAATAACCACTACCATACTTCTACAAACAATTAGGCACACCGTTGTGCCTAATTGTTTTGAGGCTATGGCTTTCAGGAGCGCTAATGAAAGTCTCTAGGCGGCAGTTTTTTAAGATCTCAGCAGCGGGCATGAGTGCCTCAAGCTTGGCGGTCATGGGCTTTATGCCAACCAATGCATGGGCCGAAGTGCGTCAATACAAACTATTGCGCGCCACCGAAACCCGTAATAACTGTACCTACTGTTCCGTAGGCTGCGGCGTGCTGATGTACAGCATGGGCGATGGCGCAAAAAATGCCAAAGCCGAAATCTTCCACATTGAAGGCGATCCTGACCATCCGGTTAGCCGTGGCTCGTTATGCCCTAAAGGCGCCAGCCTGATCGACTTCATCCACAGTGAATCACGCCAAAAATACCCAGAAGTACGCGAAGCCGGCAGCGACCATTGGAAACGCATCTCTTGGGAAGAAGCCAATCTGCGCATCGCCAAGCACATGAAGGCCGACCGCGACGCCAACTTCATCCCCACCGGTGCCGACGGCACCACCGTCAACCGTTGGTTGACCACGGGCATGTTGACCGCATCTGCGGGCTCAAATGAAACCGGTATTCTGACCCAAAAATTCATGCGTACCCTTGGCATTGTCGCCACCGACGCACAGGCACGTGTGTGCCACGGACCAACGGTGGCCGCTTTGGCCTCTACGTTTGGTCGCGGCGCCATGACCAATACCTGGGTCGACATCAAAAACGCCGACTTTATTTTGGTGATGGGCGGCAACGCAGCCGAAGCACACCCAGTGGGCTTTAAATGGGCCATCGAAGCCAAAAAACAAAAAGGCACCAAGCTCTACGTAGTAGACCCTCGCTTTAACCGTACCGCGGCCGTGGCCGACGAATACGTCCCGATTCGCTCAGGTTCAGACATTGCCTTCCTAGGCGGCGTCATCAACTGGTTAATCGCCAATGACAAAATTCAATGGGAATACGTTAAGGCCTACACCAACGCCACCTTAATTGTTGACGAAAAATTTGAATTCAACGACGGCTTATTTAGCGGCTACGATGAAGCCAATAGCAAATACGATCAAGACAGCTGGTTTTATGAGCTAGACGCTCAAGGCAACGCCAAAACCGACGACACCTTGCAACACCCACGCTGCGTGTGGAACCTGATGAAGGCGCACTACGCACGCTATACTCCAGAATTGGTCAGCAGCATCACCGGTAGCCCGGTTGAAGGCTTCTTAAAAGTGTGTGCCGCCCTAGGCGAAACCTCTGCGCCCAACAAAGCCGGCACCATTTTGTACGCATTGGGCTGGACGCAGCACACCACGGGCTCACAAATCATCCGCACCATGTGTATGGTGCAATTGCTGTTGGGCAACATCGGTATGTCTGGCGGCGGCGTGAATGCGCTGCGCGGCCACTCCAATATTCAAGGTCTGTCAGACTTAGGCCTATTGTCGACCATGCTGCCTGGCTACTTAGGCCTACCCAATGAATTCAAGCACCGCAACTGGGCTGAATACATCAACGGCATCACGCCTAAAGCCGTGCGTCCGAACCAGTTAAACTACTGGAGCAACACCCCTAAATTTGCGGTGAGCTTGATGAAGTGGTTCTGGGGCGAAAACGCCACCAAAGAAAACGACTGGGGCTTTGATTGGCTGCCCAAGTGGGACAAAATGTACGACATCATTCAGATGACCGAAATGATGGACAAAGGCCAGATGAACGGCCTGATCGTACAAGGCTTTAACGCCGGCGCGTCATTCCCTGACTCCAATAAAGTGCGCCGAGCCTTCTCGAAGCTTAAGTATATGGTCATCATCGACCCACTACACACCGAGACAGGCTCATTCTGGTACAACGAAGGCGGCAGCGCCCCTGGTGAAATGGCCGACATCCAAACCGAAGTCTTCCGCCTGCCCTCTTGCTGCTTTGCCGAAGAAAACGGCTCCATCGCCAACTCTAGCCGCTGGCTACAGTGGCACTGGAAAGGCGCTGATGCGCCTGGTGAAGCCCGCCCAGACACCGCTATTTTAGGCCATTTATTCCTGACCTTGCGCGACATGTATCGCCAAGAAGGTGGCGCCACGCCAGAGCCTATTCTAAACGTGGATTGGACCTTCCACGACCCATTCGACCCAACGCCAGAAGAGTTGGCCATGCAGTCTAATGGTAAAGCTTTGGCCGACGTTAAAGACGCCAACGGCAACATCATCGTGAAAAAAGGCCAACAGGTTGCGGGCTTCCACCAGCTGCAAGATGATGGCTCAACCTCGTGCGCCTGCTGGGTGTACTCAGGCCAATGGACAGAAGAAGGCAACCTCATGGCGCGCCGCGACAACACCGACACAGGCTTAGGCAACACCCCTGGCTGGTCTTTCGCTTGGCCGGCCAACCGCCGCATTCTGTACAACCGCGCCTCTTGTGATCCACAGGGCAAACCTTGGGACCCTAATCGCGAAGTCATCAAATGGATGGGCGATCATTGGGGCGGCGCCGACGTGGCCGACTTTAAAAACACCGAAGCACCAGGCAGCGGCATGAATCCCTTCATCATGAACGAAGAAGGCGTGGGCCGTTTGTTCTCTACTCGTAAATTGGTCGATGGCCCCTTCCCGGTTCACTACGAGCCTATGGAAAGCCCGATCGGCATGAACCCAATGCACCCGAAAGTGTTTAACAGCCCTGCGGTGCGGATGTTTAAAGACGACCGCGCCAACTTAGGCACCCACGAAAACTTCCCTTACGTGGGGACGACGTATCGCCTAACCGAGCACTTCCAGTTCTGGACCAAAACCGTGAAGCTGTTGGCGATTGCCCAGCCGGAGCAGTTTGTCGAGATTGGTGAAGCCTTGGCCAAAGAAAAAGGCATCAAAGCCGGCGACTGGGTCAAAGTCAGCTCTAACCGTGGCTTCATTAAAGCCAAGGCCGTGGTCACCAAGCGCATCATGGCGCTGAAGGTGCACGAACAAACCGTGCATCAAATCGGCATTCCATTGCACTGGGGTTGGGAAGGCGAAGCCAAGAAAGGCTATTTGGCCAATAATCTAACCGCATCGGTAGGAGACTGTAATACGCAAACTCCTGAGTACAAAACGTTCCTCGTGAACCTAGAGAAAGCTTAAGGAGGCTCATTATGGCATTACAATCTCTGGACATTCTGCGCCGCTCGGCGACCGCAGACATGACGCCCCCACCGCAAGCGCGCCAACACATCGAAGTGGCCAAACTCATCGACGTGAGCACCTGTATTGGCTGTAAAGCCTGTCAGGTAGCCTGTTCTGAATGGAACGACATTCGCGACGAAGTCGGTGAATGCATCGGCGTCTACGACAACCCGATCGACTTAACCGCCGACGCGTGGACGGTGATGCGCTTTAGCGAAACCGAAGAAAACGGCAAGCTAGAATGGCTGATCCGTAAAGATGGCTGTATGCACTGTGCTGAGCCAGGCTGCTTGAAGGCTTGCCCGTCTCCTGGCGCCATCATTCAGTACACCAACGGCATTGTCGACTTCCATGAAGAAAACTGTATTGGCTGCGGCTACTGTATTTCAGGCTGTCCGTTTAACGTGCCGCGCATCTCTAAAAAAGACAACCGCGCCTACAAATGCACCCTGTGTTCAGACCGCGTAGCCGTTGGCCAAGAGCCAGCCTGCGTGAAGACCTGTCCGACCGGCGCCATTCAATTCGGCTCTAAAGAAGACATGAAGCACGTAGCGGCAGAGCGTATTGAAGACTTAAACAACCGTGGCTATGCCAACGCTGGTCTGTACGACCCTCAAGGCGTGGGCGGCACCCACGTGATGTACGTCTTGCATCACGCCGACAAGCCTGAACTGTACAGCGGCTTACCTAAAGACCCTGCCATCAGCACCACCGTCAAACTATGGAAAGGCTTGCTCAAACCGTTGGCCACCGTAGGCGTAGCCGCTGCCGGCCTGTTTGGCTTCTTCCACTACATCACCGTAGGCCCGAATAAAGCCGATGAGGAAGAACCCGACATCATCAAACCTGATGACCATAAGGAGACCAAACAATGAAGAAAACCTTAATTCAACGGTATAACGCCGCCGAGCGGATTAACCACTGGATTGTGGCCATCAGCTTTGTGCTGCTTGCCATTTCTGGTTTGGCCTTTTTCTACCCAGCGTTTTTCTGGCTGTCGAACGTGTTTGGCACGCCACAGCTGGCCCGCATCATCCACCCGTTTGTTGGGGTGCTGATGTTCGTGGCCTTTGTGCGCCAATTCTTCCGCTACTACCACCACAACTTTTTGAATAAAGAAGACGTGAAGTGGATGGTTTCGGTAGGTAAAATTCTTAAAGGCGAAGAAGTCGGTGACACCGGCAAATACAATGCCGGCCAAAAAATGATGTTCTGGGTGATGTGTGCCTGCATGCTGACCCTCATCCTCACCGGTATCATGGCTTGGCGTCCGTATTTTGCTGAATACTTCCCGATTCCACTGATTCGCATCGCCCTATTGCTGCATGCGGCCGCCGCTTTGGCGCTGATTGCCAGCATCATTGTGCACGTGTACGCAGCAATTTGGATTCGCGGCACCATCAACGCCATGGTGGAAGGCACCGTGACCGAGAACTGGGCCAAGAAGCACCATCCGCGCTGGTATCGTGAAGTGACCGGCAAGGACAGTGGTCATCACGACCACGCGCCGAAAAAGAAAAAGTAAGCCACGTCCGACAACAGCCAGTATGATGATACTGGCTGTTGTCCTTTTTTATCCTGACCTTAAAGAGCCCGTATGACTGAGATCACGCCCGAATATCAGCCCACCGCCAGCAGAGCCATCCTCAAGCATGAGGCCGATCAGCCGCTGGTGGCCGCCGAAGACATCTTGATCGAAGAAGTACCAGTGGCCTTAACCTATAACGGCATTTCCCATGCCGTGTTGCTGGCCTCACCCTGTGACTTAGAACATTTTGCCCTTGGCTTTAGCCTCAGCGAAGGCATTTTAAACCATGCTTCTGAGCTCTACGATATAGACATTATTCACACCAGCGCCGGCATTGAAGTGCGCCTAGACATCGCCTCCGAGCGTTTTGTCGGCCTTAAAGAACGCCGCCGCACCTTGGCTGGCCGCACCGGCTGCGGCCTGTGTGGGGTTGAAAACCTTCAGGCCGTATCTCGCACGCTGGCGCCGATTCAGCGCGGGCCGGCGCTATCGCTGGCAGCGCTACCCAAGGCCTTAACTGCCTTTCCCACGGCCCAGCCCTTACGCGCCTTATCCGGCGCCATTCATGGCGCCGCTTGGGTGAGCTTAGACGGCGACATTCTCAAAGTGTTTGAAGACGTGGGCCGCCACAACGCCCTGGACAAACTGGTCGGCTGGCTCAGTAAAACCGAACAAGACGTTCAGCAAGGCTTTGCCCTAGTGTCCAGCCGCGCCAGCTACGAAATGGTGCAAAAATCCGCCACCATCGGCATCGGTTGCCTGGTGGCCGTGTCCGCACCGACCGCCTTTGCCGTCGACCTCGCACAACAGGTTGGCATGACGCTGGTGGGCTTTGCCCGCCCTCATAAACAGAATATTTACACGCATCCGCAAGGCTTTATAGCCTAGCCCATAAAGGATTTTCCATGGCCCAAACCACGCCCATCAGCACGCCTGAAAAAATTGCCCAATCATCGTCGTCCATGCTGCCCGACTTTTACCTTAAGCCAGACGCTGCCGTGTTCCAAAAGCGCGCTGCCCGCTTCAACAGCCTGGCCCAAGGCCATGAGCTGGCCGACTTTTTAAGCTTTCTGGGCCACATCGCTCAAGCGCAACACGATGCCTTAGCCACCCTCGCCGATCTGGCTCAACCAAGCCTAAGCGACCTCGTGCCCTACCACAAAGACCAAGTGGCTCTGCCTCACGCTTGGCTAGAGGTACTACAACACATTTTAAACAGCGTCACCGCCACGGCACCGAGCGCCACTCTGAGCATCATTGAGTCATTGCAGCAGCAAGATGAGGCCACGTTAAATGCCTGGGCCACAGCCGCCCTCAGCGACGACGAGCAGGCCAGTATTGATAAGGGCAGCAAACTCTTCATCTTGGCCGCCTTGCAAGTCATCTGGACCCAGTGGGCGCTTCACTCGGCCAAAACCGAGTGGCAGGCGCTGGATTATTTAGGCAAAGTACAAAAAGACAGCTGCCCTTGCTGCGGCAGCCAAGCCGTAGCCAGCGTGATTAAAATCGACAGCAAGCTGGTGAATTTACGCTATGTACATTGCCCTTTATGCCAATCACAGTGGAATATGATTCGCGCCCGCTGCACCTATTGCGACAGCAATAAAAACGTGGCCTTACACAGCATTGCCGAACAAAAATCAGCACCCTATAAAAGCGTGCAGGCCGAAAGCTGCCACGATTGCCACGGCTACCGTAAGGTATTCTCCATGAGTAAAGATCAACTGGTCGACCCTATTGCCGACGACGTAGCCTCTTTAGCCCTTGATCTATTGATGAACGAAACCGAATACGCTCGCGGCGGCGCCAACCCGTTTATTTTGGTTTAAGCCTACCGCTCCAACCACGGCCACTCGGCCGTGGTTTTTTATGCGCGTCATTGAATCGCATCGACTACTGGCGTCCTCTTCAGACATGCCATTTTCCCATTTTTAAACCAGCAACTTAAGCGTATAATCATCGGCTCTCTCATTTAAGATGGTCTGCCTGTTGCGCGCTCCATAACAACACGCACATGCCCACGTGTCGCCATGATTCGATCCTTATTATTGACGCTCAAAGTCACCCTTTTTGCCCTCATCGTGTTTGGCGGCCTACGCCTGAGCTATTGGGCCATTTATCATGACTATTTTGCCGTATTGTCTCCCTTACAGCTGGCCCAAGCGTTTTGGATAGGGCTTAAGTTTGACGTGTCCATCAGCGTCAGCGCTTTAACCCCGCTCTTCATCGTCTTTTTACTGCCGCTGCCGCCGCTACAAACGCCACGCCTACGGCGCATTCTGCTGTGGTTGATGTTTGGCTGTCTGCTTGGCCTCTGGGCTTTAACCCTGGCCGACGTGGCCTATTTTGGCGAAGTGTATCGCCACATCGATCGCGAAGTCTTGGTGCTCAGCGAAGACGCCAGCGGCCTAATCGATTTTGCTCTAGGCCCATTTTGGCCCTATACCGCCATCGCAGCCGTGGGCGCCGTGGCCTTAGGCCTAGTCTGGCAGCGCTGCATCGTTCGTGCCGCGGCCAAGCTTAAGCCCACGCCCATCCACACCCTGCGCCAAGGTTTAGTGGCCATCGCCTTTATGCTGCTGTGCCTCAGCCTCATGTTATTGGGCATTCGCGGCTTTCAGCTCACGGGCAAAACCATTAAAGCCGTCGATGCCTTCACCTATGGCGATGAGCGCCAAGCAGCGCTGGGCCTAAATGGCGCCTTCAATATGCTGCACACCCTTCGCCAAAGCCTACAGGGCAAGCTCGACAATAAGCATGAGCTGAATTACTTTAGCCCAGCCGAGCTGAGCGCCTGGCTGAATACGGCACCAGCTCTAAGCGGCCGGCAAAGCCACGCACCTCAAAACCCCGCCACGCCACCTAAAAACGTGATTTTGATTGCGGTGGAAAGCCTAAGCTTTAAATACGTCGACGGCCTCAGCGGCCAACAGCGCGGCATCACGCCTTTCTTGGATGAGCTCTTGCCCCAGTCACGCAGCTGGACCCACTTTTATTCATCAGGCCAACGCAGTATTGAAGGCGTACAGTCTTTATTGACCTCCGTCCCCCTGTTTGAAAGCCAGCCTTACCTAGGCTGGGGCCTAGAGCGCCACAACATCCCGCGCGTGGCCACCTTATTGAATCGGCGCGGCTATCGCACCACCATGCTGCAAGCCTCTAACCGCCGCTCGTTTTACATGGACGGCATCGCCCACAGCGTCGGCTTTCAAGATTATTTCGGGCGCGAAGACTACCCTTTATTGCGTGATTATCCACAGCATTCCAGCTGGGGCTGGGACTACGAAACGCTGATGTTTCTCGCCCAGCACCTACAGCGGCAACAGGCGCAGCAGCCCGCGCCCTTTTTTGCCTTCTTGTTTACGGGCTCTACCCACAACCCCTTCCCCGACCCCGGTGCTGAATTCCATACTTATACACATGAGCCCGGCAGCGAAGCAGCTTTTCTGAATACGGTGCGCTATTTTGACTGGTCTTTACGCCAGTTCATGACCTGGGCAGCCACCCAAGACTGGTATCAAAACACCGTCTTCATTCTGACCGCCGACCACGTACTGTCTGCCACTGGCGATGGTGATTTGAACAATGCGTTTCATATTCCCCTCATCATCTATGCGCCCGACGGCAGCATCACGCCTGGCCAAGATGCGCGCTATGCTTCTCATTACGATGTCTTACCCACGATTTTAGGCCTCACTCAAGAGCCAACCGAAGTCTATACCTTTGGCCGCGACCTACTCGACCC
>JAGNTR010000041.1 GCA_017987415.1 Neisseriaceae bacterium
GCCACAATAATGGCGCCCTCTATCTGTAGATGGGTCAACACGATAGACAACACCAGCGACACCACCACCCCTACTAGGCTAGCGAAGTTACGCAGCATGGGCACCACAATGGTGATGAACGTAGCCACTATGGAAAAATCAAGGTGATAGGCATCTAAATCGGGCACGGCGCTGGCCAAGGCAATGCCTGCGAGGCTAAACAACACCCAGGCCAAATAAAACGTCAGGCCCGCCCCAAACAGATAAGCAAACGAAGATTTTTTGTCGCCCGTACTCAAAGCAAACAGCTCGTCGGTTAATAAAAACCCCAGGCCAAATCGGCGTAGCGGCTTCATCGGTGCAATCTGAGGCCGCAAGGTCAAACCATATAATAGGTGTTGTGCGGTAATGAAAAACACCGACACCACAATGGTCAACATGCTGGCGCCGGCGGCCAGCATGCCCAGCGTCACCAGCTGAGCCGCACCGGCAAAAATAATCGCCGACATCCCAATACTTTGCGCCAGGCTTAACCCTGTATTCACCGCCATCGAGCCAGCCAAAATACCCCAAGGCAACACGGCCAAACACAGCGGCAACATGTCCACCCCGCCCTTTAAAAAGTCCTGTCGCGCCGTGGCCGACACGGCCATCGTCCTGCTGTTCATAACCTGTCCTGCCCATAAAAAAACCCCAGTATAACCATCAACTGGGGCGTCTTATTGGATAAAATTGCGGTGCGCATCACACCAGATTGACACGCGGCTTAAACCCTTGCACAAAAGCACCTGGCGTGACGCCAACGGTTTTTTTAAAATGTCGATTCAGATGGCTTTGATCGGTAAAACCACATTGCTGCGCCACGCTGGCAATGCTTTGGCCTTGGCGCAGCCGCTGCTTGGCCAAGCGAATGCGTACCTGTAACAGATACGCATGCGGGGTTAAGCCAAACAGGCGCTGAAACTGGCGTAAAAAATGCCAGGGGCTCAGCTGGGCCAGCTCGGCCAACTCCGTTAAGCTAAAATCACGACCAGGATCGGCATGCAGATAGTCGCGCACTCGCCACAATAAAGGCCGATCTAAATCCATCACCGCCCGATCGGCCACCAAACGCGCATGGCGCAGCATCAACTGGGTTAAAGCCACCGCCAACGTGGTTTCTTTTAATAAGGTATTGCGCGGCTGTTGCAGCAGGCCAAAGGCCAGCCGCAGCTGCTGCGCCAACTCAGGGTCATGAATCACTGCTTGATCAAACCAGGGCACCGTGCCGGCTTCTGAATGTACCTCGGCCAGCAGCGACTGCAATAATGATGGATGGGGGTAAATTGCCCGATAGCCCCAGCCGCTGGCCAAGGCTGCCGAACCGGTGTGGACGTCTTCGGCGTTGACGATGATGATGTCGCCCGTCGGCGCCACGTGTTCAGCACCGCTGCGATAAAACCGCTGTACGCCCTCTTCAATGACCGAAATACAATAAGTCTCGTGAATGTGCTTAGGAAATTGCATGTGTTGATAGCGCGCGCGCAGCATCTCTAGCCCACCGAACGTGGGCACAAGGTCAAACCGGGTGTATTCTTTTTGTTCTGCTCGCGCAACCATTGGGTCAGCCTATTCAACATTGTGACGAGCAAAGATCATAAACGCCCACTCGTCACAACACAAGTCATGCACAGCGCCCCCAACGTGAATCATCCCCCTCACAGACACAATGCTGTAGGGGGATGGCTTTGAGGAGGCGCCACGCCAATGTCGCCTACGCTAAAATCATGACCTTAAGAGGCCAAGAGGCGCTGATCTTTAAAGTCGGCTTCGCCCTGCTTCCAATAGCCCTGAGCCAAAATGTCTTTCGCAGCCAAACCGCCTTCACGTAGCCAATAAATTTGCCAGTTTTTCACCCAGTTTGATTCACCCGCCAACCAAACCTGACCTTGTCCTTGTAAGCGGCCGGCTTGGGCCAACACCTGATTCAAATCGACCACGTAAGTGCTGTCCTGGGGGTATAGCCATGACTCACTCAACTCCGCCTTAGTGTCTAAAGGCTGACGCTCTGCTGGGCTATCGGCATAGACCACCACGCGCACGTCCAAGCCCAAAGGCAAGTCAGCCAAAACGCTTTGTAAGGCAGGCAATGCCGTGGCGTCGGCCGCCATCCACAGCCACTTGGCAAAACGGTTCACCGTAAAACCTCCGCGCGCAGGGTAAGACAGCCGCACTTCGGTGCCAATGGTTACTTGCTCGGCCCAGGCCGACACCGTAATGGCCGCTAAGTCGTGTTGGCTATGCAACACAAAGTCAATGTCGATGGTGCCAGCATTAATGTCTTGCTGACGAATGCTGTAGGCGCGACCATGACACAGCGGTGGAAACAGCTTCACCCATGCGGCTGGCTCGGAAAAAGCCCCGCTGGCGATGACGGCTTTTAAGGCCTCGCCACCAAAAGTTAAGCGCCGCACCAACGGCGTAATGTCGGCACTGCCCATGACTTCAGCCATGACCACTTGAGCCTTAGGCTGGTGTGTGTTTTTCTGCATCATACTGCTCCTGATTTCAAATACTGTCGTGCGGTGTGGTCTTTAGCCCAGCACCTAGGCTCAAATTATATGAACAATCACTCATCTTTTCTACTCGCACTAAAGCAATATATTAAATACTTTTAAATCAAATAGATATGAAAACAAAACATAGCCACAAATGATAATCACTCACATTTAAAGCCATGATTCATCCAGATAGTCATGGCCTTTCACCGCAATCATTGCTAAGATACGAACAATTACTCACTTTAAAGCCATGCCTCATGAACTCAGTTAAAGCCCCCCAAAAACCCCGCAAGCTACCCAAACAAGCTCGGGCTCAATACATGGTCAACATCATCCTCGAGGCCACGGCCCGTATCTTGGCCAAGCGCGGCTATGCCGGCACCAACACCAACCTGATTGCCTCTGAAGCCGGCGTCAGCGTAGGCTCTATTTATCAATACTTTCCCAATAAAGACGCGTTGATTTCCGCCCTACATGAACGCCATGCCGAACAAATGGCAGAAATCATCGACACTGTTTTTGCCGATGCTCAGCCCCATAACCTGAGAGAGCATGTGTCGGTGATGGTCCACTCCTTGATGGCTGCCCACCAGTGTGAACCCCAGCTACACCAAGTGCTGGAACGGGAGTTTCCTTATTTCGACGTCCCCAACGAACAAAGCCCTGCCGATCAGCTGATTTTCCAGAGGGTCAGACGCCTACTGGCCTCCTTCCAAGAGCAAATCACCCAAACCAACCTCGACTTAGCCACGTGGACGGTCATGCAAATCACCGAAGCCCTCGTACACACTGCCGTCATCGACCCGCCGGCCAATCTGAGCTTGGCCCATATTGAAGAAGCCATCATCGACGCCATCATGGGCTATCTCACCGTACCCAAATTGGCCAATGCCCATTAAAAAAGCCTCGTGTTCTGAACACGAGGCTTTTTTAATGGGCGCTCAGGCCTATAGATATTTCTTACCCGCTTTATCCAACTGCGATTGGCGCATTCGGAATCCTGCTTTTTGCTGATCGGTGGTTTTGTCGATACAGTACACACAGCTCACGCCATGCTCATAGCTAGGCAATGCCACTTCTTCGGGCACCAAAGCCCAACCGCAGGCGTGGCATTTACTGCCCTTGCCTTCAGCCATACCGTGTGTCACCACGGTGCGGTGGTCAAACACATAGCATTCACCTTCCCACAGGCTTTCTTCTTCTGGCATTTGTTCCAAATAATTCAGCACGCCACCTTTAAGATGGTATACCTCTTTAAACCCCTCTTGCAGCAAGAGACTGGTGGATTTTTCACAACGAATCCCGCCGGTGCAGAACATGGCAATTTTTTTGTCTTTGGCATCGGCCAAGTGTTCCGCAACGTATTGCGGAAACTGACGAAAGCTCTCGGTTTGAGGATCGATGGCATTTTTAAAGGTGCCTGCCTTATATTCATAGTCATTGCGCGTATCAATTAAAATCACGTCATCGCGCTGAATAAACTCATGCCATTCTTTGGGTTCCAGATAATGACCCACGCGATCCAATGGCGCCACTTCAACGCCAAGGGTGACGATTTCCTTTTTCAACTTCACCTTCGCTTTACGAAACGGCTTGTCGTCGCTCAATGATTCTTTGTATTCCATATGATCAAAGCCTGCATCCAATAGAAACTGATGTACTTGATCAATGCCTGCGCGGCTGCCCGCGATGGTGCCATTAATGCCTTCGCTGGCCACGATCAGCGTGCCACAAATATTGGCCTCGGTCAGTAAGGCCAACAGCTGGCTTTGTAAGGCGGCAGGATCGGCCACGGGGCAAAATTGATACAGAGCCGCAACCGTCCAAGGTTGATGGACGGCGGGTGTGGATTCGGTTGCTGCAGGCATGAGGGACACTCCTAAAACGATCACTTGCGATCATGGGCATAAATAAATGGGGGCTATTCTAACGTTTTTCAATGCGCTAGGCGATGCCTTTGGCCAGGAAAAACAAAACCGCCCAACGAGTAGGCGGCGGAATCAAAAAATAAAACAGCGTTGCTAAGAACCAATTTTGGTTTCTTGACCGCTGATTAAATTTTGAATGTTTTGCTTATGGCGATACAGCACCAAGAGTGCAATCACCACAATGGCCCAGAATAATGCAGCCTGAGGCACCAACCAGAACGCGGCCACCGGCGCCGCTACGGTGGCCACCAGCGCCGCCAAAGATGAAATCTTCAAGCCAAACGCCATCACCAACCAAATCGCGGTACAGGCCAAGCCCACCGGCCAAGACAGGACAAACAAAACGCCCACCGCCGTAGCCACGCCTTTACCGCCTTTAAAACCAAAAAACACCGGCCACATATGCCCTATCAGCACCGCCACGGCAACATAGGCCAAGGTCGATTCAGCCAAGCTTAAATCCGGCGTCAACGCACGCGCCAGCCAAACCGCCAGCACGCCTTTTAAGGCGTCCCCCACCAAGGTCAACACGGCTGCCGTCTTTTTTCCGCTGCGTAAGACGTTGGTGGCGCCTGGATTACCAGAGCCATAAGAACGCGGGTCGTCCATCCCCATCAATTTTGACACAATCACCGCAAAAGACAGCGATCCCAACAAATAAGCCAGCACAATGGCGACTAAATCAACAAAAGACATGGTAGATACACTAGAATAGATGAGTTAATGATTTTACGCTAAAGCGATTAAAAAACAAATGGACATTATCTTTCTGAATGATTTTAAGGTGGAAACCTTAATTGGCTATTACGACTGGGAGCGTACTCGCCCACAGGCGATTCTCCTCGATTTAGACATTGGCATCCCCGACCAACAGGCCAGCCAATCAGACGACATTCACGACACCATTCACTATGGTGAAGTAGCCAACGCCATTAATCTTAGCCTCAAAGACCAGCAGTTCCAGCTGATTGAAGCCTTGGCAGAACACATTGCCAACCTGCTGCTCACTGATTTTGGCTCACCGTGGGTGCGGGTGCGGCTGTCTAAACCCGGCATTTTGCCCAACGTTAAAAAAGTGGGCATTGTGATCGAGCGCCGAGCCAACGCTGCCTAAGCTGAGCACTGACCATAAAAAAACGAGCCCTAGGGCTCGTTTTTTGATCTAATCGGTTTAGTCTTGGGCCGCATCGCCTAAGCCGCCCGCCTCTTCTTTTGGCAACACCAAATTCAAAACAATGGCCAAGATGGCGCACAGGCCTACGCCGGCAAAGCTAAAGTCACCGATTTTCACCAGCATCCCACCCACGCCCACGGTCAGCACCGAGCTCACAATCACCAGGTTACGTGGCACCATCAAATCCACTTTGGCGTCGATCAAGGTTTTCAAACCCAAAGAAGCAATGGTACCGAATAACAAAATCATGATGCCGCCCATCACCGGCAAGGGAATAGACGCCAAAAAGGCATTAAACTTACCAAAGAAGGCCATGAAAATCGCAAAAATCGCCGCCCAGGTCATGATCACTGGATTGCTGTTTTTAGTGATCATCACCGCGCCCGTCACTTCACCATAGGTGGTCACAGGTGGGCCACCGATCAGGCCAGCCATACACACGCCCAAACCGTCGCCGGCCAAGGTTTTATCTAGGCCGGGGTCTTTAGCGTAGTCTTTACCAGTGACCTTACTGATCGCCAAGATGCCGCCAATGTGCTCAATCGCTGGCGCAATCGCCACCGGTAACATAAAGAGGGCCGCATGCCAGTTAACTTCGGGCGTGGTGATCTCAGGCAGCACAAACAGCGGTGCAGCCGCCAAAGCACCCACATCGACCATGCCCGTGGCCAACGCAGCGGCGTAGCCAGCAAACACACCAATCAAGATCGGAATTAATTTCATCATTTTGCTGCCAAAAACGGTGATGATCACCGTCACCGCAAAGGTAAAACCCGACAGCATTAAAGACGAACCATAAGGCAGCACTTGCTCGCCGCCAGACTGACCCATCGCCATTTGGCTGGCGACAATCGCCACCGATAGACCAATCACCATGATCACGGGGCCAATCACCACGGGTGGCAAGAGCTTATGCACGGCACTGACACCGCGCCAGCGCACCAAGGCCGCAAACACGAAGTACATAAAGCCGGCCGCAAACAGACCAAACATAGTGCTGGGCAAACCCCACTCACTCATGGCGTAAATAATCGGCGCAATAAACGCAAATGAAGAGCCCAAAAAAATAGGCACTTTGCGTTTCGTCACAATCTGAAACAGTAAAGTCCCTAAACCTGCACCTAAAAGTGCCAGCGCTGGATTCAGTCCCGTCAAGAGCGGCACCAGCACCATTGCCCCAAATGCCACAAATAAAATCTGAGCACCGGCAACAGCTTGTTTAAAATGAGCAATCATTTTATTTTTCATCTCACATATTAATAAGTAAACCTTAGAAGTATAACGCCATTGCTGTCTATTCAGTAAAAAAAAAGCGTCCTGTCTGATATATTTACCGTGACTGACACATTTGTGCGCATCCTCAAAAGTTAATTTATTATTCCTTTGGCATCAAATAAAGCAATAAACCTAACTAAACTCGGGCTATTCTATGGGCATGGGCAACATCACCCCTAGTCAACGAAAAAAGTCAATATTTCCAACACGCGCCTCATGGGGTAGAATCACTCGATATTGTGTTGTGGGCTAAAAAAAAACACATTACCTAGTGTTCATTCAACCCACGCCCCCGTTATCCTGTTGGCTTAGATTGTGTATTTAACGCCTTATTTATTTTTACAATTTATCACCAAAGAAAGAGCGCCATCATGACCGATACAGTGTTAGACAAACAAAAAACCTCTGGTAACCCCATTTTTGTTACCAAACGCGATGGCCGAAAAGAACCCATTGAATTGGACAAAATCCATAAAGTCATCACTTGGGCTGCCGAAGGATTAAATAACGTATCGGTTTCTTTGGTTGAACTGCGTTCCCAAATCCAATTTTACGATGGCATTCGCACCGACGACATCCACGAAACCATCATCAAAGCCGCGGCCGATTTAATTTCTGAAGAGGCGCCTGACTACCAGTACCTCGCAGCCCGCTTGGCCATTTTCCACCTGCGCAAAAAAGCTTACGGCCAGTTTGAACCGCCGAAACTATTTGATCACGTGACCAAGCTCACCGCCGCCGGCAAATACGACACCCATATTTTGCGCGATTACAGCGAAGCCGAGCTCAATGAATTAAACGATCACATTGACCACTGGCGCGACATGACCTTCTCTTACGCCGCCGTGAAGCAGCTTGAAGGCAAGTATCTGGTGCAAAACCGCGTGACCCACGAAATTTTTGAGAGCCCACAGTATTTGTACATGCTGGTGGCCGTTTGCCTGTTTGCTAAATACCCAGCCAGCACGCGCTTGCAATACGTGAAAAATTTTTACGACGCCATCTCATTGTTTAAAATCTCTTTACCCACGCCCATTATGGCAGGTGTGCGTACCCCTTCACGCCAGTTCAGCTCATGCGTGTTGATTGAGTGCGGCGACAGCCTTGATTCCATCAACGCCACCACCAGCGCCATCGTGCGCTACGTGTCGCAGCGCGCCGGCATCGGCATCAACGCCGGCCGCATTCGCGCCGTTGGCAGCCCGATTCGCGGCGGCGAAGCCCAGCACACCGGCTGTATTCCGTTCTACAAACACTTCCAAACTGCGGTTAAATGCTGCTCACAAGGCGGCGTTCGTGGCGGCGCAGCAACGCTCTTCTACCCAATGTGGCACCTAGAGGTTGAATCGCTATTGGTGTTAAAAAACAACCGTGGCGTGGAAGAAAACCGCGTGCGTCATATGGATTACGGCGTACAAATCAACCGCACCATGTATGAGCGCTTCCTGAAAAACCAGAACATCACCTTGTTCTCACCAGCCGACGTACCTGGCCTATACGACGCCTTCTTTGAAGATCAAGAAACCTTCGAGCGCCTGTACACCCAGTACGAGCAAGACGACAGCATTCGCAAACGCAGCATCAAGGCGTCTGAACTGTTCTCATTGATGATGCAAGAACGCGCCAGCACTGGCCGCATCTACATTCAAAACGTAGACCATTGCAACACCCATAGCCCATTTGATCCACGCGTGGCGCCTGTACGCCAAAGCAATCTGTGCTTGGAAATTGCCTTGCCCACTAAACCATTGAACGACATCAATGATGAAGAAGGCGAAATCGCCCTGTGCACGCTGTCTGCGTTCAACCTAGGCGCAATTAAAAACCTAGACGAACTAGAAGGCCTATCCGATCTAGCGGTTCGTGCCTTGGATGCGCTCCTGGACTACCAAGACTACCCCATTAAAGCGGCTTATAACGCCACCATGAATCGCCGTACCCTAGGCATTGGCGTGATTAACTTTGCCTATTACTTAGCCAAGAATGGCGTACGCTACTCGGACGACAGCGCCAATGGCTTAACCCACAGAACCTTTGAAGCCATTCAATACTACTTATTGAAAGCTTCTAGCAAGCTGGCGCAAGAGTTTGGCGCCTGTCCTAAATTTAATGAAACCACCTACGCCCAAGGCATTTTGCCGATCGACACCTATAAGTCTGATCTGGATGCCTTCTGCCAAGAACCGCTGCATTTGGACTGGGAAGGCCTGCGTCAAGAAATCAAACAGCATGGCTTACGCAACTCTACCTTGACTGCATTAATGCCGTCAGAAACCTCTAGCCAAATTTCCAATGCCACCAATGGCATTGAGCCACCACGTGGCCTAGTGACGGTTAAAGCTTCAAAAGACGGCATTTTGAAACAGGTCGTGCCTGAATACGATCGCCTCAAAGACCAATACGAACTCTTGTGGCAAATGGGCAGCAACCAAGGGTATTTGAAACTGGTAGGCATCATGCAAAAATTTGTTGACCAAGCCATTTCGGCCAACACCAACTACGATCCGAACCGCTTCCCTGAAGGTAAGGTCCCAATGAATCAGTTGCTGAAAGACTTGTTAACTGCTTACAAATACGGCCTCAAAACCCTGTACTACCACAACACCCGTGACGGTGCTGACGATGCCCAAAACGACATCGACGACTGTGCCGGCGGCGCGTGTAAAATTTAATTAATCACCCCAACAAATGGCACCTACCCGTGCCATTTGTTTCGAATATCTGACCTTGAGGTTGCCATGCTTTACAGTACATTCTCACAAAAACAAAACGACCAATTAAAAGAACCCATGTTCTTTGGCCAAAACGTTAACGTGGCCCGTTACGACCAACAAAAATATGAAATTTTTGAAAAACTGATTGAAAAACAGCTGTCGTTCTTCTGGCGCCCAGAAGAAGTCGACGTATCGCAAGACCGCACCGACTATCGCAACCTGCCTGAACATGAAAAACACATTTTCATCAGCAACCTAAAATACCAAACGCTGCTGGATTCGATTCAAGGCCGCAGCCCCAACGTAGCGCTCTTGCCCTTGGTGTCGATTCCTGAACTGGAAACCTGGATTGAAACCTGGTCGTTCTCTGAAACCATCCACTCGCGCTCCTATACCCACATCATCCGCAACATCGTCAACGATCCTGCGGTGGTGTTTGACGACATCGTGGCCAATGAATTCATCATCAAGCGCGCCAACGACATCGCCGAATACTACGATGATTTAATTCACTCAACCCAGCTTTTACAAACCCAAGGCGAAGGCACCTACACTGTCAAGGGCAAAGTAGTATTGGTGAACCTGTATGAATTAAAGAAAAAGCTGTATATGTGCATCATGTCGGTGAATATTTTGGAGGCCATTCGCTTTTACGTCAGCTTCGCCTGCTCGTTTGCGTTTGCCGAGCGCCGCCTGATGGAAGGCAATGCCAAAATCATTCGCCTCATCGCCCGCGACGAAGCGCTACACCTCACCGGCACGCAGCACATTTTAAACATTCTACGCAGCGGCCAGGACGACCCTGAAATGGCCCAAATTGCCAAAGAGTGTGAGCAAGACTGCTTCGAACTCTTTAAACAAGCTGCTGAGCAGGAAAAAGAATGGGCGGAATATTTGTTTAAAGACGGCTCAATGATCGGCTTGAATAAAGACATCCTCAGCCAATATGTGGAATACATCACCAACCTACGCATGCAGGCCGTTGGCCTCACGCCGGCGTTTGGCGTGACCCAAAACCCCATCCCTTGGATCAACGCTTGGCTGTCCTCTGACAACGTTCAGGTGGCGCCACAAGAGGTTGAGGTCAGCTCCTACCTCGTCGGCCAAATTGACGGCAACATCAACAGCGACGACTTCAACAGCTTTGAGCTCTGATGCCCAGCATCACCACCCAAGACAGCTTCTTTGACCTCAACGAAGGGGAAACCCTTCTTGAGGGCTTAGAACGCACCGGCCACGAAATTGACTACCAGTGCCGTAGCGGCTACTGCGGCGCCTGCCGCACGCGCTTGCTGTCTGGGTCGGTCACCTATCACCAAACGCCGCTGGCGTTTGTCCAAGCGGGTGAAATCTTGCCCTGCTGCTGCACCCCAGCCGAAGACATCCACGTCAACGTCCCGCTGAAGCAAACCCTAGGCGACGTTCAAGCCGACTTATTCATCCCTGATTTATTTGATGGCGGAACCAGCAAGACGCCATAACTGAAGGAACCTTCAGGCCTATGACTAGTCATACTGGATTAAACTGTTTATGATTTAGACACAGTTGTCGTCATTGACTTGGCCGACCTCATCCCACAAAAACAACATCAAGGAGCCCAATATGTCGCTTACCCTCAAAGACTTTCTCTTATTATTACAGGTCGTCGCCCCTGCAGCACTGGCCTTATACCTCTACGCCAAAACCCTAGCGCCCAGCAAATACAAGCGCATGCTGATGTTCGGCCTAACCGTCCTTAACCTAGGCGCATTTGCCTACGCCTGGGTGCGTAATCTATTCATCACCCCGAACGAAGTCAATCTTGCGCTAGGCATGACCGGCCTTCTTTCTTGGTCCATCAGCGCGATTTTAATCGGCCTAACCCTGCTGCGCTTCATCACCCAAAAAACCAAAACCGCCTAAATCGTTTTGGCGGTACATTTGTGCCGCCAAATACGGTAAAATGGAGCCATTCCTAACCTGACTCAAAGTGATGCCCATGTACCGTATTGCCCCCAGCATTCTGTCCGCCGATTTTGCCCAACTAGGCGCCGACGTTAGCCGCGTCATCGACGCAGGTGCCAGCCTGATTCACTTCGATGTGATGGACAATCATTACGTACCCAACCTCACTTTTGGCCCCATGATTTGTGAAGCCTTAAAGCCTTACGCCACCGTACCGATGGACGTTCACCTCATGGTTGAGCCCGTTGACGCCCTGATTCAGTCCTTCGCCCAAGCCGGCGCCAACATCATCACCTTCCACCCTGCCGCGAGCCGCCACGTTGATCGCAGCCTCAGCCTGATCAAAGACCAAGGCTGTCAGGCTGGCCTCGTACTGAATCCAGCCGCAGGCCTGAACGAAGTAGAACACGTGCTGGACAAGCTAGACATGATTTTATTGATGTCGGTAAACCCAGGCTTCGGTGGCCAAAGCTTTATCCCCCACACCCTAGAAAAAATCAAACAGACCAAGCGCATGACCGATGCTCACTTTGAGCGTACCGGCCATCGTATCGCCATCGAAGTCGACGGCGGCATCAAGGTCGACAATATTGCCGCCGTCGCCGCCGCTGGTGCCGACACCTTTGTGGCCGGCAGCGCGATTTTTGGCCAGCCAGACTACAAGGCCGTGATTGACGCCATGAACGCCGAGCTGGCCACCGTCAAGGCCTAAGCCATGAACATTGCCAAAACCGCCTACATCGTCACCGGCGTCAGCCAAGGCATCGGCGCCGAATTTGTCAGCCAACTATTGGCGCAGCAAGCGCCGGTTTTTGGCATTGCGCGCCGCTTAATCGACGTCGAACACCCGCTATACCGAGGCGCATCCGCCGACTTAAGCCAACACTTTGACGCCACCGCGCTGATTCAGCAGGCACTGGCCTTTTTTGCTCCCTTTGGCTTAGACACCGTGGTGTTGATCAACAATGCGGGCACCGTAGCCCCTATGGCCATCAGCGGCAACTATCCAGAGTCAGCCGTGGCCTCTGCCTTACACCTGAACCTAACGGCGCCGATCTTGCTCAGCAATGCCTTTATTCAGCATTTACCGCCTGAACAACACGGCAAGTTATTGCACATCTCATCAGGCGCAGCACACAACCCCTACCCCGGCTGGGGCGTTTATGGCGCGAGTAAGGCCGGCATCGACCACTTCAGCCGCATCGTCCAAAAAGAGCATCCAGAGCTGGCCTCTGTCGCTCTTTATCCTGGCGTGGTGAACACCGGCATGCAGGCCGAAATCCGCGCCCAGAACGAAGCGGACTTCCCTAATTTAGCCCAGTTCATTGCCCTTAAGGACAATGCCGCCCTGAGCGAACCTAAAGACGTGGCCCAGGCCATTTTATCCTATCTGGCTTCGCCTGCTTTTGGCAGCGAAGCCGTTGTTGACATTCGAAAGCTTGCAGATGACTGAAGCCGTAACCATTAAGGCCTTTGCCTTTGATTTAGATGGCACCTTAATTGATTCCGTGGCCGACCTCGCCGCCGCCGCCAACCACATGCGCGCCGAACTGGGCCTGCCGACTCTGGCCCAGGCCACAGTGGAAGCCTACGTGGGCGATGGCATCAGCACCCTAGTGCACCGCTGTCTCACCGACAGTCCTGCTGGCCAAGCCGATAGCGAGCAATGGCAACAAGGCTTTACCTTGTTCATTCAGTATTACTATGCCCACTTAACCGACCATACCCAAATCTACCCCAACGTGTTGACTGGCCTAGAGCTATTAAAAAGCGAAGGCTATCCATTGGTGGTGATCACCAATAAAAGCGAGCGCTTTGCGATCAAGGCCATCAACGATTTGGGCATGAGCGACTACTTCAGCCTCATCATCGGTGGCGACACCCTGCCCGAAAAGAAACCCAGTGCGCTGCCCTTGATCCACGCCTGTGAAGTATTGAACATTGCACCAGAGCAGCTGGTGATGGTGGGTGACTCAGGCAACGACATCATGGCCGCCAAAGCCGCCGGCACGCCCGTCATTGGCGTCAACTATGGCTATGAAGACATGTATGAGCTGAGCCAAAACGACGCCACCAAACCCAATTTGGTGATCGAAAAACTGACTCAGCTCTACGACTATCTACACCCGACCGAAGTCAAACATTAATGCGGCCACAAAAATCGTTAAAAGCCCGCGCCTTAGACCTTTTGTCTCGGCGCGAGTACAGCCGCACCGAACTCAAAAAAAAGCTCATGCAAGCGCATCAGCCGCCAGAAGAGGCCGATGAGTTTGCGCTAGCCGAAGCCCTCACCCAGCATGAAACCGAAGTTGAGGCCATTTTGACCGAGTTTGCCGACCTCAACTGGCAGTCGGACGAACGCTATGTGGAATCCTTCATCAATGCCAAAAGCCAGCAATATGGCTCTCGGCGCCTACAAGAAAGCCTCAAGCAAAAAGGCATCGAGGCTGATCTATTTCAACAGTTTCGCCCTGCTGCTGAGGTAGAATTGAGCACGGCCATTGCCGCCGTGCGTAAAAAATTCAAGAAACCGCCTGAATCTCTGGCCGACAAGCACAAACAAATGCGCTTTTTGGCCTATCGTGGGTTTGATTTTGACCTCGTCAACAAGGCCATCAGCGCCTGGGATGACTGGTCTGAGGAAGACTAACAGGGTTGCACACCCTACTGATAACCTTTTAATGGAGCCGCCCCCTATGTGGTTTAAACAAATTTCTTTTTACCCACTGAATAAAAACAATTTGCCAGAAATTGAGCAGATCAACAAAGCCCTAGCCGAAGCCGCCTTTGCGCCCTGCATGGGCCTAGATTGGTTCACCGAAGGGTTTGCCCCAGCCGTTAGTTTTGATGAAGCCTTGGTGTTCAGCGCCAACAACAGCCATCGCGTGGCCCTCAAAAAAGAAGAAAAAGTCTTGCCCAGCGCCGTCATCAAAGACATCTTGGATGAAAAAATCACCCTGATTGAGCAAGAAGAAGCCCGCTCTATCGGCCGTAAAGAAAAAATGGCCTTAAAAGAACAGATCACCGACGACTTACTGCCGCGCGCCTTCACCAAGAGCAGCCGTAGTCAGGCCATTTTTGACTACGACCGTGGCTATTTAATCATCAACAGCGCCACCGCCAACAAAGCTGAAGCCCTGTTGAGCAAAATTCGCCAAGCCCTAGGCGGCCTAGAAGCCACCTTGCCCAACACCGAGCTGTCGCCCAGCACGGTGATGACCAACTGGCTGCTGCAAGGTGCGGCCGAAGGCCAGTTTGAGCTGGACAGCGACTGCGAGCTAAAGGGCACCGGCGAAACCGCCCCAACCGTGCGCATTTCTAAGCAAGATTTAACCGAAGAAGAAGTGATTAATCACGTCAAAAACGGTAAAATCGTGACCCAGCTAGGCTTGGTGTGGCAAGAACGCATTCGCTTCGTCCTCACCCAAGACTTTGCATTAAAACGCATTCAATACCTAGACGTACTACAAGATGAAGCCAGCGAACACGGCGATGACATGGCCAGCCTGACCGTTGCCAGCCAAATCATCATGATTGAAAGCTTAGGTGCGATGCTAGACGAGTTAGTGGTACACTTAGGCGGCTTACAAAAATAACCAGGGAACAACATCAATGAGCATTAAATCGGATAAATGGATCCGCCGCATGGCCGAAAACGAGGGCATGATTGAGCCTTTTGAGCCCAAGCAAGTCAAGACCTCTGCCGACGGTGAGCGGATCATTTCTTACGGTACGTCTAGCTATGGCTACGACATCCGCTGTGCGCGTGAATTTAAGATTTTCACCAACATCAACAGCACCATTGTTGACCCAAAAAACTTTGACACCCGCAACTTTGTGGAAGTGGAAGATGATTATTGCATCATTCCACCCAATTCATTTGCCTTAGCCCGCACCGTAGAATACTTCCGCATTCCGCGTAACGTTTTAACGGTGTGCCTAGGTAAATCAACCTATGCGCGCTGCGGCATCATCGTGAACGTCACCCCTTTCGAACCAGAATGGGAAGGCTATGTGACCCTAGAATTTTCCAACACCACCCCCCTACCGGCCAAAATTTACGCTGGTGAAGGCGTGGCTCAAGTCTTGTTCTTTGAGAGCGATGAGATGTGCGAAACCTCATACAAAGACCGTAGCGGCAAATACATGGGCCAAGTAGGCGTCACTTTACCAAAAGCTTAACCGTTTTTAGTAAAAAAACAACAGGGGCGAGGCTATTTATCACACCCTCTGTCACTTCATGACAATTATGGTATGATAACCCTCAGTAGGTGGAATCCCCTTTCCGCCTACTTTTATCCCCTTTCGCTGAATTAGTCCCCTTACTAATTCAGCGTTTTTTTTGGATAGCGCCATGACCGAACTATATGACTTTTCCTTCCTCGACCTACAACAGCAGCCTCATAGCCTCGCCGAGTATCGAGATCGCGTCATTCTCATAGTCAACACCGCCAGCGGCTGCGGCTTCACGCCCCAGCTAAGCGACTTAGCTCATTTGCACCGTCAATACTATGACCAAGGCCTAATCATCATTGGCTTTCCCTGCAATCAGTTCATGCAACAAGAACCCTTGGCCGGCGCCAACTTACAGCAATTCTGCGAGCAAAACCACGGCGTCTCCTTCTTGATGGCCGATAAGGTCATGGTCAACGGCCCCCAGGCCCACCCGCTGTGGCGCTATTTAAAAACCCAAAAACGAGGCTTTTTAGGTACGCGCGCGATTAAATGGAACTTCACTAAGTTCCTAATCAATCGCCAAGGCCAAGTGATCAAACGCTACGGCCCGCGCACTCCGCCTGCGGCAATCATCGACGACATCGTTGCCTGCCTATAAAAAAACGCCCATGATCAGCATCATGGGCGTTTTAACTGCAAGCCTGTCGGCCCTTAATCTATAGCAAAACCTTGCGCAGCTCAGCCGCACTTTTAGGCGACAGCCAGCCAGGCGCCACATCAAAAGCCGTTTGGGCACCCACTAGCCCCAAGGCATTCATCTTGCACGCAGCGCGCGCATAGGCCACCAGCACGCTAGAGGTAAACTCTGGATTGCTGCCCAGCTTGAGAGAATACTCCATGATCTGAGTGGTTTCAGCACCGGTTTTACCGCTGCGAATCACAAAACCACCGTGCGGCATGGCCGCATGTTCACGGCGCAGCGTGTCTTCACTGATAAAGGTCACAGTGGTGTCGTAATCGGCAAAATAATTGGGCATGGTTTTAATGGTGGTTTCAATCTGGGCCTGATCGGCACCAGGGGCCGCTACCACGTAACATTCGCGCGTGTGCTTGTCACGGGTACTCAACACTGGATTCAAACCTTGACGCACGGCCTCCATAGCCGCCTCACTGGGCAAGGTATACTGCACGCCTGCCTGCACGCCCTCAACGCGACGAATCGCATCTGAGTGGCCTTGGCTTAAGCCTTTACCCCAGAAGGTATAGGTTTCGCCCTCTGGCAAAATGGCTTCGCCAAATAAACGGTTTAAAGAGAACAGGCCTGGATCCCAGCCGATAGAAATCAAAGACGTTTTGGCGGTTTTTTTAGCCACGGCATCAACGCTGGCATGATATTCAGGAATTTTAGCGTGGGTGTCAAAGCTGTCGACCGTGTTGAACCATTGCGCAAAATGAGGCCCTTGCTCTGGCAAGTCATGAGCAGAGCCGCCGCACAAAATCATCACGTCAATTTTGTCTTGATAGCTTTCGGCATCGGCCATCGGCAACACCAAAACCGAGGCGTCGCCAACGTCTTCGGCGCTCAATGGGCGACGTGAAAAAATCGCCACCAAGGTCATGTCCGGATTTTGACGAATGGCGCTTTGCACGCCTTTACCAAGGTGGCCGTAGCCCACAATGCCTACTCTTAACTGTTGTTCCATCTGACGTTCGTATCCTTCTTTGATGAGGGGGAGTGAAAGCGACCTACTTGGCCATGCCAATGCGCCTAGCTGAAACAGTCTAGATTAGCGCAACTA
>JAGNTR010000042.1 GCA_017987415.1 Neisseriaceae bacterium
AACAAAATAACAAGCACACACATCAAAAGAGAAACCAATGTCCAACAATCCCATTGCTCAGCGCATTGAGGCGCAGTTTGCTTCGATGACGCCTACGTTTAAAAAAGTCGCGACTTATATCTTGGCTAATTTAGACTACTTGCCTTACGAAACGGCTGAGACCATCAGCCATGCCGTTGGGGTGAGCGGTGTGACTGTTGGACGGTTTTTTCGCAGTTTGAATTTTAAAAATATTGAGGACGTGAAGCACGAGCTTCGCGCCAACGACGTCAAGCCTTGGCTGGTGACTGACCGCTATGCGGCCCAGCAGCAGCATGCGCCTGATTTGGATCATGCGCTTCAGCGCGAGATCGAAGCCATTCAGCACGCTCATTCCCTGCGTCAAAGCGCTGCCTTTCAACGCATTGTGCATCATTTAGTGCATGCCGATGCGGTGTTTGTGATCGGCGTGCAGTCTATGCGCGGGATCATGAATCATTTCTTTGCCTTGCTGGAATATCTGCGCCCCCGCGTGTATTACGCCGAGGGCAGTTCTGGCACCTATCTAGAATCGCTCAACAGCGAAATCGACAATCCCTACATCATCACCAGCGACATGCGCGCCTATGCTAAGCAAACCAAACGGTTGTGCCAGGCCGCGGCGGAGCAATCGCTGCCGTTTGCCCTCATTACCGACGTGTATTGTCCGTGGGCGCATGAGTTAGACGGCGATGTCTTGATGGTGCGTACCGAAACCGGCCAGTTTTGGGATTCGCTGTCGCCGCTGGTGTCGGTATTGAATCTATTGCTGAGCGAGGTTGCGCTACAGCGAGGAGGCGATTTAAAAGGTCGACTCGAGAAAAACAAACAGCTGCAGGCCTTTTTTGGCCAATTCGAAGCCTAGCCTGTATTCATTAAGGCTGCCAAAGGGCAGTGACTCATAAAACCAACATCAAGAGAAAATAAAAGGAGACTGCTGTGTCAGCAACTCAATTACCCGCTATTGTGGCCAAAGCCGAACCCGATTGGGCGGCCGTGATGCGTACACCGATTCAGGCCATCACCGAGCCCTTAGTTAAAATCAGCGAACAGCCCCGTTTACAGGCACGTTCGGCCTATTTTACCGACCAAATCAGCGGTGCCTTGCCCGATATTTGGCTGCGTGCCGACGTGGCGCAACGCTTGGAACACGCCCTAAGCCTGTTGCCCCCTCATTTGGGTCTGCGTCTTTTGGACGGCTGGCGCCCGTATGAGGTGCAAGTGGCCTTACGTGACATCGTTGCGGCAGAGCTGGTGCAAAGCATGCCTGAGGCCAGTGCCGAAGAGCGCTTACAGGTTTTAAACCAGTTTGTGGCCATGCCCAGCACGGCAGCAGATGCGCCTAGCCCGCACCTTACCGGTGGCTCGGTGGACTTAACCTTGTTTGACGTTGCAAGCGACGAAGCCATCGACATGGGCTCTGCCTTTGACAGCGCAGAATTGGCGTCGTGGACGGCTTTTTATGAGGCTGAGGCCACCCGTTCTGGCGCCATTAATCAACATCGACGTCTGCTGTGCCACGCCATGGCGCAGGCGGGCTTTACCAATTTACCGACAGAATGGTGGCACTTTGATTGTGGCAACCAGCTGTGGGCGCACTACTCGGGTCAAACGCATGCGGTTTATGCGGCAGCCGAGCTTTAATCGTCAATCATCAACACTAAAAACAACACATTAGTACTTTGTACTGAGGAGAATAGCATGACACCTTGGATTGCTGCAGACAACACGTTTGGCCTTTGGGCCTTCATTATGGTGAGCGCGACCGCCGCCATTGTTTTGGAACAACGCTATCAGTGGGCGGCAAAGCTCTCTGGCGCCGTGATCGCTTTGATCATTGCGTTATTTGCGTCTAACTTTGGCCTGGTGCCGACCGATGCCCCCGTGTATGACGTGGTGTGGGGCTATGTGGTGCCGTTGGCGATTCCCTTGCTGTTATTTCAAATCAACATTCACACGATTTTTAAAGAAAGTGGTCGCTTGCTGTTCATTTTCTTGCTCAGTTCCATCGGCACGATGGCCGGTGTGGTGTTGGCGTTCTTTGCCTTAAAGAACTACATCCCTGAGTTGGATAAAATCAGCGGCATGATTGGCGCTTCTTACACGGGTGGTGGGGTGAACTTTGCCGCCATGGTGGCCAAGCTTGAGCCTTCTCAAGACATGGTCGCTTCGACCACGGTGGCAGATAACTTGATGATGGTGGTCTACATCATCATCTTGATCGGCATGACCGGCATGCGTTTCTTCCGCAAAAACTACCCAACGCCACACATCAATGCATTTGAGAACGAAGCCAAAGAAGCCAGCGGCCAAACCTCTTCAGAAGCTTATTGGCAGCCGCGCGCCATTGGTTTGAAAGACATTGCGATTAACCTAGCGGCCTCTATGCTGTTGGTGGGCCTGTCATTTAAAGCATCGGCTTTGTTAAAAGGACATTTTTCACCAGAAGGCGGCATCGTTCAGGAAATGATTTTTGGCCTGTTTACCGATAAATACCTCTTATTGACCAGCTTTACCTTCTTGGCTTTGTTGATCTTTAAAAAGCCATTCTCGAAGCTAAGCGGCAGCCAAGAGCTGGGTACTTACGGCATTTACATCTTCTTTGTGGTGATCGGCCTACCTGCTTCTATCCCCATGATTTTGGCTAATGCGCCGTTGCTGTTTGTGTTTGTGTTCATCGTGATGATCGTGAATCTACTGATCAGCTTGGGCTTTGGTAAGCTGTTTAAGTACAACCTCGAAGAAATTTTGTTGGTGTGCAACGCCAATATTGGTGGCCCAACCACGGCTGCGGCCTTGGCCATCAGTAAGGGTTGGAAAGCTTTGGTTGGTCCAATCTTAGTAGTGGGGACGGTGGGCTACATCATCGGTAACTACGTCGGTACGATTTTGCACATTGCTTTGTCTAAGTTTCTGTAAGTCATTTGATCAACAACCCCTAGGGATAAAACCCTAGGGGTTTTTTTGTGTTCGCTCGTGCGATCACTGTCTTCGTCTGTGGCTAGGCCAATGGTGAGCTATGTCGCTGTTGCATAACACTTAGTTTCCTTTTGCTCTGTTACAGAGGCCAGCCTCTTGCTCATAATGATTCTTGGATTCGGGTCGCTGCCCGATTGAGTAATGTTAACCGTCTTCTTTGGGGGCGGAGTAGGAGGCAAACCATGGCAGACATCACGGTATTACCGACAGAGGCGTTGTTGCATCGTTTAGTGGCCCACGGCGTGGACTATGTGTTTATTAATTCGGGCACCGATCATCCTCCCTTAATTGAGAGCATGGCCAAACTACAGGCGCAGGGCCAAAAAATGCCCATCTTCATTAACTGCCCTCATGAAAATGCCGCTATGGGCCTGGCGAATGGCTATTATTTTGCCACCGGCAGGCCTCAGGCCGTGATGGTGCACACCAATGTGGGCCTGGCCAATGCGGTGACGGCCTTAATCAATGCTCATTGTCAGAACATTCCCACGATTTTGCTGGGCGGCAGAACGCCCATTACCGAGCACGGCCACTTAGGCAGCCGCAACACGCCGATTGGCTATGGTCAAGAAATGCGTGATCAGGCGGCCTTGGTGCGCGAGTCGGTTAAGTGGGATTTTGAGCTGCGCGTGCCCGAGCAGATGCCTGAGCACTTGGACCGAGCTTTTGCCATTGCCCAGTCTTTACCGAAGGGGCCGGTGTATTTAAGCTTGCCGCGCGAGCCCTTGTGTACGCCTTATCGTACCGATGAGGCGACCTTATTGGCACCCACCCGACAGCAGCCCGTGGCTTACGAACCGACGCAAGCGGCCCTAAGGCGTGCGGCTGAGTGTTTGGCGGGCGCCAAGCGTCCTGTGATTTTGGCCCAAAGAGGTGCAGGTTCGGCGGCTGGCGTGGCGACGCTGTCCGAACTTGCCAATGACTGGGCGGTGCCCGTGGTGGAGTTTTGGGCCACGGAGCTGGCCATTGCCAGCGATGATGCCATGGCCGCAGGGGGCGATCCCACGCCATGGCTGGCTGAGGCCGACGTGCTGCTGGTGGTCGACTCGCTGGCGCCGTGGGTGATGAATCAGGTGGCGCTGCCTGCTGATTGTCAGGTCATACAGCTGGGGCCTGATCCTTTGTTTACCGACTTCCCGGTGCGGGGGTATGCCGTTGATGTGGCTCTGGCCACAGCCGTAGACCTTGGTTTGAGCCTGTTGCAGGCCGCGCTGTTGCCGCTGTTGACGCCAGCCCAAAAGGCTTTCAATCAAACGCGGCATGATCAGGTCAGTGAACGCAATCGTGCTGCTCAGGCGGCGCGATTGGCCACGGCGCTGGCTGGCACTGGCGAGAAAGTCAGCAAGGCCTTCTTTAGCCACGCCGTTGGTCAACTGGCGGAAAAGCATCAGGGCGTTTTGGTGACGGAGTTGGCCGTGGCAAAAGAGTACACGGGCCTAACCCGCGCCAATAGCTATTATCAAGAGGCCTTGTCTGGTGGTTTGGGAGAGGGCTTGGCAATTGCTTTAGGCGTGCAGCTAGCCGATCGAGAGCGCTTAGTGATTGCAGCCTTAGGTGACGGCAGCTATTTATTTGGTAATCCCGCTGCCTGCCAGCAGATTTCGGCGGCGGCGACGCTTCCGATCCTCATTGTGATTGCCAATAATGCCCGTTGGGGCGCAGTGGCTCATTCGGTACGGGCGCTGTATCCCGATGGCCACGCTGCCCAATGTGATGATATGCCTGGCGTTGGCTTAGCGCCTACGCCAGAGTTTACCCAGCTGGTCGCGGCCAGCGGAGGCTTAGGCATTAAGGTGACGCATGGGGATGAGGTGGCGGCGGCCTTGGAGCAGGCGGTGGCGTTTATTCGAACCGAACGGCGCCTCGCCTTGGTCGAAGTGCCTTATTTATAAACTTATCATGGTGGTGCTGGCTTAGGCTGGTGTAGCGGCCCTGTCAGAATTCGACCGGGCTTTTTTTGTGCGCGCTGGCCGCCTGCATGCTTCATAAAAGTGCTGCTGTGGGCCATATAGCAGCTATGTGGCTTAACCCGTCGCAAACTAAGGGGAAATTGATTAGGCTGATTTTATGTACGCTGATTGTAAAACAAGATGAAGCGGTGCGCTGGTCTGGGCATCAAGTTGAGGGTCAAATAAGGAGAAATACAATGAGGATCACGATATTGGGTGCCGGCAGCATGGGGGCACTATTTGGTGGGCTATTGGCTGAGCAGGGAGCTCAGGTTACCTTGGTCGACATTGATGCGCCGACGTTGCAACGCATCAGTCAAGAAGGCCTGCGCTTAGAGACCGATGCAGGGCAGCGGGTGGTGTCCGACATCCATTGCTGTCGGCCAGAGGATTTGGTTGAGCCCATTGAATGGCTGTGGGTGTTCACTAAAAGCCACCACACTTTAGCCGCCTTGAGTGGCGTCCAGCCTTGGCTCACCCCGCACACCTGGGTGATGAGCCTGCAAAACGGCCTAGGCCATTTGGCCCAGCTGGCCCGTTGCGTGCCCATGCAGCAGATACTCATCGGCACCACCACTTGGCCGGCCGATAAGCCTGAGGTGAATCATGTGGTGACACACGGTCAGGGTAATATTCGGTTTATGGCGGTGGAGGGGCCGGTACCTGACGTGGCCGCCAGTATGGAAGCGCTTTTGAATCAGGCCGGCTTAAACGCCAAAATCAGCCAAGACGTGTGGCCCACTATTTGGGCCAAGGTCGCCTTTAATTGTGCCTTAAATAGTCTGTGTACCGTTGTGAACGCTTCGGTTGATCGATTAGGCCTGCTGCCCGATGGGGAAGCTTTGGCGCTGACCGTGGTGGCCGAAGTCGTGGCGGTGGCTACAGCTCAAGGTATTGTGGTGGATGAGGCCGAGGTTAGGGCAACGGTTCAGCACGCCATCACGCATCATCAAGGTCATTTGCCCTCTATGTTACAAGACTGGCGCTCAGGCCGACAAACTGAAATAGAAGCGCTGAATGGCGCCGTTGTGGCTTTGGCGCAGCAACATGACGTTAGCGTGCCGGTGACTGCCACGCTATTGGGTTTGGTGCGCTTATTGAGCGCTTTGCGTGAGGAGGTTATATGAATCAGCAATCGGTAGACATTGGCCAAGTCCTTGATCAAGGCGGCTACAGTCGTTTTCAAAAGCGGGTTTTTATTCTGGCTGCTTTGGCTATTGTGATGGATGGTTTTGACGGCCAGCTTATTGGCTACGCCATCCCGACTTTGTTACAAGAATGGGGTTTGAGTCGGAACGACTTTGCGCCTACGGTGGCCGTAGGGCTCGTGGGGATGGGTTTAGGCAGTGCGTCAGCGGGTTTTTTTGCCGACCGCTATGGCCGTCGCTGGGCCGTGATCTTAAGCGTATTGACGTTTGGTGTCGCCACGGGATTGATTGGATTGGCGGAAAACCTCACCCAGTTGACCATCTTGCGCTTTGTGGCTGGTCTGGGTATTGGTGGGGCCCTGCCGACGGCCACCACGATGACCGCTGAGTTTACCCCTAGTCGCCGTCGAACCCTGGCGATTACCGCCACCATTGTGTGCGTGCCCCTCGGAGGCATGTTGTCCGGCCTGTTTGCCGGCCAAGTGATCCCGTTATATGGTTGGCGCTGGCTGTTTTTTAGCGGCGGCCTGTTGTCGATGGTGTTATTGGTGGTGTTGTATCTGCTGTTGCCAGAATCGCCTCGGTATTTGGTGCGCCACCCTAAACGGGCCGCCCAGCTGCGCCAGATCATGGCCAAAATGGGCCACCCCGTTGCCGAAGGCGTGTCTTTTACCGATCAGCTAGAGCAAGAAAAAGAAGCGCGTTCAGGCGTGGGTGCACTGTTTGCTGACGGCCTTGGGCGCGATACCTTGAGTATTTGGCTGGCGTTTTTTATGTGCTTATTAACCATTTATGCCGCCTTTAGCTGGCTGCCCACCATGCTCAGCGCCGAAGGTTTAAGCGTCAGCGTCGCCAGTAACGGTCTGGCGGCTTACAATATGGGCGGGGTATTGGGGGCTTTGGGCTGTGCGCTCATGGTGACTCGATTTGGTTCGCGCGTGCCCCTATTGATTTGCTGTGCTGGCGGTGCCATCAGTGCTTTTTTGCTGCTCGGCATTGATGTGACCAGCAGCAGTGGCCTGCTGATTTTTGGCATCGGCGTGCATGGCTTGTTTACCAATGCCGTACAGTCAGTGATGTATCCCTTGTGTGCTTATATTTATCCGACCAAGATTCGCGCCACAGGAACGGCGATGGCCTTGGTGTGGGGGCGGCTAGGGACGGTGGTGAGTGCGTTTGCCGGGGCGGTGTTGATTACCTTAGGCGGATTAACGGCCTACGTCATCATGCTTGGGGTGGCGATGCTGCTGGTGTTATTGGCGCTGTCGTTAACGCGTCAGCACATTCCTGCGCGCAAACCAGAGTAGGCTGGCGACACAGACGTAAAAAAGGCTTAGATCGTGATCTAAGCCTTTTTCGAATTCGTGGTGGAGGTAAGCGGGATCGAACCGCTGACCTCTTGCATGCCATGCAAGCGCTCTACCAACTGAGCTATACCCCCACAAGAGAAGGGCGATTATAGAGGCTTTAAAGACTGATTGCAAGTGCTTATGCTCATTAAACGAGCTAAGCTTGGCCTTGGGTCAAATTTTTTTTACGTCGTGTTTTGGAAATAAAGTTTTAATTCAGTGCTTTGTGCCAGTTTTTTGTGCGGTTTTTGGGAAGTAGGGGGCAGGCGCACTTAGCCGAACGATGCGATAAAGTCAGCGTGGGTTGTGTGCCAGAATGAAAAAAGGCCCCAATGGGGCCTTTGGTAAGAGGCTGGCGCTAAGCGAGCGAGCCTCTAGAAGGTATGGCTTAGTGTTGGTGGCCGTGGGCACCGTGTACGTGGCCATGAGCCAATTCTTCAGCAGACGCTTCGCGAACTTCTTGAACCTTGGCTTTGAAGCGAATTTTCATGCCGGCTAAAGGATGGTTAGCATCCACAACCGCTTTGCCGTCGGCAACGTCGGTCACGCGGAAGATCAATACTTCGCCAGTTTCAGGGTCGTCGGCTTCAAACATCATGCCGGCTTCTACTTCTACTGGGAAGTTGGCCACTTCTTCGATGCGTACCAATTCAGAATCTTGCTCACCAAACGCGTCGTCAGGTTGTAGCAACACGTCTACTTCGTCACCGGCAGCTTTGCCGTGAAGGGCTTCTTCAACCAAAGGGAAAATGCCATCGTAGCCGCCATGCAAGTAAGCAATAGGCTCTTCAGGCTTGGTTTGGTCGATTAATTGGTCGTTGGCATCGTACATTTCGTACTGAAGGGTCACTACAGAATTTTTGCTGATTTGCATGTTTCGACTTTCTCATCGTTTAAAGTGAATGAATTACAGGGCGATTGTAGCACTGCCCTTTCGCTCGGTACAAGGTAAAGCCCTAGACGAACCTAAACTCATAGTTCGATATGGGCGGCCAGTTCCTTTAATTTAGGCACGATAAACGAGGCATAGTCGGCTTCAGACCATAGGCTTGAGGGGGCGCTGGCGTTTAACGAGAAATGCTTATGGGGTTGGCTGATGTCTTTTAAACCGACGGCAGCAGCGATGATGTCGTAGGAAAAGTCGCCTTTTACCAACACATAGCCTTGTTGGGCATAATGCCTTGCGCCTTGCTGTAACAGCTCGATTTGTTTGTCGCGGTTGGCGCTGGGCAGGCGGGTAATCAAATCGGCGCGCGCATCGTCACTGGGGAGGCTGGCGTAATAGGCGCGGCCAATAGCCGAATAGGCCACCGGTACGCGTGAACCAATCTGTAGCTGTACAGCAAGCTTAGCGGGGCTACGCACGCTTTCTAGGTACAGCATTTCACCGCCGTCCTCTGTGGCCAGCGTCACCGACACCTGATGGGTTTGCGCAAACTGGCGCAATAAAGGCTGGGCGTGCTGAAATAAATGGAACTGCGTCAGTGCATGGCTGGCAAAGCGTCGTGCGTGCTTGCCCAGTTGATAGAGCCCCGTTTGCGGATTAAACATTAAAAACTGGGTTTGGCATAGGGTGTGGATCAACCGTGTCACGGTGGCCTTGGGCAGCTGTGTGCGTAGACACAACGCTTGGTGACTCAATTCAGTGTCTTCCTCAAAAGCGCTCAATAGGCTGAGGCCACGGGCCAGAGCGGTCACGAATTGACGGTCTTGTTCGGTTTGGGCCTGAGCCATGGTATTTAAAATTTGCGCCAGCATCTTTACAAGCTTTCTAAAATTCGGTAGATTGTTCTGCATTGTAAAACAAAATTTCGCACAGCGAAACTATTAAATCATAATCGTTTGTTTACCGCCGTTTATCGCTGCCTAGCTAGGCAAGATTCGGTGCCAAAGGAGAAACCAGATGAGCCAAACCAATCAACGTGCCCCTTTTTCTTGGGAAGACGCCTTTTTGCTACAAGCGCAGTTAACTGAAGAAGAACGCATGGTCCAAAGTTCTGCCGAAGCTTTTTGCCAAGACGTGCTGATGCCTGGCGTGTTAGAAGCCAACCGCCATGAACAGTTTGATCGCAACATCATGACCCAAATGGGCGAGCTAGGCCTATTGGGTTGTACCATTGAAGGTTATGGTTGTGCCGGCCTATCCAGCGTGGCCTATGGCCTGATTGCGCGTGAAGTTGAGCGCGTGGATTCTGGCTATCGCTCGGCGATGAGCGTGCAGTCTAGCCTGGTGATGCATCCGATTTGGGCCTATGGCTCTGAAGACCAACGAGAAAAATACCTGCCTAAATTGGCGTCTGGCGAATGGGTGGGCTGTTTTGGCCTGACTGAGCCTAATGCCGGTTCTGATCCTGCCAGCATGCAAACCCGCGCCAAGAGCGTACCGGGTGGCTATTCGATTTCTGGCGCTAAGATGTGGATTACCAATAGCCCCATCGCTGACGTATGCGTGGTGTGGGCTAAAGACGACGCCGGCGACATCCGTGGCTTTATTTTAGAAAAAGGTATGAAAGGCTTAAGCATGCCCGTGATTCACGGCAAATTCTCACTGCGTGCGTCGATTACCGGCGAAATTGTGATGGATGAAGTGTTTGTACCAGAAGAAAACTTATTGCCTAACGTCAAAGGCTTGAAAGGCCCGTTTGGCTGCTTGAATAAAGCCCGTTTTGGCATTGCCTGGGGCGCTATGGGTGCGGCGGAGTTCTGCTGGCAGGCGGCACGTCAATACACATTAGACAGACAGCAGTTTGGTCGTCCTTTGGCGGCGACTCAGCTAGTGCAGTTGAAATTGGCCAATATGCAAACTGAAATTACTTTGGGTTTGCAAGCAGCATTGCGCGTGGGTCGCTTGATGGATGAAGGTCAGGCCGCACCGGAAATGATCTCCTTAATTAAACGCAATAACTGTGGTAAAGCGTTGGACATTGCGCGGGTGTCTCGCGACATGCACGGCGGCAACGGTATTTCTGATGAATACCATGTGATTCGCCACGTGATGAACCTTGAAGCCGTGAATACCTATGAAGGTACTCATGACGTTCATGCCTTGATCTTGGGCCGTGCCCAAACCGGCATTCAAGCGTTCGCCTAACTTTATTAATCAGTTATTCTCCCAACAGGCAGCTGTGGATTCGTCCTGGCTGCCTGTTGTGGTTTAAGGAGCACATCATGAGCACGCAAGCACTGGCAGGCATTAAGGTTTTGGATTTGTCTCGGGTTTTAGCTGGCCCTAGCTGTACCCAGCATTTGGCGGATTTAGGCGCCGAAGTGATTAAGATTGAGCGTCCTGAAGTCGGGGATGAAACCCGCACCTGGGCACCGCCTAGTTTTGCCGATGGGACTTCGGCTTATTTTGCCGGGGTGAATCGCAATAAGCGCTCGGTGACCGTCGACTTAAGCACGCCAGAGGGACAGGATTTAATCAAACAGATGATTGTTGAAGCCGATGTGTTGATGGAAAACTACAAAGTCGGTGGCCTGCAAAAATATGGTCTGGATTATCCACAGGTGCAGGCCTTAAACCCCCGTCTGATCTACTGTTCCTTAACGGGCTTTGGCCAAACGGGGCCAGACGCCAAGCGCCCCGGATATGATTACATCATTCAGGGGATGTCCGGGTTAATGAGTATTACTGGCCTATCCGAGGGTTTACCCTTTAAAGTTGGCGTGGCTGTGGTAGACTTATTCACAGGCTTACAGGCTACGGTGGGGATTCAAGCGGCGTTGATTGAACGCGCGCGCAGTGGTTTAGGCCAATGGATCGACGTCTCGCTCTTAGACTGTGCGGTGAATATGTTGGCCAATGTGGGCATGAATTACTTGGCCACAGGTGACGTGCCGCCGCGGCTAGGGAACGCCCACCCGAATATTGTGCCTTATCAAGTGTTTGAAACGGGCCAGGATCAGCATTTGATTTTGGCCTGCGGTAATAATCAGCAGTTTGCTGCCGTGGCCGCAGCCTTAGGGCATCCTGAATGGGCGAGCGATTCACGGTTTATGACCAACCCCGATCGAGTGGCGCATCGTGAAGCCTTAATTGGGTTAATGGTGCCATGCTTTATGGACAAAAGCCGGGATGAATGGCTAAATCTATTGGAGGCCGCCAACGTCCCCTGTGGGCCGATTAACAATATTGCCGAGGCTTTTGCCATGCCGCAGGTGCAGGCCCGAGCGATGAGCGTGAGCCTAAGCGAGTCGGAACGAGCCATGAAGTTGATTGGCAACCCTTTAAAATTGAGCCGAACCCCTGTGCAATATCAAAGCTTGCCGCCAAAGTTGGGGCAACATACAGAGGAAGTCTTAAAAGAGATGGGTATAAGTGACGAACTCATAGTACAATTGAAGAATAAAAAAATTATTTGAGGAACATAAACCATGGTGCAAGAAGAACGCGAGAGTATGTTGTTTGACGTCGTGATCGTCGGGGCAGGGCCTTCTGGTCTAACCACGGCCATTCGGCTGAAACAGTTAGCAGAGCAACGTAACCACGAAATCAACGTGTGCGTGGTTGAAAAAGGTTCTGAGGTGGGCGCCCATATTTTGTCGGGCGCCGTATTGGACACTAAGGCCTTAACCGAATTAATTCCTGATTGGCAGGCCAAAGGCGCGCCGGTGACGCGTACTGTCGTGAAAGATGAGCTGTTGTTCTTAACCAAGAATAAAGCCATTAAATCACCCGTGGTGCCGCCGAGCATGCAAAACGAAGGCAATTACATCATCAGTCTAGGTCAACTGACCCGTTGGTTAGCCGAGCAGGCCGAAGCCATGGGCGTCGAGATCTATCCTGGTTTTGCCGCCAGCGAGGTGCTTTATCATGAAGACGGTTCGGTAAAGGGCATTGCCACTGGTGACATGGGCATCGGTAAAGATGGCGAGCCTACCGGTAACTATCAGCGCGGTATGGAGCTACACGCTAACCAAACCGTGTTTGCCGAAGGGTGCCGTGGTTCGTTAAGTAAGCAAATCATCGAGAAGTTTAAGTTAGCCCACGATTCCGACAAGCAAACCTATGGTTTGGGGATTAAAGAGATCTGGGAAGTGGATCCTGCGATGTCGGAGCCTGGTAAGGTGACCCACACCGTGGGTTGGCCTATGAACAGCAGCACCTACGGCGGCTCGTTTATCTATCATCTAGACGACAACCAAGTGGCGGTCGGCATGGTGGTGGGCTTGGATTATCAAAATACCTATTTGTCACCGTTTGAAGAGTTTCAGCGCTTCAAGACCCATCCTGACATTGCCAAGATTTTTAAAGGCGGCCGCCGTATTGCCTATGGCGCGCGATCTTTAGTGGAAGGCGGGATTCAAAGCCTGCCTAAGCTGCATTTTCCCGGCGGTTTATTGGTCGGCGATGCGGCTGGCTTCTTGAACGTGCCGCGCATTAAAGGCACCCACACGGCGATGAAGTCGGGCATGTTGGCCGCCGATGCTGTGTTTGTGACCTTAAGCACCATGGTGGATGGCGTAACTGGCCTAGAGTCATTTAGCTATCCTGAGCGGATGAAAAACAGCTGGCTGTACGATGAGCTCTGGCGCGTGCGCAACGTGCGCCCGGCGTTTAAATGGGGCATGTATGTGGCCTTTGCCTATGCTGCTTTAGATGATTACATCTTTAAGGGCTGCGCGCCGTGGACCTTAAAACATGGGCATTCGGATCATAAGGCTTTGAAAAAGGCCAAGAGCAGCCGCAAAATTGATTATCCTAAGCCTGATGGTGTGTTGACCTTCGACCGTTTGTCGAGCGTGTTTTTGTCGGCCACCAACCATGAGGAAAATCAGCCGGCCCACTTGAAGTTGAAAAATCCAGCCTTGGCCATCAGCGTGAATCTGGATGAGTATGACTCACCCGAAACCCGCTATTGTCCTGCTGGCGTGTACGAAATAGTGGAAAACGTTGAAGGCGAGAAGCAGTTGCAAATCAATGCGCAAAACTGCGTGCATTGTAAAACCTGCGACATTAAAGACCCGACGCAAAACATTGTCTGGGTTTGCCCAGAAGGCGGTGGTGGTCCTAACTACTCGGCCATGTAGCCTAAAAAAAAGAGCGCCTAAGGCGCTCTTTTTTTGTCTATCGTGTTACCACCAGACGAGGGGCACGCAAGCGGCAGTTAAGACGCCCATGGTGACGTTAAAAATGCGCCATGAAGTAGGGCTACTCAAAAATTGGCCAATTAAGGAACCAAAGCCAAGCCATACCGCGCTGGCGATGAGATTAACCCCAATCATGATTAAGCTGATGGCGATCACCGACGGCAGGTAGAGGTCGCCCACGAGGCTAAAGCTAGAAATAGAGCCTAAGGCCATCAGCCAGGCCTTGGGGTTTAAAAACTGCAATAAGGCCCCTTGATAAAACTTCACCGGTTTGGCCGGCGCCGTGGTGGTGTCTAGCGGTTCAAAGCGCGCCGAACCCAGCTTCCAGGCCAGCCACGCTAAGTAAATGCTGCCCATGATCTTTAAGGCCAGATGAATATTGGGGTGAAGAATGATCAGGCTGCCTACGCCTGAGGCCACCAATACAAGCAATACCTGCATGCCCAGCATAATGCCCAACATGGGGATGAGCGCCCTTACCAGGCCAAAGTTGGCGGCCGTGGTGGTGAGCAAAATATTATTTGGGCCGGGGGTAACCGCTGCAATCAACAGAAAGGTAAAGATGGATAAATATAAACTGAAAGACATAGCGGTGTAGACGTCCGGATTTTAAAGAAAATCATTATGAGCTTGCCAGCCGATGCTGGCAAGCTTTTTAAATGGCGTAAATCAAATCCAGAACAATGTATAAGGCCGTGCTGAAAAAGCCCCACAAAAAAGCGCACTGTAGCGCCGTGCCGGTTAAGGCGCGGGTGTTTTTGGCGCGCGCGCGTATCATCATCAGGCCGGTGAGTGAGAGGGTCATGCCCATAAAATAGGTGGGCTGAAGCAGGTACAGCTGCGGCAGGCTATAGGCCGCAAAATAGGTCAGGCCCGCTGGATACAGCCACCACACCCAAGCGGATAAGGCGGCGAAGCCAAGGTGCATGAAGACTAAGGCCATGGCCAAATAAGGCAAAAATGGCCCGCTGGCTGGATTAAAGCGGATCAGCCGATTTTTTTTGTCCCAGCGCACTTGATTGATGAAATAAATCAAACTGCCAATAAAAATGGCCACGTGGCTGTGATACAGCGCATTGCTGAAGGTATACACCGAGGGCAGGGTGCTGCTGAGATTGAAGGTGAAGCCTAGCCATAAAATTAGGCTGGCCAATAGCCACTTGGTTTCGCGGTATTGGGCGCATTGCCACACAAAGAGGGCGGCAAAGAGCGCCGCCACGATCAGATTAATGTTCATGCAGTCCGTACGGTGAAAAGACGGTTAAGGGCGGCGCCTAGGTTTTGGGCCAGATGATCCATGTAGTGGGTATCTTGCTCTGGGCCAAAATGCTGAGGGTTAGGGCTGGCCACGATTAATACCCCCATAAAGCCTTGTTCGGGCGTGAGCAGCGGTACTTTTAAAAAGCTTTGTAATGTGGTGGCTGAAGGCGGTAGCCAAGCCAAAACATCGTCGGCCAAATACTGATCGCAAACGCTGCGCTTGAGCTGGTTAAGCTTTTCGTAAGCTTTGCCGCCTTCATTGAGCAGTAGCGCTGCCGGTAAAGTCGGCTGGATGCTGTGTGCAGGCTGTACGAGCTTCAGTACATAGTAGGGCAAATCAAAGCCTTCGGTCATGGCCTTGGTCAAGGCCGTGGTGATGTCTGCTAGGCTTGTGGCGCCAATTAGAGCATGGTCAAGATTGAATAGCGTTTCGATCAGAGCCTGATTGTGGCGCGCATTGTCGATGACGTCATTCAGGTGTTGTTCCATGCGCTGGGTACGGATTTCATTGGCCTGTAGTTTGACCTCGGCAAAGGCCGTGATCTTGTCATTATTGGGCTGAATGCCGAGTATCTTGGCGTGGGTCAATAAAAACTCAGGATGATTTTTTAAAAAATCCAATAGGCTGGCTTCATTCATGAATCACTAACTCCCCTTCAAAAACGGTTTGGGCTGGCCCCGTCATCATCACCGCCTGGCCTGGGGCCCAGCTGATGCGCAGGTCGCCGCCAGGTAGGTGGACCAAAACGGTGTGGTTTAATAAGCCTAGGCGGATGCCTGCTACCACGGCAGCGCAGGCGCCGGTGCCGCAGGCGAGGGTTTCGCCAACGCCGCGCTCGAACACGCGTAGGCGAATGGTGTCGGCATCTACAAGCTGCATAAAGCCCACGTTAACCCGTTCTGGAAACTGCGGATGACGCTCAATTTCGGCGCCCATAAGCGCCACCGGTGCGGCGTCGACATCATCGACCAACAGCACGGCATGGGGATTGCCCATGTTGACGGTGCTGATATTAATGCTGTCGTCGGTCAGGCTTAGGCGATGCTGTAGGGCATCGGTCGGTTCTGCTGCTGACTGTACAAAGGGAATCTCTTGGGCGCTGAGCCTAGGCTGGCCCATGTCGACGGTAATTAAGCCATTAGGCTCGAGGCGTGGCTCAATCACTCCTTTTTTGGTTTCGATGCGTAACTGTGTTTTGGTGGTCAGGCCTTTGTCGATGACAAAGCGAAAAAAACAGCGTGCGCCGTTGCCGCACTGCTCGACTTCAGAGCCGTCGGCGTTAAAAATTCGGTATTTAAAATCGTTGTCTGGCGAGGCTGGCGTTTCGATCAGCAGCAGTTGATCAAAGCCAATGCCAAAGTGACGGTCAGCCCATTGTTTTATAGAGGTTTTACTCGGTTTAAAAGATTGAGTAATCCCATCAACCACCATAAAATCATTACCTAGTCCATGCATTTTGGTGAATTTGAGCGTGTTCATCACATTTTAAGCCAAAGCAGATAAAAGAAGCTCATCATAACTTAAATTGGGCGCTGCGTTAACGTCAACAAGGAAGAAATATGCGCATAAAAAACAGAATGTCGGCCATGATGGCAAAGTTAGACCGATGGCCAGCGGGATTAGGCAATCGCGCCAAAACCATCGCCTTAGGGCGGGTGGTGCCTTTTTTAAGCACGGCGGGCTTAGCGTTTGATGAAGTCAGCCAAGAGCAGGTGATTGTACGGGTCAAAAATCAACGTAAAGTTCAAAACCACATTAAGGGCGTGCACGCGACCGCAATGGCTTTATTGGCCGAAACCGCTACCGGTTTTGTGGTGGGCATGAATACCCCTGACGACAAACTGATGTTGCTTAAAAGTATGACCATCCACTACACCAAACGCTCCGTTGGCGACATGAAGGCCGTGGCGACCTTGCCTGAGGACATGGCCGCGCGTTTGGTTAATGAAGACAAGGGCGATTTTATCGTGCCCTGCATCGTCACCGATGAGCGTGGTGAAGTGCCGATAGAGGCCACGATGTGCTGGGCTTGGCTACCCAAAAAACGGCCAGAATAATGGCCGCGCACTGATTTTTTTGTTAGTCTAGATCGTGCTCAAGCGTAACCGAACGGCAGGCTTTGCGGTTCGGTTTTTTTATGGCCCTTAAAACAGTTAAAGGACAGAAGGATGCAGGCAATAAGAGACTTGATAAAGGCGTGCGATGAGGCGATTAGGCGTGAAGATTTTGACGGCCTGATGGCTCACTATACAGACGACGCGGTGCTGGTGGTGAAGGGCGACATGATTGCCCGCGGTAAAGACGAAATTAAAGCTGCCTTCATTAAGATTGCCGCTTACTTTCAAAACAGCCTGACGCCCACCCAGGGCGAAATGGTGTTTCTTGAGGCGGGCGACACGGTTTTGGTGCTGTCGCAAACGTTTTTGGCTTCAGAGAAAGATGAGCAAGCCTACAGCATGGATAGGCGGGCGACCTATGTGTTTACGCGCAGCGTAGATGGTCGATGGCTGTGTGCGATTGATAATTCTTACGGAACCGATTTAATCGGCATGTCTGAGTAGTCGGGTTTGCCATAAATTAAGCGTAAATTTAACCAAAGGGCCTGTGATTTTGTCATTTAAGGCCCTTTGTATTGGGCTGGAGAAA
>JAGNTR010000166.1 GCA_017987415.1 Neisseriaceae bacterium
CGCATTGTCTTCAATAAAGGCGCGACGCGGTTCTACTTCGTCGCCCATTAAGGTCACAAACACATCGTCGGCGGCCACGGCGTCTTCGATGCGCACGCGCAACAGGCGGCGCACGCTAGGGTCCATGGTGGTTTCCCACAGCTGGCTTGGGTTCATCTCGCCTAGGCCTTTGTAGCGCTGGATAGACAGGCCTTTTTTGGCGTCGGTCATCAAGTACTCTAGGCCGTCACCAAAGGTTTTGATGTCGCGCTTATTGTCACCATTACGCATATAGGCGCCGGGCTGAATCAGGCCTTTTAGCTGCTGGGCGGTTTCGTTGATGGTGCGATAGTCGCTGCGGTTTAAGAAGCCTTGATCCAAGAACGTCACCATCACGTTGCCGTGCAGTTTACGGGTGATGCGAATCAGGTGTTCGGTGCGCGCTTCGGTTTCAGTCTCTTCGTTAGCAGGAATTTCAGTTTGAGCATGACTCAAAACCACTTGGTCGGCCGGCACAAACGGCTGTAGGCGCGCGATGGCGTCAAGCGTGCTGGCTTCGCTGCTTAAGTCGAGTGCATCAACGAATAACAAGGCTTCCAACACCAAATGGTCAAGGGCGCGGCTTTCGCGTTCGATGGCGTTTTTGGCGGCAATGTATTGCTTAGACAAGGCGGCTAATTCGTCGCCCACCATGTGTACGTCGCCGCTCACCAGTTCGGCACCGTTAATGGCGAGGCCCAATAGGAATTGCTCTAGCTCGGCATCGTCTTTCAGATAGCGTTCTTGGCGACCGTGCTTGGCCAAGTAGAGCGGTGGTTGAGCGATGTAAATGTGGCCACGCTCGACCAGTTCAGGCATCTGACGGTAGAAGAAGGTCAGCAGCAGGGTGCGAATGTGGGCACCGTCCACGTCGGCATCGGTCATGATGATGATGCGGTGGTAGCGTAGTTTTTCTGGGTTGTATTCGTCTTTGCCAATGCCACAGCCTAAGGCGGTGATCAGCGTGGCCACTTCTTGGCTGGCCAGCATTTTATCAAAGCGCGCTTTTTCGACGTTTAAGATTTTACCTTTGAGCGGCAAAATGGCTTGGTTTTTACGGTCACGACCTTGTTTGGCAGAGCCACCGGCCGAGTCCCCTTCGACTAAATACAGTTCAGATAGCGCAGGGTCTTTTTCTTGGCAGTCGGCCAGCTTACCGGGCAGGCCTAGGCCATCCATCACGCCTTTGCGGCGGGTGATCTCACGCGCCTTACGGGCAGCGTCACGGGCGCGGGCGGCGTCCACGATCTTGCCGCAGATGATTTTGGCGTCGTTGGGGTTTTCTTCCAAAAATTCAGTCAAGGTTTGGTTGACGATTTCGTTTACCACAGGGCCGATTTCGCTAGACACCAGTTTGTCTTTGGTTTGTGAGCTGAATTTAGGGTCGGGTAATTTTACCGATAAAATACAGGTCAGGCCTTCGCGCATGTCGTCACCGGTGGTGTCGACCTTGGCTTTTTTGGCCACTTCGTTGGCTTCGATGTATTGGTTCAGGGTACGGGTCATCACCTGACGTAGGGCGGTCAAGTGAGAGCCGCCGTCGCGTTGTGGAATGTTGTTGGTGAAGCACTGTACCGATTCTTGGTAGGAGTCGTTCCACTGCATGGCGATTTCCACGCTCATGCCGTCTTTTTCGCCGGTGGCGTAAAACACGTTCGGGTGTAAAACGGTGCGTTTACGGTTCAGATACGTCACAAAACCGGCCACGCCGCCGCTGAAGGCGAAGTCTTCAACGCGATCGTTGCGCTGGTCAACCAGCTTGATGCCAACGCCGTTGTTTAAGAAGGACAGTTCGCGAATACGTTTGGCGAGGATGTCAAAGTTGAACACCACTTCACCAAAGGTTTCCACGCTGGCCATAAAGTGCACGCGGGTACCTTGCTTGTCGGTGGGGCCAATCTGTTTCAGCGGTTCAACGGTTTCGCCGCGCTGAAACTCTACTTCGTGCAGGATGCCGTTACGGGCAATGGTCAGGCGCAACCAGTCTGATAGGGCGTTGACTACGGACACACCCACCCCGTGCAGGCCACCGGAAATTTTATAGCTGTTGCTGTCAAATTTACCACCGGCGTGCAAAATGGTCATGATCACTTCGGCCGCTGAGCGGCCTTCTTCTGGGTGGATGTCGGTGGGAATGCCGCGACCGTTGTCTTCCACAGAAATAGAATTGTCAGCATGGATGGTGACGGTGATCTTGTCGCAATGGCCGGCTAGGGCTTCGTCAATGGCGTTGTCTAAGGTTTCAAACACCATGTGATGCAAGCCCGTACCGTCTTGGGTGTCGCCAATATACATGCCGGGGCGTTTGCGTACCGCATCCAAGCCTTTTAATACTTTAATACTGTCGGCACCGTAATCGGGTTGGGTCATAGTCTTTTCTCGTTTTCTTCAATATAAATAACCAACGGTGACGTGAGTCACCGTTTCGTGACGCGCTTAAGGCGAGGTTAAATGCGCATCGGCATCACGATGTATTTAAAGTTTGGATTTTCAGGGATGGTGAACAAGGTTGAGCGTGAGGCATCGCCAAAGGCCAACTGTAGGTCATCCACGTGGACGTTACGTAACACGTCCATTAAGTAGGCAATGTTAAAGCCTACTTCTAAACTTTCGCCTTGGTAGGCGATTTCGATTTCTTCTTGGGCTTCTTCTTGATCGTTATTGCTACACACCACGCTTAATACGCCGGGCTTGATCTGTAAGCGCGCGCCGCGGAATTTTTCGTTGGCCAAAATAGCGGCCCGTTCTAAGGCGCCTAATAGCTGGGTGCGGCCCACCAAGAAGATTTTGTCGTTATCCAAGGGGATGACGCGGTTAAAGTCTGGGAATTTACCGTCGATGATTTTACTCACGATCACGGTGTCGCCGCAGCGTAGGCGCACTTGATTGGTCAGTAATTCAATGGTCAGCGGCTCTTCTGGCTGATTCAATAGTTTGAATAATTCAATCACGGTTTTGCGCGGCAAAATCACTTCGGCTTTGGGCAGTTGAGCGTCGATGGTGCAGCAAACGTAGGCTAGGCGGTGGCCGTCGGTGGCCACTAGGCGCAGCTGGTCGCCTTCGGTTTGCATCAATAAACCATTTAAATAGTAGCGGATGTCTTGCACGGCCATACTGTACTGAACTTGAGACAACATTTGCTTGAACGCTTCTTGCGGTAGGCTAAAGCAAGAAGTGATGTCTTCACCTACTGACAATAGCGGAAAGTCGTCGGCCGGTAGGGTCTGTAGGTTAAAGCGGCTTTTGCCTGCTTTTAACGTCATGCGGTTGTCGGCCTGTTCCAATGACACCAAAGCATTGTCGGGTAGGGCACGTAAAATGTCCTGTAGCTTTTTGGCGTTGGTGGTCACCCGAAAGTCTTCGGTGCTGGTGGTGGGGCCTAGGGTGTGAATTTGAATTTCTAAGTCGGTGGCCAAAATATGGGTTTGACCGCCTTTGCTCTCAATCAGAACGTTAGACAAAATGGGCAATGTGTGGCGACGCTCCACAATCCCTGTCACCATTTGCAATGGCTTGAGCAGGGCATCACGTTCAGCTTGTAAAATAAGCATAATCAATTCCTTAAGAAAGTGTCATTCAAGTTCAGTTGCGTAGTATGCGTAAGAGCGCTTCGTAGTCTTGTGAGACTTCGGGGTCGGTCTTTTTGAATTCGTTAATGGTTTTGTTCGCGTGCAGCACCGTGGTGTGGTCACGATTGCCAAAGGCGTCGCCAATGCTGGGTAAGCTTTGCTGGGTCAGTTCTTTGGCCAAGGTCATGGCGATCTGTCTGGGTCGGGCAATGGCGCGCGTGCGCTTTTTACCTAAGATGTCGTTGACCTTGATGTGGTAATAGTCGGCCACAATTTTTTGAATCTGATCGATGGTGATTTGACGCTGGGTCGTGGCCAAAATGTCTTGTAAGGCATATTTGGCCAATTCGGTGTCGATCTCGGCGTTTAAGAATTTACTGGTGGCGACCACCTTCTTAAAGGCCCCTTCTAATTCACGCACGTTGGAACGGATGCTTTGGGCAATAAAGAACGCCGGCTCATGGGCTAGGCGCACGTTAGACTGTTCGGCCTTGCGCTGCAAAATGGCCACGCGCATTTCCAGTTCAGGCGGCGCTAACTCAACCGTTAGGCCCCAAGACATACGCGATTTTAAGCGGTCGTCCATGCCGTCTATCTTATTGGGTAGAGTATCACAGGTCATCACCACCTGTTTTTGCGTGTCCACAAGATAGTTAAACAAATAGAAGAATTCTTCCATGGTGCGGTCTTTGCCCGAAATAAACTGCACGTCGTCGATGATTAATAAATCCAACGAGTGATAATACTGTTTAAATTGGTCAAACGATTTTTCTCTAAAGGCGCGCATGATGTCGCGCACATAGCTTTCGGCGTGAATGTAGCGCACTTTGGCTTTAGGGTTGAGCTGGTAGACGCGGTTACCGATAGACTGGACCAAGTGGGTTTTACCCAGGCCGGTGCTGCCATAAATAAATAAAGGGTTGTAGTTGCTGTCGCCTGGGGTTTCAGCAATATGCTGAGCCGCGGCGCAGGCCAAGCGGTTACCCTTGCCCTCAACCAGGGTGTCGAAAGTGTAGGCGCTGTTTAAGCGCGTGTTTTCATGAGTGTGGCTGATGCTTTCGGCCCGCTTGATTTTCTCTTCGTCGGTGTCGTTGACGTTTAAAATAGGCTGTACCGGTACGCTGACGGGCACTCTGGGCACGCTTTGGACGTGCTTAGGCATGATGGCTTCGGCCGCGCTGGGCTTCTTTGCTTCTGCTAAGGCCACGGTTTGGCCTTTGCCTACTTTGAGGATCAAGGGTAGGCTAGTAGGGGTGAGCTCAGCGTGAATGGCGACGATGCCTTCAAAAAAGCGGTCCTTCACAAAGCTCAGCATAAAGTTATTCGGCACGTATACAATCCAATTCGTCTCAGACTCGTCCACGGTTAGGTGACGAATCCAAGTTTCGTATTGTTGCGTCGATAGCTCATTTTTTAAACGAGTGAGGCATTGCAGCCAAAAATCAGTTAATTGCATAAGTGCGACAGTTTTTCTTAAAAAGTAAGTCAATGGGT
>JAGNTR010000167.1 GCA_017987415.1 Neisseriaceae bacterium
CCGCTGGTTGTCGCCCCGAACACAGGCTATTGGCGCCTATACTTACGCCCATAAACGCTATGCCGACGCTGCCTTACGCCGCTATCAAGGCAACTTACATGCTTTTTCCGGCACGCTGGCCCATTTTATGTCGCCCACCTTCATGCTGCATGGCGGCCTAGATCATCAAATCGACCGTCTTCAGGCTGTGGATGAGTCTTCTAAAAAAATCAGCGCCCGCATTGGCTTTGCCAAAGAGCTGGCCGGGGGCATCAGCACCCGAGTCAACTTGCGCTATGGCCAACGCCAATTTGACGCTCCCCATTTTTTTCTAAACCAAACCAGAAAAGACACCGAATACCAAGCCAATCTTGCCCTATGGCACCGCGCCTTGCATTTCAAAGGCCTCACGCCTAAGCTGAATGTGCGCTATCAAAAAATTCGCAGCAATCTGCCCGCTTTTTACAGCAGGCAAAATCAACAATGGTATGTCTCGCTAGAAAAAACGTTTTAAACACACACTGCCTTCATTAGGTAAAGATAGGCAAATTAACCATGTTTTTAACGTGGTTAAGCTATGATCGAGCACATTGACCTTCTTTTCGATTCCTGACCACTCTATGCGTAAAACCTTCATCATTTTTGGCTATCGGCTGAGCCGCCCCTTGTATCAACGCGCCTATAAAACCAAGCCTGCTTGGCGCTTGGACTCGGCAAAAATGACGGCCTATCCCAACGACAGCTTGGGCCAGGCCCTGGGGCAGTTTTTAAGCCAGCACCGCTACACCCTCTTGTCTCAGTTTGAAGACCATGACGTGGCCCACGTACTGACGGCGATTCCGCCGACGGTTTTGGGCGAGATCGAAATGCAGTATTACCTATGGGGCAACGGCAAACGCAGCCCCTATCTGCGCATGGTGTTGATCACCGGCCTCCTGCTCTACCCAGAACAATGCCGCCGCTTTTGGCGCGCCAAACGGCAAGGCCAGCAGGCGCATCCTTTTTATCGCGAAGACTTCTTGCGCCTCTTAAGCTGCGACGTAGCCGATCTGCGCCGCTGCTTTAATATCCATACCCACCACGCCTAAACGACTTTCGCCCCAACGATCCACACCGTTGGGGCGAAAGCATCACTCAGGCTGCATTAAGCGCCTAATAGCCAAATCAAGCCATTGAGCGACGCCACCCCCACGATGACGCTCACAAAAACATTGCGCCAAAACACATAGGTTAACAGCACGGCGCCGAGCGCCAGCACTTCGGCGCTCAGGCGCGGCAGACTAAACTTGGCCTCGCTCAGACTCAGGCTAGCCAAGATCAACACCACCATCACGCTGATGGGCAGGGCAAAGTTAAGCGCCCGCAACACGCGCGAATCCAGCCACGGCTTGGGCACGAGGGTTGGGAAGGCGCGCAATAAAAAAGTGATCACGCCCATGCAGACTGTACCGGCCAAAATCAAGGTGGTGTTCATGCGGCCTCCTGAGGCAACAGCAGGCTACGCGCCAAGATCACCAGCATGCACAGCACTAAAGCCAGTACCAGCACAAACTGGGGCATGAGCCAGGCGCCGAGGGCAAAGGCCACGATGGCCAGCGCGCTGGGCCACCAAACCTGCTTGGCCTTAACCTGCTCAAACCACAAAATCACGAATAAACATGCTAAAGCGAAATCTAAGTTCGGCACCAAATGGGCCAGCTGTTGCCCCACCAGCAGGCCCAGAATCGTCGCCCCAATCCAATAGCCGTGCACCAACACCGCCATTTTGAAAAATACGGCCTTTTGTTCTGGCTTGGACAAGGTCGTCATCAGCGAAAAACATTCATCGGTGAGGGTGAACAGGCAATAGCTGCGCTTGAGCCGACTCTTGGGCAGCGCATCGAGCAGAGGCAAGGCATACAGAGCGTGCCTAAGGTTAATGAGCAAGGTGTTAAAGCTGATGCTGAATAGGCCAGCGCCGCTGGCAAACAGTGGAATGGCAGCGTATTGGGCGGCGCCAGAAAAGGCCACGATGCTGATGAAGATGCTCACCCACCAAGGAATACCCGCTACGCTGGCGAGCACGCCAAAGGCGGCGCCAGCGGGCAGATAGCCCATGGCGATGGGTAGAGACACTTTAATGGCCTGAGGCCAGCTGTAACGAAGCGGCGCCGCAGGGGTCGCCGCTGTAGGGTCAATCATGAAGGGGCTTTCAGCTGAGCATTAATAATGAGGGGGGATGTCGTCAAACAAAGAGCGCGGCTCATCGCTGCCGTCGCCTCCTTTGTCCATGCCTTGCTGATACAGCATGCGCAGCTGTGCCTGCTGTAGGTCTAGCTGCGCCTGTAGTTCCGCCATACGGCGATTTAAGGCGTCCAAGAGCTCGTCCTGTAAGGCCAATTTAATTTCGGCCTCGATCAGCCGCTCGCTTAAGGTGTCTATGTCGTTCATTTCACAATACCATCGCTGCAATCCATCCCGTGATCATAACAGGAATATTAAAATGTAAAAAGGTGGGCAAGACCGTGTCGCGCATGTGGTCGTGCTGCCCATCCACGTTCAGGCCTGCCGTTGGCCCTAGGGTGGAATCTGAGGCGGGCGAGCCGGCATCGCCTAAAGCGCCAGCGGCGCCGATTAAGGCCACAGTGGCCAGCGGCGAAAAGCCCATGCTTAAGCACAGTGGCGTGTAAATCGCGGCGATGATGGGCACGGTCGAAAACGAGCTGCCAATGCCCATGGTGATGATGAGGCCCACCACCAGCATGGCTAAGGCAGCCATGCCTTTGGAGCCGGCGAACAGCGCGGCCGAGGCATCCACCATGGGTTTGATTTGGTCGGTGGCCTTCATCACTTCGGCAAAGCCTTGCGCCGAAATCATGATAAAGCCCACCAGCGCCATCATTCTAAGGCCTTGGTTAAACACGTCATCGGCGTCTTTCCAGCGCACCACGCCCGACACCATAAAGAGCACAAAGCCTACCAAGGCGCCGACAATCATGGAACCGGTTTTCACCTGAATCACAAAGGCCAACACCACGGCGGTCAGGGCAATGCCGGTGCGCCACGGAGAAGAGGCCGGCGCCTCGCTATTCGCTTCGGTGGCGCCGATGAGGGCATATTGGCGCGGCTTACGGTAGGTGATCAACACGGCAATCAATAAGCCCCCCACCATGCCTAGGGCGGGGATGGCCATGGCGTGCATGACGTTGATGCCGCTGATGTCGAGGCCGGACTTTTGAATATTGGCGAGCAAGATTTTATTCAAGAAAATATCGCCAAAGCCATAGGGTAAAAACATATACGTGGTCACCAGGCCAAAGGTCAGGCAGCAGGCGACGGCGCGACGGTCGAGGTTTAATTTGGTCATGGCCACTAAGAGCGGCGGCACAATCAGGGGAATAAATGCAATGTGAATCGGCAAGATGTTTTGGCTGCTGATGCTGATGCCGACTAGGGCCAACAACACGCTCCATTTAACCAGGCCGCCCCGCCCTGCGCCCTCGATTTTGGCGATCACCCAGTTGGCAATGGCCTGCGGCAGGCCTGAGTGGGCAATGGCCATCGCAAAAGCGCCCAGCATCGCGTAAGAGAGCGCAATCGTGGCGCCACCGGCTAAGCCGTCTTGAAACACCTGCACGGTTTTCACCACGCCTAGGCCGCCAGCCAGGCCGCCCACTAAGGCGCCGATTAACAGGCTTAACACTACGTGGACGCGGGCCACGGACAACACCAACATGACCAAAACGGCCAACAACACTGCATTCATTCTTTGTCTCTTCAGTTCATTCTGGCACACGCCCAATCATGGGGCGTACAACTAAAAAAGCCGCTATAAAAGCGGCTTTTTTTCGGTTTGAGTCTCTTACTTAGTGACCCGCACGTTTGCGTAAATATTCCAAAGTTTTCAGCTGGGCAATGGCAGACGCCAAAGCGGCTTGAGCATCGGCAGTCGACTTTTCGTCTTTTGCTTTGGCCAAACGCTCTTTAGCGGCTTTTTGAGCCTCTAAAGCGCGAGCTTCGTCCAAATCATCAGCGCGAACAGCGATTTCGGCCAATACGGTAACCGCATCAGGCTGAACTTCTAAAAGGCCGCCAGATACCGCTACCGAAACTTTTTCAGCTTGACCTGGGACGGTCAAAACCAACACCCCAGGACGCACTTTGCTTAAAATAGGAATATGGCGTGGATAGATGCCCAACTCACCCTCTTCTGTTGGCACAACCAAGAAGGTTGCTTCACCAGAATAGATGCTTTGTTCACTACTGACCACTTCAACTCGCATGGTAGTCATGCCTGTCTCCTTAGTTTAAGGTTTGTGCTTTAGCCACAGCCTCTTCGATAGAGCCGACCATGTAGAACGCTTGTTCTGGTAGGTGGTCATATTCGCCTGCCAAGATGGCTTTAAAGCCAGCAATGGTGTCGCGTAGTGACACATACTTACCAGGCGCGCCGGTAAACACTTCAGCCACGTGGAATGGTTGTGAGAAGAAACGTTGGATCTTACGGGCGCGAGCCACAACCAATTTATCTTCGTCAGACAACTCATCCATACCCAAAATGGCGATAATGTCACGCAATTCTTTGTATTTTTGCAAAGTGTTTTGCACGCCACGAGCCACGTCGTAGTGTTCGTCACCGATCACAGCAGGGTCTAGCTGACGTGAAGTTGAGTCTAGCGGGTCAACCGCTGGGTAAATACCCAAAGACGCAATGTCACGGCTCAATACCACGGTTGCATCCAAGTGAGCAAACGTTGTGGCTGGAGATGGGTCAGTCAAGTCATCCGCAGGTACGTATACGGCTTGAATAGACGTAATAGAACCGGTTTGAGTTGAGGTAATACGCTCTTGCAAGCGGCCCATTTCTTCAGCCAGCGTTGGTTGGTAACCCACTGCAGAAGGCATACGGCCCAACAATGCAGATACTTCGGTACCAGCCAAGGTGTAACGGTAGATGTTGTCTACGAAGAACAACACGTCACGACCCTTGCCGCTTTCGTCTTTTTCATCACGGAAGTGTTCCGCCATGGTCAAACCGGTCAACGCAACGCGCAAACGGTTACCAGGAGGTTCGTTCATTTGACCATAAACCATGGCCACTTTGTCCAACACGTTAGAATC
>JAGNTR010000168.1 GCA_017987415.1 Neisseriaceae bacterium
GCTGTATGTTTTGGTGGGCGTGTTTGGCGTGACTTTGGCGACGCTGTTCTTGATTTTGCCTAAGGCCTTTATTGCCACTTTGGCTGGCTTGGCGCTCTTGGGCAGCATAGGCGGTAGCTTGGCCAGCGCCATGCAAGACGTGCGCACGCGCGAAACGGCGCTGATCACTTTTTTAGCGACGGCGGCCAATGTTACGCTTTTAGGCGTGGGCGGTGCCTTTTGGGGGCTGGTGGCGGGCCTGTTGTGTCATTTAATCTTGCACGGGCGCTGGCGTGCTCGGGCGGCTTAAGGCCTGACTGAGTGCTTGGATGGTGGTGGTGATTTCATGCGGCGTGAGCGAGGCATAGCCTAATACCCAGCCAAATAGGGGCTTAGGCCCCAGATACAGGCGGCTAAGTCCAGGCAGCGCAATGCTGGCGTCGGCGGCTTGGGCGAGGGTGGTGGCTTCATCGTAGTCAGGCTGTAGGCGGCAGGCCAGTAAGAGACCGCCGCCTTTTCTAGGGCCGATGGGCTGGATGACGTCGGCCAGATGAGCGTCTATCGCCGCTAATAAGGCCGCTTTTCGGGCGGCATAAAGCTGACGCATCATCCGTACGTGGGCGTTGTAGTGGCCATCGGCCATAAAGCGGGCCAACGTGAGCTGGTTGTTCAGCGGCGTGTGCCCATCCAGAATACTGCGGGCGGCCACCATGGCAGGCATGAGGCTAGGCGGCAGGGCGATGTAGCCAATGCGTAAGCCTGGAAACAGGGTTTTGCTGAAGGTGCCGATGTAGAGGGTACGCTGGTATGGGTCTAGGCCTTGTACACAGGCCGTGGGCAGGCCATCGTAATGAAATTCACTGTCGTAATCGTCTTCGATGATCCAGCCCTGGTTTTGCTGGGCCCAGTCGATGAGGGCGAGACGACGCTCTAAAGATAGGGTCACGCCCGTAGGGTATTGATGTGAGGGGGTGACGTAGACGCAGCGCGCGCCGCTGGTGTCGGCCAGAAGCTGATCAATGCGAATGCCTGACTCATCGACGTCGATCGGCACCACGCGGGTTTGGGCGGCTTCAAAGGCTTTTTTGGCGCCAAAATAACCGGGGTTTTCCATTAAAATGGGCCCATCGGTGTCTACCAGCATGTGGGCGCACAGCGTCAAGGCCTGGCGGGTGCTGCTCAATACCAAAATATTCTGGGCGGTAACCTTGGCGCCGCGTTCGAGGTTTAAATAAGTGGCAATGGCCTCACGCAGCGGTGCGGCGCCCTGAGGGTCGGCGTGCAGCAGGCCATGATGTGGGGTTTCCAGGACGACTTTACGGTGCAGGCGCAACCACACGTCGATAGGGAAGGCGCGCGTCTCCGGCAAGCCGGTGGTAAATGCCTTGGGGACTTGCTGATCGACAACGCCGCCGGAAGCCAACACTTGCTGACCGCGTTGGCTGAGGCTGGCGCTGACGGGCTCGGGTGGGCGAAGCTTGGCGCGTGCTGCGCTGCGGCCATAGAGATTGGCGCCAATCAGATCGGCGACATAGCTGCCAGAGCCTTCTTTGCGGGTGATGTAGCCATCGCGCTGTAGCTGAATGTAGGCATTTTCGACCGTGTCGCGCGCCACGCTGAGCGACTGGGCCAGAGTACGGCTGGCCGGCAGCTTACTGCCGGGCGTCAAAACGCCTTCTAGAATAAGGGCGCGCAAGACGCGCTGAATGCGCAGATGTCGCTCCAAGGTTTGCAGCTCTGGTTGATTCAGACGGATGCGAATGGTTTCCAGCGAAAAAGACTTGCTCATGGCTAGGCCTCGTGGGGCTTGATGGCGATAAAGAGGGACGGGGTGATCGTGACCGTCAGTGTAGCCTTAAACACCGCTGCTTGTCATGGCGTGTTTAAGGCTACGGATTTGTTTTGTTGGATAGATTTAAACCGGCATGCGGTATTCAATGCAGCCTGATTTGGCCGCAATCCAGTCGTACAGCTTTTGTGCGCGAGCATTGGTGTGGTGGGTGTGCCAGTACAGGCGGCCACACTGCTGCTGTTGCGAAAAAGCCTGTACCCATTCGATCAGGCGTTTGCCTGCACCGCTGCCGCGGACGCTGGGGTCGACGTAGAGGTCTTCTAGGTAGCAAAAGTCTGCAACGGCCCAGGTAGAGCGATGCACCACATAGTGGACAAAGCCAACCATTTGGTCACCCACCAGCGCCACGGCGGCGTGAACGGGTTCATTCGGATCTAAGAAGCGCTGCATCTGGGTGGTGGACACTTCTGGTGCGAGGGCGACCTCATAAAAATCTTGGTAGGCCTGCCAAAGCGGCAGCCAGGCGTCGAAATCGGTGGCTTGAATCGGGCGTAGGGTTAGGGTGGTCATATTAGGGCCTGTCTTAACGATTAAAAAGAGCTGAAGCGCAGCCATCATAGCCAAGGCAATGGCTGGATGGTCATGCCAGTTTTTAGGTAATCAACAGACCGCTTTTAAGGCATCCCCGCTTTAGTCTGCACCATAGGCTGCTGCGGCGGCCATGAGCTGTTCGATTTGATCATGGCACAAGAGCGGTCGTAGCGCGGTGAACTTGGCTTCTGACCAGGTATAAATCTGTAGTGCCAGCAGCTGTCCAATCACCTTTGGCGCAAAGCGCTGACGAATCGGTTTGGCAGGGTTGCCGGCCACGATGGTGTAGGGGGCGACGTCTTTGGTGACAATGGCGCCCGAGGCAATGACGGCGCCTTCGCCTATGGTGACGCCGGGCATGATGGTGGCGCGAATGCCGATCCAAGCACCGTCGTGGATGACGGTGTCGCCCTTGCCGATGTAGGCGTCTTCAATGTGCTCAATAAAGGGGTAGAGGCTAAACCAATCGGTGCGGTGGGTGTGGTTGCCGCCCATTAAAATAATGGCTTCGGCACCGATGCAGACATAGTTGCCAATGTAGAGTTGATCAACGGGCCAAGGAGAATCCCAGTGGCTGAGGCTGTATTCATCGCCATATAAATAGCGCACTACGCTGTCTTCAAAAGAGCCGCTCCACGCCGCGCTGTAATAGCTTTTTTCTCCTTTGATGTGAATATTGGGGTTCTTCACCGTTTCGTGTAGGTATTCGACAATAGACCAATGTTTGGGCGTAGGGTGAGACATGGGGTAACCTTTAAAACAACTAAACAAGGCTTGATTCTAACGGCCATGCCTGAATGCAGCAAGGCCAGCCTGGGTGAGCAGGCTGGCCTTGAGTCGATCATAGGCTAGACGCCAAGAAATTCAAACGGCTTGCTGGTTTTGAATTCAGTCGAGACCTCACCGGCAAAAATATTGCCTTGATCCTTGCCTAAGTCCAGTTTTTTAACCTGCCCCGTTTGCTTGGAGAAATCGACTTTTTTCAAATCAACCCAGAAGAGGTTCGGTGAGACGGCCGATTCAAAGAAGTACAGCTGCCGCTTGTGGTCAAATACGGTGCGCCAACGGGTAGAGGAAATATTGGGTTCTTCCTCGGTATTGAGGCCAAAAGGTACGGACACGTTGCGAATCACGCTGAAGACGCTGGCGACAGATTGCTGTAGGTCAGCCGTTTTGGGAATGGCGTTGACGTAAAAAGACGCCCGTGCAAAGCGGTCGGCCGCGCGATTCGTACCCGGCAACATGACGGTGCCGCCAATTTGTTTCCAGTATTGATTAAGCGCCAGCTGCTGGTCGAATGTGGGTGAGTTGGTCATGACCTGATATTTAGGGCTGTGATGAATGACCTGCTTGCCGTTGATGTATTCGACAATGGCGCTGTCACCGCTGCTGTCTGAAATCGACAGATGCAAAGTCGCCAAACGTTTTTCGCCCGGCACAGCGTCGGTGATGACGATGAACGGTTCTTTTTCCAGCGCCTTCACGGTTTCGGCCACGGTGGCGAAATTATCTAGAACATATTGTGCCCAAAGCGATAACGACAGCGTGGGCTTATTGGATTTTTTAGCATTAGGATATTCAGATTCCACCAACCACAATAGGTTGGCATTGAGGCCTGCTTCGTTCACCCCGTCTGTGGTGGCAATGTCGTAGCCAGAAGCGATGACGCTACCGTATTTGGCCTGCCATTTGACTGATCGTGGGCCGGCGTTGCCGTCGCGCTGTATGCCTTGCGGCAAAATCCAAATATTGGTGCCGACGTCGGTTTTCCAATCCATAGAGCGGGCGGTGATGGTGTTATTGTCTGGCCCTTGGTAGACAAAGCGCGTGCAGGCAAAAGAAGGGGCCGTGGCCAAAAGTGCCAAAGAGGTGGCCAGTACGATGGTTTTTTTTAACATGAATCATCCTTTTACTTCTGGTTTTAAGAGGGTTTATTAGCGCAGCTGCAGGCTTAAACCAATGACTGGGCCACTTTCTTTAATGTCCCAGATGAAATTGCCTTGTTCATGTTTCTGATCGATGACGCGGTAACCTAGGCGTAGATTAGTCGGCCGATCAAACAGTTTGGTTCGGTAGCCTAGATAGGCTTGATAACCTTTGCTGTGGCGGCTGCCGACGTCGACTTGCCCCGCGACGTTCCAGCGTGGATTAACGTCGACTAAAAAGCGGGTGCCGATGAAGGGCTCGCTCCAGGAGGCGGAGCGATTAGCCTCTTTGGTTAGGCCCATGGCGCTGGCCTTAAGGTCGGCGGTGACGCTGGTAAAATGCATCCCTACGGTGGACTCCAGCACAAAGCGCAGGCCTTGATCGTTGCTGCCGCTGTCCCAGGCGGTGGCATAAATGCCTACGCTGGTGCGGTCTAATTTGGTTTTTAACTGGGTATGGGCAGGGCCGACCTGCTCCTTATTGCTGGTTTTAACGTATTGCTTGTCGATGTAGGCGCCCCAACGGCCTTTGGCCACGTCTAGGTAAGCCATATAGGCGCCATCAAGATTGTCCCAAGTATCGGAAAAAGGCACATCGACTGATTGCTTAAGGGGCCCGATGGCGGCGTCGCCTTTAATCTTGGCGGCAAAGCCATACAGTGAGACATACACCTTGATCGGCTCTTCCTGAAAAGACGCTGCCGATGGGGTCGGCTCTGTCATCATCTGAGCCAGGCTCGTTGTGGGCAGGGCCGCTGCAAATATTAAGGCCAAAGTG
>JAGNTR010000043.1:0-15816 GCA_017987415.1 Neisseriaceae bacterium
TGCCGGCCTTAGGCTGAATCACATTGCCATTATTGGCGATGTCTTGTTCCGACAGTTTGGGCCCGGAGCTGGTTTTTTTGGCTTTTTGGGCCGCGGCTTCAGCCTCTGCTAAGGCTTGAGCTTCGGCGGCAGCGTCTGCTTCTGCGGTTGCCGTGTCGTCAGGCTCTGGCGTTGTTTGCTCGGTGCCGGCCGCGTCGTTGCTCGCTGACGATTGGGCGCTGGCGTCGTCATGGCTGTTTTGGTCTGGCTCAGCCGTGGCCGCGTCGTCAGTCTGAGCGGGTGGGTCTGTGTTGACGTCAGGCGTTTCAGCTGTGGCTTCGGCAGGCTTGGTCTGAATAGGGGCTTTAACTTTGTTGCTGATGACGGCGGGTTTGGTCTGAACCGGTGGGGCGCTGACAGGTGGTTTGGGTTCGACTGGCTCAGGCGCGGGCGCCAGTTGGTATTCGTTGAGGGTGATGCGCACGGGTTGCAGTGCTTCTGGCTCAGGTGCCGGCGGGCGCAGCATGGGCGCGGCCACTAAGCCTAGATGAAGCAGTAAGGAACACAGCAAGGCAGTGTAGATAAACTTACTTTTTTTGGGCTGTAGTGGCTGCGGGCGCATGATGGGCTTTTAGAAGCTAATCAGTTGCGCCGTGGCGTCGGCGCCTGCGTCGTCGTTGAGGACGCACTGCTTGCGTTCATCCAGGCGAATGGTGCCTGCGACAAAAGCGGCCACGGCTTTAGGAAAAATCTGGTGTTCAACGGCCAAGATGCGTTGAGCTAAGTCGTCGGCACTGTCGCCATTCAATACTGGTACCACACCCTGAGCAATAATCGGGCCGTGGTCTAGCTGGGGAGTGACAAAGTGCACGGTGGCACCGGCCACTTTACAGCCAAGGTCGAGGGCCTTTTGGTGGGTGTGTAGGCCTGGGAACGACGGCAATAGCGACGGATGAATGTTGATCATGCGGCCTTCGTAGCGCAGGCAAAATGGCGTGGTTAAAATGCGCATGAAGCCGGCTAGAACGACAAGGTCTGGGCGATAGAAGTCGATGACTTTAATTAAGGCTTGGTCGAAGGCTTCTCGCGAAGGGAATTCTTTATGGTCAAGGCCATGCGTGGCGATGCCGCGGGCCTTTGCCCAGGCGATGCCTTCGGCTTGCGCGTCGTTGCTGACAATGGCGCAAATTTCGGCGTTGGGGATGTTGGCCTCAACAATGGCTTGCATATTGCTGCCACGACCAGAGATGAGGATGACGATTTTCTTATTCATGTTTCTCCTTGGGGCGAGCATGCTGCGCTCGCTGACAGTACGACGGTGACACAAAAGCAAAGCTAAAAAAAAGCTTAAGGTAAGGATACCCTAAGCTTTTATCCTAAATCAACTTAGGCGATTTGGGTTTGGTGCTCATCGCCCTGACGCTCACGGATGTGGCCCAGTTGGTAAACGGTTTCGCCCGCAGCGCTTAAGATTTCAGTGGCGCGCGCAGCATCTGCTGCCGCTACGATCACGACCATGCCGACGCCACAGTTAAAGGTGCGGTGCATTTCGTCAGTGGCCACTTGGCCTTCTTGCTGTAGCCATTGGAATAGCTTAGGAAAGGTCCAAGATGCTGCATCTAGCTGAGCCACGGTGTTGGCCGGCAAGACGCGCGGCACGTTCTCGGTGATGCCGCCGCCGGTGATGTGGGCCATACCTTTGATGGTGACTTCTTTAAGTGCTGCCAAAATGGGTTTAACGTAGAGGCGAGTAGGGGCGATCACGGTTTGGCGCAGCGTTTTGTCGCCATCGAAAGGCGCGTCTAGATCAGGCGCGGCGCGGTCGATGATTTTACGCACTAAAGAGTAGCCGTTAGAGTGGGCGCCGTTAGAGGCTAGGCCCAGCACCACGTCACCAGCGCCGATGCTGCGACCGTTGATGACTTTTGATTTTTCCACCACGCCGACGGCAAAGCCTGCTAGGTCGTATTCGCCTTCAGGGTACATGCCTGGCATTTCAGCCGTTTCGCCGCCGATTAAGGCGCAGCCTGATTCTTCACAGCCTTGGGCAATGCCTTTGATGACGTCGGTGGCGCGTGCCACGTCTAATTTACCGCAGGCAAAGTAATCTAAGAAAAATAAAGGTTCGGCACCTTGAACCAAGATGTCGTTTACGCTCATGGCCACAAGGTCAATGCCGACAGTGTCGTGCTTGTCCCAGTCGAAGGCCAGTTTTAATTTAGTGCCCACGCCATCGGTTCCTGAAACCAATACGGGCTCTTGGTATTTCTTACTGATTTCTACCAAGGCACCAAAGCCGCCTAGGTCGCCGAGTACTTCTGGACGCATGGTTTTTTTGGCGAAAGGTTTGATGTTTTCAACCAGTTGATCTCCGGCGTCGATATCAACCCCAGCGTCGCGATAGCTTAACGATTCAGACATGATGCGTTTATTTCCTTTAACTTTAGTGAGTGTTTACTTAGAAAAGCGGCTGTTACTAGATCATGCAGGCAAAATAGCATGAGTTAAAGCGGTTGGTTCACCGGCTAAATCAGGAAGCGGGTGGTGAAATTCAGCCATTTTAAATCTATCTTTGCTAGAATGAAGCTCTATTTTACCTGAAAGTCACTATGTATCGCAGAAGAAATCAAGCTTTAATGCCATGGGTTGTGTTTGGTCTGGTTCTTTTTGTATTTATCTTATTGATAACTAAGATAAAAGGTATTTTGACGCCGTTTGTGGTGGGCGCCATCTTTGCCTATATTTTAAGCCCTTTTGTGACCAAGTTGACCAAACGACGCATCAAACGAACGCCGGCGGTGCTGCTGGTGCTCTTGATGGCGGTGATTGTGGTGGCTTTATTTGTGGCCATTGTGGTGCCGATGTTGGTGCACCAGTTTGATGCTTTATTCCAACGTTTGCCAGGCATGGTGCATTTTGTGCAAGACCGTGTGCTGCCTAAAATCAACAGCCAGTTTGGCACCCAGCTGGAGTTGGACAGTAAGGCCATGCTGAGCCTGCTGGAAGACAACAGTGCCCAGATTCGTAATTTTTTAAACAATTATGCGTCGCAAATCATTGCCGGCGGCAGCAACGTCGTGGGCTTGATGACCAATTTGTTTTTGATGCCGTTTGTGCTGTATTACCTATTGTTAGACTGGCCTAATTTGCTGGCGCGTTTGGGCAAGCTGATTCCGCGGCGTTTCATTGGCGACGTCAAGCGCATTACGCATAACCTACACGTGGTGCTGCGCGAATTCATCAGCGGCCAGCTGCTTGTCATGCTCATCATGGGCTTGATTTACGGCATTGGCCTATGGTTGACGGGGCTGGAGTCTGGCTTTGCGATTGGCATGGTAGCAGGGATGTTGGTGTTCGTGCCCTACGTTGGCGCTTTTCTTGGCCTGCTGTTGGCGACCATGGCGGCGGTATTACAGTTTGACGCCTTTACCAGCATTTTGCTGGTGTGGGCGGTGTTTGCCATCGGCCAGACCATCGAAAGCTTCTTGGTGACGCCGTATTTGGTTGGGGACCGCATTGGTTTGTCGCCGCTGGCGGTGATTTTTGCCTTAATGGCGTTTGGGGAGCTGATGGGCTTTGTCGGCATGTTGCTGGCGCTGCCTATGGCGGCGATTACCGTGGTGTTGGCGCGTGAAGGCTTAGAGCGCTATGAGAAAAGCCGCTTTTACCAGCGTAAGCAGCAGCCTTTATCTTCAGCCTTGCCAAGAGAAGACGACAAAACCATTTAAGCAAACGTCAAAGCAGGGTAAAATGCCCTTAAACCAATAGATGAAGTGATGTAGAGACGCTGTGAGCCAGTTAATATTAGAATTTGACAGTCAGACCACCACCCCAAAATATCCAGATTTCAATGATTTTTTGGGCGACTCTAACCGTGAGCTGATTCATATTTTACAACATCAACAAGAACGTTTTATTTACGTTTGGGGCGCCACTGGCGTGGGTAAGAGCCACCTACTGAAAGCATGGGTGGCCCAAGCCCTAGAGCAGGGCGAGGCCGCGGCTTATGTGGATGCCTCTAAAGAACCCTTAGGTGATCATCTGCGCGAAAATCGCTTTTTGGCGGTGGACGCGGTTGAGGCTCTAAGCGGCCACGAACAGGTGACGCTGTTTTCTATTTTTAATCAGTTTCGCGATTTAAGCGGCGGCCATTTGCTGATCAGTGGCGATGTGGCGCCGGCGTTCTTAAACATTCGCGAAGATTTGCGCACGCGCATGGGCTATTGCTTGGTGTATGAGGTCAAAGCCCTAACCGATCTGGAAAAAATTAATTCTTTACGTGAAATGGCCAAGGCGCGGCAGCTGGTGATTGGCGATGAATTGTTTCGCTATTTACTCACCCATTGGCGCCGAGACATGGACAGCCTGATGCAAATCGTGGAGGCGTTAGACCATTACTCGATGGCCTTGCATAAGCCGATTACTTTGCCATTATTAAAAAAACTATTAAATCAGGAGCATACGGAGACATGAACTTAGCCATATTTGATTTAGACCACACGTTGATTTTAGCCGACTCAGACGTTGAGTGGCCGCGCTTTTTGGTCAATAAGGGCTTGGTCGACCAGGCGTTTTACGACAAGCGCAGCGATTATTTTTATGAGCAATATAAAGCGGGCACCATGGACATTGATGAGTTCTTGGCGTTTCAGTTAGCGCCTTTGACTCAGTTTAGCCCCGCTGAGTTGACCGAATTGCATCGGGAATTCATGGCCGATTATATTATGCCCGTCATCCCCCAAGGCGCGCGTGATTTAGTGCAGTCGCATTTTGATGCCGGCGATGAGGTCTTGGTGATCACGGCCACGAACCGCTTTATTACGGCGCCGATTGTGGCTGAATTTGGCATTCAACACCTGTTGGCCGTAGAGCTTGAGCAAACGGCGGACGGGCGTTACACCGGCCAATACGTAGGCACGCCCAGCTTTAAAGAAGGCAAGATCACGCGCCTACATGAGTGGCTAGGCGAGCGCGAACAGGCATTGGCGGACTTTAAAACGGTTTATTTTTACAGCGACTCGCAAAACGACCTGCCGTTACTGAACCTGGTGAATCACCCCGTAGCCGTCAATCCTGACCCTGTTTTAACAGAACAAGCCACCGCCAGCGGTTGGCCTATTCTTCATTTTGCCCCAGCTAACCTAAGCTAGGCCTTAAGCCTTGTTGGGCAATCACACATAAAGAAAGAAGGAATCATGTATCGCACCCTGTTAAATGGCAAGATTCACCGTGCCGTGGTCACAGAAGCCAACTTAAACTACGTCGGCAGCATCACCGTCGATCAAGACTTGTTAGATGCGGCGGGTATTTTGGTGAACGAAAAAGTGGCCATTGTGAATAACAATAATGGTGCTCGCCTAGAAACGTATACGATTGCGGGCCAGCGTGGCAGTGGCGTGGTGTGTTTAAACGGCGCCGCTGCCCGTTTGGTGCAGCCAGGTGACGTGATCATCATCATCGCGTACGCGACTTTTTCAGACGAAGAACTGAAAAATCATAAGCCGCGCGTGGTGGTGATGGGTGAGGGCAACAAAATTAAAGAGATCATTCACGAAGAAATTCCGCAAACGGTTTTGTAAGGAATGTCTAAAGTGTCACAATCAGCTTGCCTTAGGGCAAGCTTTTTTTATATGCTGGAGGATCAATCACAAAATGTATGTTTTTTTAAAGGAATGGATCAGAAATGAAAGCCGCAAAAAGATTTTTTAAGCGCGCCAGCAGCGTATTGGCGCGTTTGGATGCCTGGCTACCGCCAGAGAAGCAAGACATCGATTGGACTGCCTTAGCCTTTCGTTGGCAACAGGTCGGCCGCTCTGGTTATTTGCAAAGCTTACCCCAGCCTCACACCTTCCCGTTGAGTCGCCTGGCTGCGGTGGATTTGCAAATGACCAAGCTGGTGCGCAACACCAAACAGTTCTTGGCCGGTAAGCCCGCCAATAATGTGCTGCTCACCGGTGCTCGTGGCACGGGTAAATCCTCTTTGGTGAAAGGCTTACTGCACGAATACGCGGCAGAAGGCCTACGCCTGATTGAAGTGGATAAATCCGACCTGGTGACGCTGCCTGAGCTATTGGAGATTCTGGCCGAGCGGCCAGAGCATTTTATTGTGTTCTGCGACGATCTGTCGTTTGACGCTGGTGATGACCGCTATAAGGCGCTGAAAACGGCATTGGATGGCGGCCTGTCAGTGCGTAGCGCCAATGTGCTGGTGTACGCCACCTCAAACCGTCGCCACCTCATGCCCGAGTATTTTGCCGACAATCAGGCCACTCAAGGCGCCTCTGGCGAGGTGCATGAAAAAGAAGCGGTGGAAGAAAAAGTATCTTTATCTGATCGCTTTGGCCTGTGGCTGAGCTTTTACCCCTTTGATCAAGAGGCTTATTTGCAAGCAGTCGCCAACTGGTTGGGTGATGCTGACGTGGTTTACGACGACGTGGCCCGTGATGCTGCCTTAGACTGGTCGCGTTCGCGCGGTGGCCGTTCTGGCCGTGTGGCGTGGCAGTTTGTGTGTGATTGGGTGGGGCGTGAGCCGCACGAACGCGTGGCAGAAAAAGGCGTGTAGGCAGGCTGATCGCCTTTGCTGAGCTTTAGGCCATTAATAGGCCCCTAGACTGTGCGATGAGGCAGTGTAGGGGCTTTTTACGGGTTAATGAATATAAAAAAGCCCAACGCCGATTAAGGGGTTGGGCTTTGGTTTGCAAGGGGCTTACGCTGGGGTAAAGCCACCGATGCTGTCGGCGCCGTCGCCGAAGAAGTATTGTTCCATTTGTTGGGCAATGTATTGGCGAGCACGGGCGTCGGCTAGGCTCAAGCGGTTTTCATTGATCAACATGGTTTGGTAGTTAATCCAGCCTTCCCAAGCCTCTTTAGAAACGTTTTCAAAAATACGTTTGCCTAAGTCATTGGGTAGGGGCGGGAACGCCATGCCTTCGGCTTCTTTGCCTAATTTAATGCAGTTAACCATACGTGTCATGTTGTGTCCTTCATGGTTGGTTGTGTGATGGGCCGTCTGTTTGCCTGGGGCAAAGCGACGGCATCGTTATGGCTCTATTGTAATGGATATTGGCGCTGCTGGGTATGCCTAAGGCGGTGGCAGGGCTAATAGCTGTTTAAATCCTTAATCAAAACCTTAGAGTGGCGCGCCTCATCATATTGGGCGCGTTTGGCGGCCGGCAAATTGGCGTGGTTGGTGGGCTTAAAACCACGCTCGGTAAACCAATGGCTGGTTTGGGTGGTCAGTGCAAACAGCTGATCGTATCCGGCGATGCGGGCGCGGTATTCGATGTGGCTGAGCAGTAGTTCACCATAGCCAGCGGCCCGTTTTTCAGGCGCAACAGCGAGGCAGCCGAGCTCGGCCATGTTTTCCTCCGGATAGGGATAGAGGGCGACGCAGCCATAGGTTTGATGGTCGTGCACCAAAATAGAATATTCATTGATGTGGTGTTCTAGCTCTTCGCGGCTGCGCTTGATCAGCACGCCGCGTTCTTCTAACGGTCGAATCAGATTAATGATGTCGGCGATGTCGTCAATATTGGCCTCGCGAACGGTGATGAAGGAATCGCGAGCCAGGCTGGTGCCGGTGCCGTTACGGGTAAACAGCTCTTGCAGCATGGCGCCGTCTTCAAGGCTAGAAAGTAAGTGGGCGCGATTCACGCCTTCGGAGACGGCCTGAATTGCCTGTGGTAAGACCCGCTGCACGTCTTCGGCCTGTGGCGTACGCTCCAGCAGGTTTTTGGCTTCTTGGGCGGTGAGGGTGCTGATGCGCTGGCCGTCAGCCGTGGCCGCGCCTTGGCCTTCAACCAAATAAATGAGCTTTTCTGCGCCCAGCTTAATCGCCAATTGGCTGGCCACTTCTTCCATATTAAGGCTAAACAGCTCGCCGCTGAGGGAATAGCCGATGGGGCTGACCAAGACCAGATTTTCATCGTGGAGACGCTGTTTGATGCCGTCGGTGTCAATCTTGCGGATGCTGCCAGTGTGCTGCATGTCGATGCCATCGAGTACGCCCAGCGGTTTGGCGGTGATGAAGTTGCCGGACGACACACGTAAGCGTGCCCCTTGCATGGGTGAATTAGGCAGGCCCATGGACAGTGCGGCTTCGATCTCAAAGCGGATCAGCCCTGCGGCTTGTTTGATGTAGGCTAGGGCATCAGGCGTGGTGACGCGATGACGGCCGTGCTCAAGCGGTGGATTGGTTTTGGCTTCATGCTTCATCAGCGCTCGGGTATAGGTGCGTAGGCCATGCACCAAGACCACGCGAATGCCCAAGCTGCTGAGCAGGTTGATGTCCTGCACGATTTCTAAGAAGCGCCCAGAGTACACGGTACGGCTACTGATTGCCAGCACAAAGGTGCGGTGGCGATACAGGTGAATATAGGGTGCGGCTTCCCGAAAGGATTGGACAAAAGCCGAAGTAGGCTTGACGGGCGTGTCTGGGGTCATGGCATCAATATCTGTGGTTAGGCGAAAGAATAAAGGCTCATCATGCCATAAATAAAAGCCCAGCAACAGCCTATTGGGCGTGGATTGGGCATAAAAAAACACCTCCGGTGAGGGAGGCGTTGGTTGCTGTTTTGCGGCCTAGCGTTTGGTGCCGGATAAGCAGGTCCAGCCTTCTAAAAAGACGGGTGGATGCATATTGAACCAAGTTTGGTAAATGCCCATCAATTCATCGGCTTGCTCGGCCAAGATGCCTGACAGCACGATGGTGCCGCCGGTATTGGTGCGGCTGGCGAGCATTTCACCCAGCATGCGCAATGGATTGGCCAAAATATTGGCCACCACGACGTCAAACGTGCCTTCAGGGGCGGCGTCTGGCAGGGTGAAGACCGCGGTGGTGATGTTGTTTTGATCAGCGTTGTCACGGCTGGCGCGTACGGCTTGGGTGTCGATGTCGATGCCCAAGGCTGACGCGGCGCCCAGCTTAACCGCTGCAATCGCCAAAATGCCGGAGCCACAGCCATAGTCCAGCACGCTTTCGCCGCCGCTGATGTGGTTGTCTAACCACTCTAGGCATAGGCGCGTGGTGGGGTGGCTGCCGGTGCCAAAGGCCAGACCTGGATCTAGCTTGAGGTTAATGGCGTTGGCGTCCGGTGCTTCATGCCAAGTGGGGGTGATCCACAGGCGTTTGGAAATCTGAATGGGGTCAAACTGAGCTTGAGTGAGGCGCACCCAGTCTTGATCCGGCAAGGTTTCCAGCTTAAAAGCCGGCACCGGTTGATTCACCGCCGCAGCCGCCGCGCCAATGATGGCGGCGACGTCAGCATCTTCGTCAAAGAGGGAGATGATGATGCTCTCGTCCCACATTTGTTCTAGCGGTTCACCCGGTTCACCAAAAATCGGCTGCTCTTTGTCGGTGCCGGCAAAGGCGTCTTGGATGGCGGTGCTGAGCGCACCGTGATCCATGAGCGCGTCTGACAACACTTCGGCAAACACCGAGGCGGTTTCAATGGAGGCTTGTAGGTAGGCCATTATTTAGACTCTTTGGCTTTGGCTTTTTTCTCGGCCAGTAGTTTTTCTAAATAATGAATGCTGGTGCCGCCCTTAACAAAACCTTCGTCTTGGAACAGTTCGCGATGCAAATCACCGTTGGTTTTAATGCCGGTAATGGCCATTTCCGAGAGGGCCACGCGCATGCGCGCCATGGCTTCTTCACGGGTGTCGCCGTAGCTGATTAGCTTGGCAATCATGCTGTCGTAGTTAGGCGGAATGGTATAGCCTTGGTAAATGTGCGAATCAACACGAATGCCGGGGCCGCCAGCTTGATGGTAGCTTTCGATACGGCCAGGGCTAGGGATGAAGGTGAATGGATCTTCCGCGTTAATGCGGCACTCAAAGGAGTGGCCTTTGAATTGGATGTCTTCTTGTTTCACGCTCAGCGGGAAGCCCGCAGCAATGCGAATTTGTTCTTGTACGATGTCGATGCCAGTGATCATTTCGGTCACTGGGTGCTCTACTTGAACACGGGTGTTCATCTCAATAAAGAAGAATTCACCATTTTCGTATAAGAATTCGAAGGTGCCCGCACCGCGGTAATTAATGCGGCGACAGGCGTCGGCGCACAGTTCACCAATGCGCTGACGTTCTTCGGCGGTAATGCCTGGGGCCGGTGCTTCTTCAATGACTTTTTGGTGACGGCGCTGCATGGAGCAGTCGCGCTCACCTAGATAGACTGCGTTGCCGTGTTGGTCGGCCAATACTTGAATTTCAATATGGCGCGGCAGCTGTAGGTAGCGTTCCATGTACACGGTGGGATTGCCAAAGGCCGCAGCGGCTTCGGTTTTGGTCATTTCTACCGAGCTGATTAAGTCTTCGGCTTTTTCAACCACGCGCATGCCGCGACCGCCACCGCCGCCAGAGGCTTTGATGATCACTGGATAGCCCACTTTTTTGGCAATCTCAATGACTTCGATGGGGTTGTCCGGTAAGGCACCTTCAGAGCCAGGAACGCACGGTACGCCAGCGGCGAGCATGGCGTCTTTGGCCGATACTTTATCGCCCATTTGGCGAATGGTGTCGCCGCGCGGGCCGATGAAGGCAAAGCCTGATTGCTCAACGCAGTCAGCAAAGTCAGCATTTTCGGCGAGGAAGCCGTAGCCTGGGTGAATGGCGTCGGCGCCAGACACTTCGGCCGCTGAAATAATGGCGGGGATGTTTAAATAGCTGCGAGCAGAAGCAGCAGGGCCAATACACACGGACTCGTCAGCTAGCTTGACGTATTTGGCTTCGCGGTCTACTTCTGAGTGTACGGCCACCGTTTTGATGCCCATGGTGCGACAAGCACGTTGAATGCGCAGGGCAATTTCGCCACGGTTGGCGATGAGGACTTTTTCAAACATAGCGGGCTCTTTATACAAGGGCAGGTGCGCTGGGCGGTTAAGGCCAAGGCGCACCTGCTGATTTAATCGGATCGAACGGATGCGGCTTATTCAATAATGAATAAAGGCTCGCCGAATTCAACAGGCTGGCCGTCGGCCAATAGGATTTCTTTTACCACGCCTGATTTTTCGGCTTCAATTTCGTTCATTAGCTTCATCGCTTCGATGATGCACAAGGTGTCGCCGACGCTGACGGTTTGGCCTACTTCTACAAAAGGACCGACGGTTGGGCTAGGGGCACGGTAGAAAGTGCCGACCATAGGTGATTTAACCGCATTAGGGTTTTGCGCGGCGCTGGGCACGGGCGTTGGGGTCAAAATGGTCGGGGCGGCGTCGGTTGCCGGTGCTGGGGCAGGGGCTGGCGCTGCGGCGTACTGAGGCGCAGATAGCTGGGTCGCGTAAACTGGTGATTGATTGGCGTGAGAGCGGGTGATGCGTACTTTTTCTTCACCTTCGGTCACTTCGATTTCGGCGATGTCCGATTCTTCTACCAAATCAATGAGTTTTTTTAATTTACGTAAATCCATGAGTCCAATTCCTTATTAAGGTAAATATCGTGTCGATGAAGCAGCATGCTTCATGTCATATTGTGGGTGATGCTTAGGCATCACTTGATCTTGTGCGTAAGGCTGTGTGCCTTACTTAGCTTTTAAACAGGTTGCTATGGCATGATTGAGCGCATAGTGGTATCCGCTCGCGCCTAGGCCGCAGATTACTCCGACCGCAAGGTCTGACAGATAAGAGTGTTTGCGAAATGGCTCGCGCGCATGTACGTTCGATAGGTGTACTTCAATGAAGGGTTTTTGAACCGCGGCTAGGGCATCACGAATGGCCACGCTGGTGTGCGTGAAGGCGCCAGGATTGATGATGATGAATTGGGTGCCGTCGGTTTGGGTCGCTTGGATGCGGTTGATCAGCTCATGTTCGGCGTTGCTTTGCAGCGCCTCAAGCGTAAAGCCTTTAGACTCGGCCAGGCTCACTAAATCGTTGTTGATGTCGTTTAGGGTGGCGTGACCGTAAATTTCAGGTTCGCGGGTGCCGAGTAAATTTAAGTTTGGTCCATGCAAGACCAACAAATGATTATTCATGAACATGGTTTTTGTTAAATAATCCTGCATTTTGCCGCAAAATGTTTCTAAATGTCCAGTATTTCGTTTAAAAAATACGAAAAAGAGCGGAAGTTTAAGCCCTTTATTCCGGCGGGAAAGCCGTGGGCACGGTGCGGGCGCTGGGTTTGTAGAGTCTTTATTCAAAAAAGGCTCTGGCGAATAAAAAAGAATCAATTCACTGCTGGATTTGATTCTTGACGACGACTTTTGTCATGAATCATGACTCAAAGCCAGTTTATGCATTCTAGGGGGTCAATCAGAATTTGTAAAGCGATGCCGACTTTAGGCGTATAATGCCGCCTATTCATTGAACACCACAGGTAAGCCCGCATGTTTTTAAGTGATTTTGATTTTGAATTGCCCGAAGCCCTGATTGCTCAACACCCGCCAGAAGTGCGCGGCAGCAGTCGTTTATTGGTGGCCCTCGATGGGCAAGCCCGCCAGGATCAGTCGTTTGTTGATTTTCCCGATTACCTACAGGCAGGTGACGTCTTGGTGTTTAACAACACCAAGGTGATTAAGGCCCGTTTGTTTGGTCAAAAGGCCAGCGGCGGTAAAATCGAAGCACTGGTTGAACGCGTGCTGGATGAGCATGAAGTCTTGGCCCACGTACGGGCGTCTAAATCTCCTAAAGCAGGTTCAGTGCTTGAATTTGAAGGCGGCGTCACCGCGGTGATGCAGGGTCGAGAAGGCGAGCTGTTTCGCTTACGTTTTGTGAGCGAAACAGAAAGCAGCTGGGACATTCTTGAGCGCGTGGGTCATTTGCCGTTGCCCCCGTATATTGAACGCAGCGCCGATGACGACGACGATGACCGCTATCAGACCGTGTATGCCGCCCATCAGGGCGCAGTGGCGGCGCCTACCGCCGGCCTACATTTTACTGATGAGGTGTTAGCGGCGATTAAGGCTAAGGGCGTTGAGCTACAGTTTGTGACCTTACACGTAGGGGCCGGTACGTTTCAGCCGGTGCGCGAAGAAAACTTAGACCAGCATAAAATGCACAGTGAGTGGTTTAATATTCCAGCCGAAACGGTGGCGGCCATTAATGCTGCTAAGGCGCGTGGGAATAAGGTTTGGGCCGTAGGCACCACCAGCATGCGCTCGCTTGAAGCGGGTTCCGTGGGTGGCGAGCTAAAAGCGGGTAGCCAAGAAACCGATATCTTCATTACCCCTGGCTATCGTTTTAACACCGTCGATGGCCTGCTGACCAACTTTCATTTACCCAAATCAACCCTATTGATGTTGGTGAGTGCTTTTGCTGGCTACGATGAAATGAAGGCCATTTATCAGCATGCGATTACGCAAGAATACCGCTTTTTCAGCTATGGCGACGCCATGCTGTTGAGTTTGAAGCCAATAACCGTATAAAAGGAGGCAGTGATGAGCTTAAAAGTGCCACAAGAGGTTCGCTTGAATCCAGAAAAAAACACCTTAACCCTCGTGTATGAAGGCCAGGCCTATGGCTTGCCGGCCGAATATTTGCGCGTGTATTCACCCAGCGCCGAAGTGCGCGGCCACGGCATCGGCCAGGAAACCTTGCAGGTCGGCAAGCGTAAGGTGTTAATCCTAGGCTTGGAAACCATGGGCAATTATGCGCTTAAGATTACCTACAGCGACGGCCACGACAGCGGCCTCTACGACTGGAACTATCTCTATGACTTGGCGCTGAATCAGGCCGATCATTGGCAGAATTATCTGGATCGGCTGAGTGCGGCAGGCGCCAGTCGTGACGTGGTGGTGCATTAAGGCTGCTATGTTAGAGACTCTTTTTGCCCAGTATCAGGGCTATGCCACCATCGACATTGTGTTAGAAATCATCGCCAGCGTGGCGGGCGTGATGAGCGTGGTGTACGCCAGCCGCAACAGCGTTAAGGTCTTCCCGATTGGTTTACTGAGCACAGCGCTATTCGTTTACCTCTTGTTTAAGTGGGGGCTGTTTGGCGACATGATCATCAATGCCTATTATGTGGTGATGGGCCTCTATGGTTGGTACCATTGGGGTAAACGGGTTGGCGAAGAGGATGTGGTGCAGATTGCCCGTGCCGACGCCCACGAATACCGCATTTCGGCGTTAATCGTGGTGGCCAGTATGGCGGTGGTGGTGGCCGTGTATCTGTGGCTGGATCGCTTTAATGTTTGGTGGGCCTATGTGGACACCTTGACCACCGGCCTGTTTTTTATGGCCATGTGGTTGATGACGCGCAAAAAAATCGAGCACTGGCTGCTGTGGATTGTGGCCAATGTGCTGTCGGTGTTTATGTATTATGAAAAAGGCTATGTGTTCACCAGCATTCAGTACGTTTTCTTTACCTTTATTGCCATCTGGGGTTACGCACAATGGAGCAAAAGCTTGCGCAAGCGGCTACAGACTGCCTGAAGTTTGTGATTTACGGCCCCGAATCGACGGGTAAGACCACTTTGGCTGCGCAGTTGGCCAAACATTACCAGACGCAGTGGGTGGCGGAATTTTCGCGCGACTATTTACAAGAAAAATGGGATTTAACTCAAACTATTTGTGAAGAGTCCGATTTAATGCCGATTGCCGTCGGCCAGATGGCGGCTGAAAATGCCGCTGCGGCCAAGGCCAATCGGGTGCTGTTCTTGGACACCAATGTACGTACCACGGTGCTGTACGCCCATCATTATTATGGGCGTTGCCCACAGTCACTGGTGGATTTGGTCGCGAATCAAAGCTACACCCTGTATTTTTTAACCGACATTGATGTGCCTTGGGTGGCCGACGATTTACGCGACCAGCCGCACGGTCGAGATGCTTTATTCGCTAAGTTTCAAGCCGACCTGGTGGCCCACGATTTACCGCATGTGTTGCTGCAGGGGGATGAGGCCACTCGCTTGAAGCGGGCGATTGCGGTGGTGGATGGTTATTTGGCCAACCATGCCGATGTTTGACTTAAATCGACTCAGCGATGGATTTCGGTTAAAAGTGAATAAAAGATCAAGGCTGAAGGCCTGTTGTGGCTGAAAATACATTATAATGGCCAGATAAAATCATGTGAGCGGCTGGTTAGCCAGCACAGAATAAAGGATTAATGCCCTATGAACGAGCAAAATCAGCAAGATACCCAAAAGCAAGCCACGCCCGAAACTCATTTCGGCTATCAAACCGTGGCCGAAGCCGAAAAAGCAGGCAAGGTAGCAGAAGTGTTTCACTCTGTGGCGGCTAAGTACGACATCATGAATGACATCATGTCGGGTGGTCTGCATCGAGTATGGAAGCACTTTACTTTGAATACCGCGCCGGTTAAAAAAGGCGATAAGGTCTTGGATATTGCCGGCGGTACGGGCGATTTGGCCAAGGGCTGGGCCAAGCGCGTGGGTAAGACGGGCGAAGTTTGGTTAACGGACATTAACTCTTCTATGCTGACCGTGGGGCGTGATCGCCTATTGGACCAAGGCATTGTGTTGCCGGTGTCTTTGGCCGATGCCGAAAAGCTGCCGTTCCCAGACAATTACTTTAATTTGGTGTCGGTGGCCTTTGGTTTACGCAATATGACCCATAAAGACAAGGCGCTGGCTGAGATGTATCGCGTGTTAAAGCCAGGCGGTACCTTGCTGGTGTTGGAATTCTCTAAAGTGTATAAGCCGATTAAGCCGTTTTACGACTTTTACTCATTTAAATTCTTGCCTGTGATGGGTAATCTCGTGGCTAAGGACGCTGAGAGCTATCAGTATTTGGCTGAATCGATCCGCATGCACCCTGATCAAGAAACGCTGAAGCAAATCATGTTAGACGTTGGTTTTGATGGCGTTGACTATCATAATCTAAGCGCTGGCATCGTGGCCTTACACAAAGGCGTGAAGTATTAATCAGTGCGCCCAGTGATTCAAAA
>JAGNTR010000043.1:15916-17173 GCA_017987415.1 Neisseriaceae bacterium
TTTTTTATCATTGATTGGCTTAGTTTTCGAGCACGTCGACGCCTTTGGGTGGCGTGAATTTAAAGCTGCTGGGGCTGAGTTTGGCGTCTGTTTTCAAGCCGCTAAACGTCAACTTGGTTTCGTTGCCGAAGTTATCTTTAAGCTGCATTTGGCTCAGTTCGCTGCCCTTGAAGCCTAGGCGAATAAACTGATAGCTGCCGTCGGGGTTCTTGGGCGTGGCTTTAACGTATTCAACGCCGCCTTCGCTGCCGTCTTCGACTAAGGTGTATTGGCTGTCTAAAGAACTTTTATTAGACAAGATCGCCGCTGGGCTGTCGCCTAGAGCGGTGTTCTGCTTGGTCTTGGTGACTTGAGCTAAGTCTACGTCGTAGAGCCAAATGGTTTTGCCATCGCCGACGATGACTTGCTGGTAAGGCTTGCTGTACGTCCATTTAAACAGGTTGGGGCGTAGAATTTGGAACTGGCCGCTGCTGCGCTTGGTGCTTTTTTTATTGGTGACCACCTGGCTGAACTGACCGCTCATACCTTGGGCGGAGTCGTTAAACTGCTTTAAAGTATCGATGGCGCCAGCATGAGCTGTGGCCAAGCTGAGGCTTAAAACGCCGGTGGCCATGAGGGCCGTCATTTTTTTGAGCATAAGGTTCCTTTCAAAGAGGCTTAGCATTCATTAAAGCGTTGGCAGATGGGCATACGCCAATCTTTGCCGAAATTACGGCGGCTGACCTTGGGACCAATGGCCCCCTGACGGCGTTTGTATTCGCTGATCTTCAGCAGTTTCAATACTCGGGTTACGTCGGCTTCGGCATAGCCTTGCTGTAGCAGGCTGGCGGCCGAGGCGTTGTCGGTCATCACGCGTTCGATGATGCCGTCTAGGACAGCATAGTCGGGTAGACTATCTTGGTCTGTTTGATTGGCTCTTAGTTCCGCAGAAGGCGGGCGCGTGATGATGCGGCTAGGGATGGTTTCTTGGCCGGGGGTCAAGGTATTGATGTAGCGCGCCATCTCATAGGCTTCGGTTTTTAATACGTCTTTGATCACTGCAAAGCCGCCGTTCATGTCGCCGTAAAGGGTGCAATAGCCGGTGGCCAGTTCGCTTTTATTGCCGGTGGTGAGCAGTAAGGCGCCTGATTTATTGGACAGCGCCATCAACAAGGTGCCGCGAATGCGCGCCTGTAGGTTTTCTTCGGTGACGTCTTCGGCCGCGCCGTTGAATACAGGCGCGAGGCTGGTTTTAAAGGCGTCAAACATGGGTTCAAT
>JAGNTR010000169.1 GCA_017987415.1 Neisseriaceae bacterium
CCCGTGAATGCGGTTTGTCTTACAGCAAATTCATGAACGGCTTGAAAAAAGCATCAATTGAAATCGATCGTAAAGTTTTGGCCGACATGGCTGTATTTGACAAAGCTGCCTTTGCTCAAATCGCTGAAAAAGCCAAAGCCAGTCTTGTATAAGGACTGAGATATTTCTCAGGGAGGCTTAACGGCCTCCCTTTTTTATCGTTAATCGATTTTCTTAGCTTGAGAATCTGGTTCTTAGATCAGGTTGCAAAGGTTAATTTTTGTTGTACATTCAATACTTAACCTTTGCATAAGCTAAACTCAATGGGTAGACCTATGGAACAAGTGGAACACATTGTCGCGGCCGGGATTGCCGCAATCAACGCTGCGGCAGATTTAAATGAGCTAGAGTTAGTCAAGGCTCAATACCTAGGTAAAACGGGTGAATTAACCGGTTTATTGAAAAACTTAGGTAAGCTGCCGCCAGAAGAGCGTAAAACGCAGGGCGCGTACATTAATGAGCAAAAAGGCCACTTTCAAGAGGCCTTTAATCAAAAGCGTGATGGGTTTAATGAGGCTAAGCTAGCTGCTCAGCTCGCTGCCGAAGCGTTAGACGTGACCTTGCCCGGTCGCGGCAACGATGAAGCTGGTCTACACCCTGTGACGTTAACCATTAGCCGCGTCAGTGAATTGTTCCGCAGCATGGGTTTTGCCGTGGCTGACGGCCCCGAAATTGAAAAAGATTATTATAATTTCGAAGCCTTAAATATTCCTAAAAACCATCCCGCTCGTGCGATGGCCGATACTTTTTACGTTGAAAATGGCGATGTATTGCGCACCCATACGTCTCCGATTCAGGCACGCTACATGGAAGCCAATCGTCCGCCGATTAAAATCATTGCGCCTGGGCGCGTGTATCGCGTCGATTCTGACGCCACCCATTCACCGATGTTCCATCAGTGTGAAGGTTTGTGGGTTGATGAGGGCGTGACGTTTGCTGATTTAAAAGCCGTGATGACCGACTTTATTCGTCGCTTTTTTGAGCGCGATGACCTACAAGTGCGCTTTCGCCCTTCGTTCTTCCCATTTACTGAGCCTTCTGCCGAAATCGACATTTTAGGCGAAAAAGGCTGGCTTGAAGTGGGTGGCTGTGGTGTGGTGCACCCCAATGTCTTGACCAATATGAACATTGATCCGGAAGTCTTTACCGGCTTTGCGTTTGGCATGGGCATGGATCGATTTACGATGCTGCGCTACGGGGTGAACGACTTACGCTTGTTCTTCGATAATGATTTGGCTTTCTTAAAACAATTTAAATAAGGGTGACGACATGCAATTTTCTTACGATTGGTTAAAAACTTGGGTTAACCCCAACTTAGCAGCCGATAAGTTTGCCCATGTCCTCACCATGGCAGGGCTTGAAGTGGAAGAGGCCGAGCGCCCAGCGCCAGACTTCAGCGGCGTGGTTGTGGCTGAAGTGAAGTCTGTCGTGCCACATCCTAACGCTGATCGCCTACGCATCACCCAAGTCGACATTGGCAGCGGTGAGCTGGTCCAAATCGTGTGTGGTGCCCCCAATGTGGTGGAAGGGGCGAAAGTGCCGTGTGCGACCTCTGGCGCCTTATTGCCCGGCGATTTTAAAATCAAGCCGACTAAAATGCGTGGTGAAGTGTCTAACGGTATGCTGTGCTCGGGTAAAGAGCTTGGCCTACCTGACGATGTTGATGGCCTGTTGATTCTGCCTAGCGATGCCCCTGTAGGCACCGACATTCGTGAGTATTTACAGCTAAACGACGATGTGTTTACCTTGAAAATCACCCCTAATCGCGCCGATTGCTTGAGCATTCGCGGTATTGCGCGTGAGGTTGCGGCCTTAACCCATCTGCCGGTTAACGAAGTGGCGATTAAAGAAGTGGCCGTGGGCCATGATCAAGCTGTGCATGCCACTATTGCGGCACCAGAACACTGTGGTCGCTTTTTAACCCGTCAAATTAACTTGGTGAATGCACAGGCAGCGACGCCTGATTGGATGAAGCAGCGTTTATTGCGCTCTGGCGTACGCAGCATCAGCGCCTTGGTTGACATCACCAACTACGTGATGCTGGAGCTAGGCCAACCAATGCACGCATTTGATGCCGACACCCTACAGGGTGATTTGGTGGTGCGTATGGCCAATGAAGGCGAAGTGCTTGAGTGCCTGAATGAAAAAACCGTGACCCTTAGTGCCAATACCTTGGTGGTGGCGGATGAAGAGCAAGCATTGAGCATTGCCGGCCTAATGGGCGGGGAAGCCAGCTCAGTAACCGACGCAACCCAAAACATCGTGTTGGAATCGGCATTTTTTGCCCCCGACAGTATTGCGGGTAAATCACGTCAATATGGTTTTGGGTCTGATTCTTCTTTTCGCTTTGAACGCGGCGTGGATTTTGAACTACAGGCTTTGGCTATGGCCCGTGCCAGCGAATTGGTGATCGACATCTGTGGCGGCGATGCCGGCCCTGTGATTGAAGCTTTAGGTCAATTACCGCAGCAAGAAGCCGTTAATGTGCGCACAGCGCGCGTGAATAAGATTTTGGGCACCGACATCAGCGCCGAACAAATCCACACCATCTTGACCGATTTAGGCTTACAGCCACAGGCTAATGCTGAAGGCTTTGCTACCTTTGCCCCGAGCTTTCGTTTTGACATCACGCGTGAAGTCGATTTAATCGAAGAGGTCGCACGCGTTTACGGCTATGAGAATATTCCGAGCGATCAGCTACAGGGTCGATTGGCTATGTTGCCTTTGTCCGAAACCATGAAGCCGCGCCAGCAAGTGTACCGCCAAATGGCCGGTAAAGGCTATCAAGAAGTCATTAACTACGCCTTTGTGGATGAAGCGTGGGAGCAAGATTTTGCGCATAACCTAGACCCGATTCGTCTGAAAAACCCGATCGCCAGCCACATGAACGTGATGCGCTCTACGCTGTTAGGCGGCTTGGTGGATGCCCTGGTCAGCAATCTTAACCGCAAACAAAACCGCGTGCGGGTGTTTGAAGTGGCGCGTGTGTTTGCCAAAACGGCAGCGGGTGAATACGATCAAACCGAAAAATTAGCCGCCTTGGCCTATGGTACGGTTTTGCCGGAGCAATGGGGCGCCGCCAGCACTAAGGTTGATTTTTACACGGTTAAGGCCGACGTTGAGAATCTATTGACCGGTAAGGACGTACGGTTTGAGGCCGCCACGCATCCTGCGCTACATCCAGGTCGCTGCGCTGATATTTTATTGGATGGCCAAAAAATTGGCTTCATGGGTGAGCTGCATCCTTCATGGGTGCATAAATATGATTTGCCACAGGCGCCCATCGTGTTTGAACTGAATTTTGCCGCGACCTTGGCCCAAGCTAAGGTGACCTATGCGCCTACGTCTAAATATCAAGCAGGTCGCCGTGACTTAGCTTTTGTCTTGCCGCAAAACCAAAGTGCCCAAAGCCTGCTGGATGCTTTGAAACAGGTGAAACATGAGCTGATTCAAGACGTTCGTATTTTTGACCTTTACCAAGGCGATAGCCTGGCAGAAGGCATGAAAAGCTTGGCCGTGTCGGTGCACTTGCAAGACATGCATAAAACGCTGGTGGACGAAGAAGTGGACCAATTGATCACGAAATTGATTGATTCTGCAAAATTAGCCGGCGCTCACTTGCGTAACTAACCAAAAAAAACTAAAATACAGGCGCAAAATATTGATATTAAAAAATATTTTGCGTCGGTCGCACATAAATACTGATAAGGGTAATCGTTTCATGACACTAACAAAAGCCGAGTTGGCTGAGATTTTATTTGACAAAGTAGGTATTAACAAGAATGATGCTAAAGAGCTGGTTGAGATGTTCTTTGAGCAAATTCGCAGTACGTTAGAAAACGGTGAAGAAGTTAAAATCTCTGGATTTGGTAACTTCCAACTGCGCGATAAGCCGCAACGTCCTGGCCGTAACCCTAAAACTGGCGAAGAAGTGGCCATTAGCGCCCGTCGCGTGGTGACATTCCACGCAAGCCAAAAATTAAAAGGTATGGTTGAAAACTACTATGCAAAACAAAAATAATCATTTGCCCCCGGTCCCGCAACAGCGTTATTTTACCCTGCTTGAAGTGTGTGAGTTGGCGCAAATTGATGCGCACAATTTTGAACAATGGCAGTATCAAAATGGCGTGGTCTTGGGCTATGGTGGTAATGTTTATTCGCGTCAAGATGTGCTGAAAGTGCGCCAATTGCGCGCGAGCTTTGAGCCCAGCGTTGATCCGTTTACCCATGATCAGCTTGATGCTGCGGGTGAGCCAGCGATTGATGCTCAAGCTGCTAAAGAAGCGTTGGCCGCCGTGTTGGCTCGGCTAGAGACTGCTTTGGTTTAAGGCTTTAACACATAAAAAAAGACATGCTTGGGCATGTCTTTTTTTATGGCTGCCGCTCATGAATAGGGCGCAGGCATTGTATTAACCCTGAGCAGCGTCGTGATTAAAAAGCCCATCCCAGATGGTGCTTGGGACGGGCCAGAAGACGTCGTTCTGAGATAGGGGCTTTAATCCGTGCTGCGGCGGCCCATTTTTTTAGCGATATAGCTACAGCTGGGCTCTACCGTCAATTGCGCCTCTTGGGTGAATGCCATTAAGGCATCGTACAGTCGGCCAGCAACGCCTTGGCCACGTAAAGAGTCATCCACGTGGGTGCGATAAGCATCGATTTGGGTCGGGCTTAAAAAACGATAGTTCAGTTCGGCGACAATCTGGCCTTGTTCGGCTAAATAAAAACGACCTTCTGCTTCTTGGGCTTCATGTTCTATTTTCATAGTAAAAATCCTTTCACATTGGGCTTACTGGGTAGTTGGCTGGCAATGCTTTGCGCTAGCTGCGCTAAGCCTTGGTCTAGCGCTTGTACCATAGCACGATAGCCATCGCCTTCTTGAGCGATGCTGATGCTAAACGGCTGGGTGATGGGTTTCAGGCCGGCGCTTTGAATGGTGAA
>JAGNTR010000044.1 GCA_017987415.1 Neisseriaceae bacterium
CCGTGTCATGAATGTCTTGACGCACCAAAACGGCGCCCATCGGCACCACGCCATTGGTTAAGCCTTTGGCGCAGGTGACCATGTCTGGAATCACGCCAAACACATTGCTGGCCCAATCGCCACCAGTACGGCCAAAGCCGGTGATCACTTCATCAAAAATCAGCAAAATACCGTGTTTGGTACACAGTTCACGCAGTTTCTGTAAATAGCCTTGTGGCGGTAAAATCACCCCAGCCGAGCCACTCATGGGCTCAACGATTAAAGCGGCAATGGTTGAAGGATCATGCAGCGTAAATACGCGGCTTTCCAACTCATCGGCCCAATGTGCGCCGTAGGCAGGTAGGCCTTTAGAGAAGGCATTGTGTTCTAAATCGTAGGTGCTGCGAATGTGGGTCACAAACGGCAATGACTGTTGGCTAAACGCTTTACGGTTGCCCACGATGCCGCCGACGGCGGTACCGCCGAAGTTCACGCCATGGTAGCCCTTTTCGCGGCCAATGAAGCCACTGCGACGGCTGTCGCCCTTAGCCACGTGGTAGGCCAAGGCAATTTTCAAGGCCGTGTCGGCAGACTCGGAGCCTGAGTTAGTGAAAAACACTCGGTTCAAGCCCTTAGGGGCAATATCGGCCAAAGCATCGGCGGCTTTAAAGGCCAATGGGTGGCCCATGCCAAAGCAAGGCGCATAGTCTAATTCTTGTAGCTGCTCGGTGATGGCGGCGGTGATTTTCGCATTGCCGTGGCCGGCGTTCACGCACCAAAGGCCAGAACCCCCATCCATAATCGGGCGACCGGTTTCGTCTTTGTAATATAAGCCCTGGGCGCTGGCGAATAACCGAGGTTGTTTTTTATAGGCGCGGTTATTGGTAAACGGCATCCAGAACGATTCTAAATTCATGCTCATGTGTGTTTTCTCCCTTGTTTGGTGACGACAAAAGTCGTAAGCTCAAATATAAGAGCCATTGCCACAAAGGCACAGTCACAGTTAGCCACAAACAGCAAGCCACTGTACTGATCAAAAAACCAATACAGTGGCACATAAAAATAACAGTCAGCAGCAGAAATAAGAGAAAGCAGAATCCATGAGCACCTTGGTGGCCCAAACCATTCGAGACATTACCGACAAAATCGCCCAAGACCTATTGCCGCCTGGCAGCAAGCTGCCGTCTATCCGTCAACAGGCACGCCTACGCGGCGTCAGCACCTTCACCGTAGTCGAAGCCTACGAGCGCCTCGTGGCGCAAGGCATCATCCGCAGCGAGCAGGGTAAAGGCTATTTTGTCACCCACGGCCACGCGCCTAAGGCGGCGACTGCTCCAACCCAAAACCTGCCCAATGCACCCATACGCCAGCCTTTTGACGAAGACTGGTTACTGCACGGCATTTACCAGCACAATCACACCATGCTGCTGGCCGGCTGCGGCTGGCTACCCGAACACTGGTACGACCAAAGCCTGATGCAAGGTGCCTTACGGCAGCTGGCGCGCGCGCCCAATCATTTAACCGAATATGGTCATCCCTTAGGTTTTGAGCCCTTACGTGAATTGATTAGCCGCCAGCTAGAACATCATCATCTGCGCTATCAGCCCAAACAGCTGCTGCTGACCCAAGGCGCCAGTCAAGCGCTAGACTTGGTCACCAGCACCTTTACCCAAGCGGCAGACACCGTGTTTGTAGACGCACCGGGCTACAGCAATTTAATCACCAATTTAAAATTTAAACGCCTCAACGTCGTCGGCGTGCCCTGGGGCCCAAACGGCCCCGACATTGCCGCCTTGCAGTCGCTTTTGGCGCAGCACAAGCCCAAGCTATTCTTCACCAATCCAGTGCTGCACAACCCCACCGGCGCCAGCTATGATGCCGCAACCACGTATCAAGTCGTTGCCCTCGCCCATCAGCATGGTTTTATGCTGGTGGAAAATCAGGTGTCGCTGTCGTTGGCGTTTAATCCTCCTAGCTGCCTGTCGGCGCTAGACAACCAGGGCAATACCTTATTCATCAGCAGCTTTGCCAAAGCCTTGGCACCGAGCTTACGCGTCGGCTACGTCGCGGGCTCCAGCCAACACATTTGGCACATGATGCAGCAAAAAATGATGTCTGGCCTCACCACCTCCAGCATCAATGAGCAGCTCACTTGGCACATGCTCCAACACCCCAAAAGCCAAAAAGGGCTACAACACATCAAACAAAAACTGGCCGCTTCTCAAGCCAATGTCCAAGCGTTACTCATCGCCTTGGGCTGGCAGTGCTTTACCCAGCCAACCTCAGGCCTGTTTGTGTACGCCCGCCACCCTCACATTGACGATGCCTACGCCTTTGCCCAAAGCCAACACCATGAAGCGGTCTCGCTGTCGCCTGGCGCCCTGTTTGAATGCCATGCCAGCAACCTCCCGCAGCCGTGGTTTCGGTTTAACGTAGCCTATTGCGACGCCCCTGAATTCAGCCAATGGCTGCATCAGGTTACGCCCACCGCCCAATAGCCTGGCGAACGCAGCGTCAACCCGCCTTAGATTAACCTATAGAGTAACCAATATGAGCACACCTAAGCCCGAACCGGGCATAGAGCCGACCACGGCAGACCGTCGTCCGATGACGAACTACCGCTGGTGGGTGATGAGTTTTATTTTTGTGATTTACATCATTGCCAACGCCGACCGAGCCAATATTGGCTTTGCCATTCCCTACATCCAAGAGGAATATGAATTAAGCAATACCATGGCTGGGCTGCTGATCAGCCTGTTTTTTACTGGCTATGCCTTATTTCAAATTCCTTCTGGTTTTTTCATCAGCAAGTTTGGCGTGCGTAAGGCCTATTCCATTGGCCTGTTATTCACCTCGATTTGTACCGGCCTCATGGGCCTGGTCAATTCGGTTTTCATGTTAAAAATCCTGCGCTTTTTTGTCGGCGTCGCCGAAGCCCCTGTGGCGCTTGGCTCAACCGCATCAGTCAACAATTGGTTTCCGGCTAAAGAAAAAGGCACGGCCACCGGCATCTTTTTAGCGGGCTCCAAAATTGGCCCACTGATCGTGCCGCCTATCTGCGCTTGGATCATCATGCACTACGGTTGGCGCTATATTTTTGTATTTTTTGCCATCCCCGGGGTGATCTTGTCCATATTTTGGTACCTCATGGTCAAAGACAAACCCGCCGACAGCCCCTTTGTCTCGGCAGCAGAAGCGCGCCACATCGAGGACAAAGCACCGCTGCAAAGCCATGCCCAACAATCGGCCCAGCCTTTTCAACCCACCTGGTTAGACACCCTTATTCGCACCAAAGACGTGCCGGAACTGACCACATCTAAGCAAGTGTTTCGTTGCTGGGACATCTATGGCATTGCCCTAGGCTATTTCTTCATGGTCGGCATCGTCACCATGCTGATGTCTTGGCTGCCCAAATACTTGATTCAGGAAAAAGGCTTCGCCATCATGAGTTCGGCCTTCCTCGCCTCTGCCCCGTTCGCCGGCACCGTTTTGGGCAATTTTTTAGGCGGCTGGTTGTCGGATCGGGTATTAAACAAACGCCGTAAGCCGCTGATGATGTTTAGCGCCTTGGCCACCATTGTGACCATGTACGCCTTGGTCTACGCGCCAGAAAACATGCTGCTGCTGGCCATTTTATTGTTTTCCACCGGCGTGCTGCTGGCGCTGGGCTATTCGGCCTACGCCGTCTATGCCATGGGCCGCGTCGACCGAGACACGTTTCCCGTTGCCTTTGGCGTGATCAATATGGGCGGCCAGCTCGGCGGCATGGTCAGCCCTTTGGTGGTCGGCATTATTTTAGACCACTACAACTGGGGCACCGTCTTCACCATGCTCGCCGTCAGCTGCCTACTGTGCTTTATCGTGGTCTCGTCTACGGTTGAGCCTATGCCTAAGCAGCATTAAGCCATTAACCCAAAGCCACTACAGCGAACCTATTTAAGTCCGCTGTAGTGGCTTTTGCATGAGCAGCCTAAAGCGTTTCCTCGGCTCGCTTAAAAAGCGTCCACCGCCTGCTGCCGAATGTCACGCGGCGAATAGCCATAATGCTTTTTGAAGGCGCGAGAAAAATGTGATGGGTCGGCAAAACCCCATTGATAAGCAAGCAAGGCCAAAGGCTGGGCCACGGCCTGATGGCTCAACACGTCGTGCACTTTTTCCAAGCGCTGCTGCAACAGCCAACGATTAAAAGTGCCGCCGGTGTCTTTAAATAAATCATGTAAATAGCGGGTCGAAATCTGACAGGCCTGCGCCACCCCTGCGGGACTCAAATCGGTTTGGTCTAAACGCTGAGCGACATAATCCTCAATCCGACGCAGGTGCGCATTGCGCACGCTCGACTCACTCGACTGCAAGATGCGCTCGTCCTTATTGGCCACCTGGGCGAACAGCTCCAGCAGCTGCCGGCTCAACAACTGCGGGTCGATCAAAGCCTGATTTTGCGCCAAATATTGAGCGCCAATGGATTGGACGTATTGCCCAAACAGCGCACCCAAACCCGTTTGACCGTTAAACCCCAAGGCGCCATAGCGTTCTGGATGGCGCAAATAACGCCTCATCACCGCATGGGGAATTTTTAACACCCACAACGCATTGGCCTGACGGTAATCAAAGCAATAAGGCTCATACGACAGCTGCAGGACAAAATCTTGGCGCCGGCACATGGTGTGCCGCCGTAACTGTTGGTAATAGGCGCCAGCCTCAACCGGCAAGGTAATTAAAAACGCCGCGTCCGCATCGGCCTGACGTATATGCTCGACGTCGCGCTGATACGCCGCTGCATCAGAAGTGAGATAAGACAAAGTCAGTTCGCCCAGCGGCCATGAGCGCAGCTGACCCTGAAACCGCTGCGGCTGTGCCAGCGCCACGGTCAGGGGAAAATAGGTTGCAGTGATTTGGTTTTGCCACGTATGGGCATTGCCGACACAAGAATCAGGGGTAGCACGACAAACCATGATGAACTCCTCTTGCAAGCTAAGACGTGCCTGGCTTTTTAATGTATGTCCATGCCAACATTCGCCTCAGTTATCCTTTGTATTCATTGCTTATTTTAGATGTTTCAGTATAACGATGCGCCCTAAAAACGGCAAGGCTGCCGTAGCCATCAGGCCACGGCAGACTCACCTTCATCTAAGAGCGCTATTTAACAACGGCTCAGTAAATAAGTCCCCGAAGCATGTAAATCAGCCTGCCAGCCGGCCTTCACCACCAGCGTCGTAGTGGGCTCTTCAATCAAGGCTGGGCCAACGACGCAATGCCCTGCCCCCAACTCGTGGCCGGCGTAAATCGGCGTGTCCACCCAAGCGTAATCAGCAGCCATAATCATGTTGCGCCGCCCGCTTTGCGCCGCCGCCAACGGCGTGGCCGCAGGCGCAATGGTCGGCATGTCCGGCTTAGTCACGGCCCCTCTGACCGTGACCTCGACGTTGACTAACTCCACTGGATTGTCTGGCTCAGCATAGGTAAACAAGGCCTCGTGACGCCGATGGAAGGCCTGTAAAATTTCGGCCACCAAAGCCTCATCAAACACGCCATTGGGAATGTTCACGCTGCACTCATGAATTTGGCCTCGATAGCGCATTTCCATGCTGCGCTCAATCACGATGTCGGCATCGGCAAAGCCATCCTCACGCAGGCAGGCCACGCCTTGTGCCGCCATCTCTGCCACGGTTTTATTGAGTCGCGCTAGATCTGCTCCTGCATGTAAGTGCATGGTTTCAGTCGCCAAATAGGCGTATTTAACGTCCGAAATGATCTGCCCAAAAGCACACAGGCAGGAGGCAAACTTAGGTACTAAAATCTGGGTAATGCCCATCTCCTCGGCCAGGTCAATAATGTGCATGCCGGCGGCACCGCCGGCGCACACCAAGGTAAAATCACGCGGGTCATAGCCCTGTTCAATGGTGATGCGGCGAATGCCGTTGGCCATGTTTTGATTCACAATGGCGCTGATGCCAAAAGCCGCATGCTCGGTGCTGATGCCCAAGGGCTGGGCCACATGCGTCTCAATTGCCTGTTGCGCACGCGCCAAATCGAGGGTGACGCTGTTGCCCAAAACGGCCTGAGGTTTAAGATAGCCCAAGGCGAGGTTGGCATCGGTCACCGTAGGCAGGTCTCCGCCCTTACCGTAGCAGGCTGGCCCTGGCGTGGCGCCGGCGCTTTGCGGCCCTACTTCTAACATCCCAAATGCGTTCACGTGGCCGATGGAACCGCCACCGGCACCCAGGGTTTCCACATGAATCATGGGCACACCGATGCGGTGCCGTAAAAAATCAATGTCACGATTGAGGCTGGTTTGCCCGCCCTTGGCCAAGGTAATGTCAAACGATGTGCCCCCCATGTCGACGGTGATGACGTTGTCGATGCCAAATGGCGCAGCGATGAATAAGCCCGCCTGAGGCGCCGACGCTGGCCCCGAATTAATGGCGTTGACGGCCCGCTCCTGCATAATCTGGCCCACGGCCAAACCGCCATTAGACTGAAAATACCGCACCGGCTGCAATGCCCCTAATTCTTTAAAATAACGGTCAATTTTATGCACATAAGCCCCCATAACCGGGCTTAAATAGGCGTTAACCACCGTCGTCGAGGTCCGGGTGTACTCCCGAATTTGGGGATATACTTCGCTGCCACAGCACACGAACACGCCGGGCAGGTGCTGCTGAATCAAGGCCTTGGCACGCTGCTCATGTTCGGGACGGCGAAACGCCCACACAAACGAAATGGCCACGCTTTGCACGCCTTCGGCCTTAAACACCTCGATGGCTTGTAAAATATCGGCCTCGTTCAGCGGCTCGCGTTCGCTGCCATCGGCCAATACCCGCCCCCGTATCGGAAAACGCAGGTGACGCGGCGCCAGCTGGGGAGCCGGTGGATAGCCAGCATCGTAGCGATAGCCTTCTTCCTTATGGCCTAAACGAATTTCGATGCTGTCTTCGTGCCCCGCCGTACACAATAGCCCCACCTTCACACCTTTTTGCTGGATTAAGGCATTCAAGGCTACAGTGGTGCCGTTAATGCATAAATCACAGTTGCCAATAATGTCTTCGATGCTGCGATTGAGCTTGGTCGCCATTTGTTGGAGGCCATCGGCAATGGCCACGGTGCCATCCTCCGGCGTAGAGGGGCTTTTAAATAAATGTATGGTGCCGTCGTCCTGAGCCAAGACGAAATCGGTAAAGGTGCCGCCGGCGTCCACGCCTAAACGAAATTGATGGTTCATGATTAATCCTTAGCAATGATTGAGCAGAGGCACTTAAGCCTGCTGCCGTTTGGCAGCGGTGGCGGCAAGGTCAAGCTGGCCGTCGGCCTGCCACACGAGGCCATACTCCAGCTCAGCGGCTTCGGCGCTGACCACGCCAGCGGCCACGTCTTGTAAGACGGCTGCCACGGGGCGCCGATAGGGATGGCCATAGCCACCGCCACCGGGGTTAATGTTGCGGGCGCGCTGGCCTGGCTCGATGTGCAAAATGGTGTTTTGAATGTGACGCACCACCGAACCATCGGCAGCGCTGATTTCCAGCCGCCCCAGTTTGCGCGGCACCAAGGCATTCACCGCGCCTGCCGCCCCCATAGTGGGGATTTGACGCCCTTCGCCAAAGGCCACCACCATCATCTGATGATCTATGGGCTCAACCTCCCACACCGTGCCACAGCCGCCTCGGTACTCGCCCGCGCCGCCGCTGTCTGCGGCCAAACCATAGCGATGAATCACGATGGGATATTGGTATTCTAAAAGCTCAATGTCGCCCGAACTAAGAGCGCCAAAGCAGCACAAAGGCCCGCAGGCGTGCCAGCCATCCATTTGCTGGGTGGCGCCCGCACCCGAGATAATAGACGCCAACACCATGGTCACGTATTGCTCGCCAGTCTCGGGGTTGATGCCGGCAATATTGATGCCCGAAGCATGTCCCCACGACGCCGTCACCCGATCCGGCGCAGCGGCCTCAAACGCCATACGCACGGCATCGGTTAAGGTTTCCATTGGGGTGGTGGTACAGTTAACGTGGGGCGCAGGCTCCTGCGCATGACACAAAGTGCCTTTCGGCCCAAGACCCACGCTGACGCAGCGGTACAGGCCTTCGTTATAAGGCGGCGGCACTTGCGCAAACATCATTAAGCCCAGCAACACCCCCGACATCGAGTTGCCAGCATAAGAGTTAATAAAATAAGGCACCTGCGGCGGGCTATTGATTTCAATGTGCACGGCATCGGCACGAATGGTGATGGCGGCAGTAATGGTTAAGGCCCCCAGCCCGTGGCCGGAATCCTCCAACACGGCTTCACCGTGATAAGTGCCATCGGGAATACTGGCGATGAGGCCACGCATGTGCCGATCGGCCATGTCTTTTAATTCAGCGATGGCCGCCTGAACCGTCTCCAAGCCATACTTATCCAATAAATTCAACAAATTACGCTCACCCACACGGCAGGCACCATACTGGGCATTCAAATCGCCTTCTTGATCACGGCGCGAGCGCATATTGCTGTGCAATAGGTTGATCACGTCTTCTCGGCGCTGCCCCTTGTCCCACAGTTTAACCGGCGGAATGCGCAAGCCTTCGGCGTAAATCTCCTTGGCGTCGGGGTTGTAGCCGGCCGGCACCGGCCCACCAATGTCGGTCACATGCCCCTTACACACGGCCCAAAACACCAGCTTGCCCTGATAAAAAACCGGCTTATACATGCAGCAGTCCAAAATGTGGCTGCCGTGGAACACCGGGTCGTTGTGATAAATCACGTCGCCTTCATGAATGTCGTCGCCAAAAAAAGAGGCCACGCCCTTCATTGCCGGCATCAATGAACCCAAGTGAATGGGAATGTCTTGGCCCTGTAAAATCATCTCCGGCAAGTGATCAAACAGCGCATTGCTGTAATCATGGGCCAGATTAAACACGCTGGAGCGCGCGGTTTTCTCTAGGGTCAGCGTCATTTCTCGCTGTGCGGTTTCTAAAGCCCCGCGCACCACCGACAGCGTAATCGGGTCGATTGTGGCTTGGTTGGGTGTTTTCATCTGCGTTCTCCTGTCACACATCATTATTATGTTGGTTGTGCCACGCCTAAGCCGATTCGCTCAGGCACGCATTATTAGTAACACAGCTCTAATCAAAGCCTATGGCTTGCCAGCGCATAAAAAATGGCCCCTCAATGCAAACGCCCACGGCTTAAGCCGTGGGCGCCTGAGATCGACCCTCTACAGACATAAAAAAGCCGCCGCAACCTCAAGGTTGCGGCGGCTTCATGAACTGTGACTGGCTTACACAGCAGCCAACCAAGGGGCCACGCTGTCTAAAGCTTTGGCCAAGGCAGCCACATCGGTACCGCCAGCCTGAGCCAGATCAGGACGACCACCGCCCTTACCGCCCACCTGTTCGGCCACAAATTTCACCAAATCACCGGCCTTAACCTGCTTGGTTGCGGCCTTGCTCACGCCCGCACACAACGACACCTTGCCGTCGTTCTCTGCCGCCAGCAACACCACGATATTGTCGCCCTTACCGGTTAAACCCGTCACCGTGTCGCGCAACACATTGGCGTCGGCATCGGCCAATTTAGCCACCACCAGCTTAAAGCCACCGATGCTGGCGGCACTGTCCAATAAGGCCGCGCCGGCATGTTGTGCCAGCTCCACTTTGGCCTGGGCCAAAGATTTCTCAAGCTGTTTACCGTGCTCTTGCAGCTGCTGAATCTTCGCCACCACGTCTTGCGGGGTTTGTACTTTCAATTCGCCCATGGTGTCTTTAATCAGCTGCTCTTGCGACTGCACCAAAGCCAATACATTGAAGCCGGTCACGGCCTCGACGCGGCGAATGCCTGCGGCCACGCCGCCTTCAGAGGTGATTTTAAAGAGGCCAATGTCGCCGGTACGCTGTACGTGGGTACCGCCACACAGCTCGGTTGAAAACTCGCCCATCTGCAACACGCGTACTTCGTCGCCGTATTTTTCACCGAAGAGCGCCATCGCGCCAGCCTTAATGGCATCATCAAAGCCCATCACTTCTGCGGTCACCGCCACGTTGGCCAAGATGGCTTGGTTCACCAATGCTTCGACTTCGGCAATCTGCGCAGGCGTCACGGCCTGTGGATGGGTGAAGTCAAAACGGGTGCGTTCGGCATTTACCAAAGAGCCTTTTTGCGCCACATGCTCGCCCAAAACGGTGCGTAAAGCCTTGTGCATTAAGTGAGTGGCACTGTGGTTGCGCATATTAGCAGCGCGCAGAGTCTCATCAATGCGGGCCGTCACGGTGTCGCCCACGCTCAAGCTGCCAGACAACATCACGCCTTGCTGACCAGAAACGGCTGCCTTAATTTTTTGGGTGTCGCGCACTTCAAAGCGCCCAGCGCCCGCTTCAATCACGCCCACGTCGCCCACCTGGCCACCGCTTTCGGCATAAAATGGGGTGTGATCCAAGACCACGATGCCCTCTTGGCCATCGGCTAGAGTGGTGACGGCTTCGCCTTCATGATACAAGGCCAAAACCTTAGATTCGGTTTGTGCTTGGGTATAGCCTTCAAACTGAGTGTCGACGCCTTCGTAGGCGACTTTAGTGTCCATTTTAAAGCTAGAAGCGGCACGCGCGCGATTGCGCTGCGCTTCCATTTCGGTTTCAAAGCCGGCCTCGTCCACCACAATATTGCGCTCACGACAAATGTCGGCGGTTAAGTCGTAGGGGAAACCATAGGTATCGTATAGCTTAAACACTACCTCACCAGCCAACTCTTGTTTGCCGCCTTCTAGGGCTTGCTCCAATAAAGCCATACCATGCTCTAAGGTTTGTGCAAAGCGGCTTTCTTCTAGCTTCAAGGCATCGCTAATCGCTTGCTGACGCGCCACCAGTTCAGGGAAGGCTTCGCCCATTTCGGCCACTAAATCAGGCACCATTTTATGGAAAAAGGCACCTTTTTGGCCCAGCTTATAACCATGACGTACGGCACGGCGAATAATGCGGCGCAGCACATAGCCGCGACCTTCATTCGACGGCAGTACGCCGTCGGCGATCAAGAAAGAACAGGCGCGAATGTGGTCGGCCAACACTTTCAAGGAAGGCTCTTCTAGGCTAAAGGCCACGCCGGTTTCACGAGCCGCAGCCTTTAATAAGTTCTGGAAGAGGTCAATTTCATAGTTGCTGTTGACGTGCTGCATCACCGCAGAAATACGCTCCAAGCCCATGCCGGTATCGACTGAAGGCTTAGGCAATGGATTCATGGCGCCGGTCTCGTCGCGGTTAAACTGCATGAACACGCAGTTCCAAATTTCAATAAAGCGGTCGCCATCTTCCTCTGGGCTGCCTGGAGGGCCTCCCCATAGATGATCACCGTGGTCAAAGAAAATCTCTGAACAAGGGCCGCAAGGGCCGGTATCACCCATTTGCCAGAAGTTATCCGAGGCGTATTCGCCGCCTTTATTGTCGCCAATGCGGATGATTTTTTCTTCGGGTATGCCAATCTCTTTAGCCCAAATGTCAAATGCTTCGTCATCGGTGGCGTATACGGTTACCAACAGCTTTTCTTTAGGCAGGTTTAGCCATTCTGGGCTGGTCAAAAACGTCCAAGCAAAATGGATGGCGTCACGCTTGAAGTAATCGCCAAAGCTAAAGTTACCCAACATTTCAAAGAAGGTGTGGTGGCGAGCGGTGTAGCCCACGTTTTCCAAGTCGTTGTGCTTGCCGCCGGCGCGCACGCATTTTTGGCTAGTGGTGGCGCGGTTATACGGACGTTGATCAAAGCCTAGGAAAACGTCTTTAAATTGGTTCATCCCGGCATTGGTAAACAATAGGGTGGGATCTTCGTGTGGCACCAGTGAGCTTGAAGCCACGATCTGGTGTCCTTTGCTTTCAAAAAAGTTTAAAAACTTTTGGCGAATCTGAGCTGTTTTCATGGCAGTTGTGTACCTAACGATTAAAATCACGCTGATGATGGTTTTATGGCGCGATAAGTCAAAAATATAGGGCTAAATCTTACCTTGATTTTAAAGCGTTGTCTGCTTATCCGCAGCCGTAAGCTGGAAATATCTGCCGCCATTTAGCCTTTTCATGGACCTCATAGCGCGAATCGACCGATGGCTATGCCGATCACGATTCATGGCTTAGAATAAAGCCCTTATTTCATTATTCCCTTAAAGACACACTGCATGGCTTTTTTCACCCCCAGCCTCATTTGGGACCTCGGTAAAATTTTTCTGGGCAACGTGGTCATGGGCTTGGCCTACGCCAAGTGGATGGTCCCTCACCAAATCATCAACGGCGGCGTCACCAGCCTGTCGATGGTCATCAGCGGCTTCAGCGGCTGGCCGCTGCTCTATCTCACCAACGGTCTGGCCATTTTGTTGCTGGTCCTGTGCTGGGCGTTTTTGGGCAAAAGCGTATTTTTTAAATCCCTGCTCAGCAGCGGCCTCTTCATGCTGTTCTTTTCGTTTTTTTACAGCCAGCCGTTTAGCCTGACCAGCCACATCGCGATTGACGTCAGCCTGGCCTGCGTCGCCATCGCCTTTGGCTACTACTGCTGCCTGTCCGCCAATGCGTCTACCGCAGGGCTAGATGCGGTGGCCTTAATCATCCATAAATATCATCCCCACACCCAGGTGGCTCACACGCTGCGCTATTTAAACTACGCTGTACTGGCCTTAGGCTGGCTGGTGTTTGGCTGGCTATCGGTCGTCATCGGCATCGTGTTCAGCTACGGCTATTCGTGGATCCTCAACGTATTCTTAAATCGCCACGACCGCTATCATGCCAAGCCTTAAACGCCCATAAAAAAAACCCACCGAAGTGGGTTTTTTTGGGTCTGGCGCTTATGCTTAACGCACGGTACCAGAGTAATTGCTAAGGTTGGCAATACGATTCTCAATCGATGGGTGGGTACTGAACAACGAATCCCCACCGCCGGCGATGCCCATCGCCATCATTTCTTTAGGCAGGCTTTCGTCGCTGCTGCCGTTTAGGCGCTTCAAAGCCGCAATCATTTTCGGCGCACCGGCTAAGCGAGCAGCGCCTTCGTCGGCACGGTATTCACGCTTACGGCTAAACCACATCACCACCAAGCTGGCCAACATGCCAAACACGATTTGCAACACGATGGTCACCACCATATAGGCAATGGGCCCAAGGCCGCCTTCACGATCGTTCGACATGGCGTTGCTGATCACGTTGGCAATCAAGCGCGACAGGAACACCACAAAGGTATTCACCACGCCTTGGATCAGAGTGAGCGTCACCATGTCACCGTTGGCTACGTGCGACACCTCATGCGCCAACACGGCTTCGGCTTCGTCACGCGTCATCAGATTCAATAAGCCAGAGCTCACCGCCACCAAAGAATTGTTTTTACTTGGGCCGGTGGCAAAAGCATTCGGCTCATCAGCGTAGTAAATGGCGACTTCAGGGGTTTTAATCCCGGCCATTTCGGCCTGACGCTCAACCGTACGCACCAGCCAGGCTTCCATTTCATTGGCTGGCTGGGTAATGACTTGAGCGCCGGTTGAGCGCTTGGCCATCCATTTAGACATCAATAAAGAGATGATCGAGCCAGTAAAGCCCACCACCGCCGAGAAGGCCAATAGCTGACCCATATTGTTGGTTCGTCCGCTTAAGCCAAACACGCTCAAGATGACGCTGATGACCACCAAAACCGCGATGTTCGTCAGTAAGAATAGAAAAATACGCTTCACAGAAATCCCCTCGAAAAAAAGCCAAATATAATACTAAAATCTTGGCAAAAGCGTGGATTTCAAGCATCCACGCCCTCATTCTGCCAAAAAAAACCGTTATTACCTAAACCCGAATCTGGCCGCTGCCAAACACCACCCATTTTTGGTTGGTGAGGCCGTGTAGGCCCACCGGACCACGCGCGTGAATTTTATCGGTTGAAATACCGATTTCTGCGCCTAGACCATATTCAAAACCATCGGCAAAGCGCGTTGAGGCATTAATCACCACGCTGGCTGAATCCACCTGCCGTAAGAACGCTTGGGTGTGGCTGTAGCGCTCACTCACGATGGCATCGGTGTGATGGCTACCATAATGATTGATGTGGGCCACGGCCTCGGCCAATGAGGCCACCACTTTAATCGCCAAAATGGGGCCTAAGTATTCCGTCCACCAATCTTCTTCTGTGGCCTTAATCACGTCTTTGACCAAGATTTTTTGCGTTTGTTCACAGCCACGTAATTCAACCGATTTTTCTGCGTAAGCCTGCTGCAATAAGGGCAGCACCGTCGGCGCAATCGCCTCATGCACCAGCAAAGTTTCCATGGTATTGCAGGTGCCGTAGCGTGAGGTTTTGGCGTTCAGCGCAATCTTAACGGCTTGAGCCACATCGGCGTATTCGTCAATAAAGGTATGGCACACGCCGTCGAGGTGTTTGATCACTGGCATTTTGGCTTCGTCGCTGATGCGCTTCACCAAACCTTTGCCGCCGCGCGGAATGATGACGTCAATGAATTCAGGCAGCTGCAGCATGGCGCCCACGCTGTCTCGATCGGTGTTTTCCACCACCTGAACGCAATCAGCCGGCAGGCCCGCTACTGATAAGCCTTGCTTAATCAGCTTGGCGATCACCATATTGCAGGCAAACGCTTCGCTGCCGCCGCGCAGCACGCTGGCGTTGCCAGACTTAATGCACAGCGCCGCCGCATCGGCGGTGACGTTGGGGCGGGATTCATAAATAATCCCCACCACGCCCAATGGCACGCGCATTTTGCCCACCTGAATACCGGATGGGCGATAGGCAAACTCCCCCATTTCACCGATGGGATCGGCCAAACTGGCTACTTGGCGCACGCCCTCGGCCATGCTTTGCACCGTGGCTTCGGTGAGCTTAAGACGATCCAATAAGGCCGGTTCTAGACCATTGGCGGCCGCCTGATCCATGTCTTGGGCATTGGCCGCTAAAATGTCCGCCTGATGGCTCAGCAACAGCTCGGCGATGGTCACCAAAGCCTGGTTTTTTTGTTCGGTACTGGCCACAGCAATGGCCTGGGCGGCCTGCTTGGCGGCACGGGCAATGCCGTACACGTAATCATGGCTACTCACAGCAACAGACTCCTCTATCATTTATGCTTGGTTTAGGCCTCTATTATGCATTAACCGTGTATTTGAGCAAGCAACAAACGTAAAAAAACGCCGGCCTCAGCCGACGTTGTGTATGGGTTTAAAATGCATTGGCTAAGCTTAAAACTGCTGGGCAATGCTGAAGCGGATGTCGCGGCCTGTGCCCGAAACCGCCTCACCCAAATAGGGGCGATATTCACGATTAAACAGATTGTCCACGGTCAGATTAATCTGCGGGCCTTTTTTGCCGCGAGGCGCCCAGTCCATGAACAGGCCGTGTAAGGCATAGCCTTTAGATTTAGGTAAGGCCCAGTATACGGCCATTGGATCCCCATCACTGGGCGAACGATCTTGGCGGCGCACAAACATCCCGCGCCAGCCAGCGGTTAAATTAGCCTCAGGAACTTTAAAACCTAACGTCGCAGTGGCCTTACGTGGCGCAATATCCGTCATCCAGGTTTTCGACTCAAACCAAGGATCGCGTGGTGAATTATCGCGCTGCCCGGCGATTTGGGCGTAAGACAGGCTGGCAAAGACATAGCGGCTGTCGTAAAACGATTCAACCTCAAAGCCTTTAATGGTGTAACCCGTTAAATTACGGTTATTACTGACGGGCAAACCACATTCCGTACCCGGTTCACACATCACGCCACGCCGTTTAAAAATCTCATCCTTGCCGCGATTATGAAATAAGGTGGTCCGCACCTGTAGTTTATCGTCTGCGGTGAATACCGAACCAAAGTCTAATACAGTGCCCAAACGCACCGCCAGCATCCGCTCTTTGTCTAGGTCACGGCTAGAGCCTGTCGTGCCGCCTAAGCCCTGCACCTCATACTGCTCATCAATGCGCGGCGCACGCCAAGCCTGACTCACGTTGGCAAACACGCCAACGCTTGGTGCAGCCTCCCAGTAAAGGCCCAATCTTGGCGTCCAACCTGCATAAGTTTTACTGCTGTAATCATGGCCATAGCTTGGATCAGACTGACTATAGCGCGGTGCGCGGTTGCCATAACCTTCGTTGGTGATGTGGTCGTAACGCATGGATGGGCTGATCGTCACCGAGCCCAGCTTGATGTCATCCAAAACGTAAAAACTACGCATTTTTTGTGAACCTGATGGGAAATAATATGGTTCATAGTAGCCAAAGTTTAAATCAGGATCTTTTAGCTTACCCTTATCTAAGATGACGGCACGCTGCGACATTTTTTGCAGCTGTAAGCCCACCTTTAAGTCATGCGTGAACGCACCTGTTTCAAACGAACTGATGTTCGATAAATCCAATAGGTTATTGCGATAACTCACCCAGCTCTCATTACCCATATTGCCCGACTGAAAATTAGTCGCACTGTCTGGACGGCGGTCATGTTGCTTAGTCTGAGAATGAGTAAACTTAGCGGTAAATTGTACTAGAGGATTGTCTACAGGTAAGTATTCATAGGCAAGGCTATAGCTTTTATCGGTTTGATCTCGATACACCAGCTTACGTTTCCAAGCCTCATCCCAACCCCACTTGTCTACTTCACTTTGACTAGGCGCTGTCATTTCATCGCGCTTAGAAGCAAATGGCTCCCACCCCTCATGCTCGCTATTCATGAATGACCAGGTAATCTTCTGTTCAGACGTGGGTCGAATATTACCCTTAAGCAAAACGCTTTCTTGTTTATTAGACGACCATTCAAACCGCGTCCCGTCTGGGCGTTTAACGTTACCCGCTTTACGCTTATTGTAATACAGCATGGCATCTAACATATTATCGGCGGTTTTACCAAATACAGCCCCCGTATATAAATCCTGCGTATTATTACTGTGCCGCCCATACTTCAATAAACCGCCTATCTGCTCACCTTCACGCAAAAAATCAGCCGCATCCTTGGTGTCTAGCTTGACGCTGCCGCCAAAGCCACCGTTGCCCACGCTGGCGTC
>JAGNTR010000045.1 GCA_017987415.1 Neisseriaceae bacterium
TTTGCCGACGATGCTGACCACTTTTAATTCGGCCTGATGTAGGGCTAAAACGTGTTTGGTGATGGCCAAGCCAAGGCCAGTGCCGCCTTGTTTACGGGTGCGGCCGGTGTCGACTCGATAAAAGCGCTCCGTTAGCCGCGAGAGGTGTTCTTGAGCGATGCCCATACCGGTATCGCTGACGGCAAAATACGCTTCCTGCCCTTTTTTATTCAACAATACTTCAATGTGGCCTTCGGCCGGCGTATAGCGCACGGCGTTAAAGCTGAGGTTGCTCAGCGCGGCATACAGGTCGCTTTGGCTGCCTTCTACCCATAGATCTGGCTCTATTTTGGCGGTAATCGTGTGTTGATTTTGAGAGAGGTTCTTGGTGTTTTGGACAATTTGTTCGACTAAAGCCGACAGATTGATGATTTCCGTGTCTTGAAACTCTTGTTTGTTCTCCAGGCGCGATAGCGTCAATAAATCGCTCACTAGGCTGTGCATACGGGTCGCTTCGGACTGCATCAGGCCAATAAATTCTTGCTGTTGGGCCTGGTCTAGGTCGGGCAAGTCGGCCAAGGTTTCCAAAAAGCCGTTGATGACGGTGAGCGGGGTGCGCAGCTCGTGTGACACATTGGCGATAAAGTCGGTTCGGGTCGCGTGCAGCTGTTCTAAATCGGTTAAGTCTTGGCTGATCAACAGCCGGTAGCTGCCGTCAAACGGGGTCAGGCTCAGCTGTAAGACGCGCTCAAGGTAGGGGCCTTTAGGCAAGGTGAGCTTGAGTTGATTTTCGGCTACTAAGGGCTGTTCTAAAAAGGCCAGAAATTCAGGGGCCCGGATCAAGTTTTTTAAAATGCCTTTGGTGTCGGCGCTGCGGTCTAGGTTGAAGTGGGTCAGCGCCAACTGATTAAACCATTCGATACGGCCGGCTTTGTCTAAAATGATCACGCCATTGGGCATGGCCTCGGCTGCGGCGTTAAAGCGCAATAAGGCCGTGCTGAGCTTTTGCTTGCGGCGTTTACGGCTTTTGGTTTGGCGCAATAGGGTGGCGAAAATGGGTCGCCATGTGCCGATGCCGCGCGGCACGCTGCGTACCTTGGGGCGTTTAAGCCATTTGATCAAGAGGCCAATCTGGTACAGGTGGCCCAAGAGCCAGGTGGCCAACAGAACGATGAACAGCCATAGCGCGGTTTCGCTGTTGCCGGTGTGGGCGCCCACGATGAAGGGGGGGATTAAACACAGGCCAAGGGTCAGTAGATTTTTTAAAAAAAAGCGACTGATCATGATGATTGGGCTTTGGTGGATAGGCGATAGCCCGCCCCGCGCACCGTTTGAATCAGGTGTTCAGCGTCACCTTCGGCCAGTGCTTTACGCAGGCGGCGGATGTGGACGTCGACGGTGCGTTCCTCAACAAAAACATGGTCTCCCCAAACCAAATCCAACAGCTGACGGCGCGAGTAAACGCGTTCGGTGTGGGTCATGAAAAAATGCAGTAGCTTAAATTCAGTGGGGCCAAACGGCAAAGCTTTGCCGTGGGCGGTGACCACGTGTTCGGTTGGGTCTAGGGTGAGGGCACCAATGTGGACGGAAGTGTCGGTTTTTTGTGGGGCACGGCGGCGCAGCAGCGCATTGATGCGTGCCACCAGCTCCCGCGGCGAAAAGGGCTTAGTTAGATAATCGTCGGCGCCGCCGTTTAGGCCTTGCTCCTTATCCAATTCGTCACCGCGTGCCGTCAGTAGGATAATGGGTAAATCTTTGCTGCGCGGATCTTGCCGTAGCTGTTTGGTGAACTGTACGCCGGACATGCCCGGCAGCATCCAGTCTAAGAGCACTACGTCTGGTAGGCTTTGGGCCAATAGCGGCTGGGCTTCTTCTATGCTTTCCGCGGCCAATACGGTAAACCCTGCTTGGCTGAGGGTAAACTTAATCAGCGTCATGATGGCCGCTTCATCTTCCACTACCAGTACGGTGACAGACATGGTGTTTCCTTAAAAGATCTTGGTGGGGTTAGCTTAACCACTTTATGTGACGGTATTGTGACAAACTCGTGTTCGTGTGCTCTGAGGGTGTCACAAATCCGTTTCAGCCTAGCTTAATCAGCGCGATAGGCTAGGCGCATGACTAAGTTGTCGCGGTGAACCAGCTCTTCTTCGGCTCGATACCCAAGTTTGGCTTCGATCTGATGCGACGGCGTGCGGCACAGCTTGCGTACTTCTTGGGCGCTGTAGTTGACTAAGCCTCGGGCAATTTCTTCGCCGCTGGGGTTCAAGATGGCGATGACCTCACCGCGTAAGAAATCACCGCTCACGCTCACGCTGCCGATGGGCAGCAGGCTGGAATGTTTCTGAATTAAGGCTAAGGCCGCGCCCTGATCAATGTTGATTTGGCCTGATACGTGTAGATGGCTCATGAGCCACTGCTGGCGAGCATTCAGGCGGGTTTTACTGGGGCTTAAGAAGGTGCCGATGGCTTCGCCTTGGGCCAGCCGTACCAACACATTGGCCTCGTGGCCAGACGCAATTACGGTGGCGGCGCCGCTGACGGCGGCGCGTTTGGCGGCGATGATTTTGGTGTACATGCCGCCAGTGCCCACGCTAGAGCCTGCCCCGCCGGCCATTTGTTCTAGTTCTGGCAGGCCCGCTTGGGCGTGGCTGATGAACTTAGCCGCCGGGTTTTTACGCGGATCTGCGTCAAAAAGGCCTACTTGGTCGGTTAAGATCACCAGTGCATCGGCTTCTAATAGATTGGTCACCAAGGCACCTAGGGTGTCGTTGTCGCCCAGCTTGATCTCGGTGGTGGTGACGGTGTCGTTTTCGTTGATGATGGGCAAGATGTTGAGGTCGAGCAGCGTTTTTAAGGTGCTTTTGGCGTTTAAATAACGGGTGCGGTCGGCCAGGTCTTCGTGGGTGAGCAAAATTTGGGCAGTCTGTATGCCCTGTTTGGAAAATACCTGCTCATAAGCCTGGGCCAAGCCCATTTGGCCGACGGCGGCGGCGGCCTGTAGTTCATTAATGGCCTTTGGGCGAACCTGCCAGTTCAGGCGTTTGAGGCCCTCGGCAATGGCACCGCTGGACACCAACACCACTTTTTTACCCATATGCTTAAGGGCGGCGATTTGGGCGGCCCAATTGTTCAGGGCCACGAGGTCTACGCCTTCACCTTCATTGGTGACTAGGCTTGAGCCCACCTTGATGATGATGGTTTGGGCGTCTTGCAAAGAAGAAATATTGTCGATCATGGTAAACGTCTATGGTGGGGGCAATGGTTAACAAAAGGCCGAATAGTGGCCGCCGACTGTATCAAGATTATGGGCCTGAATGCGTAAAAAAACCAGAGGGCTGTGGGCGCTCTGGTTTTGTGTGGAAAAAGCTTTAGGCTTCTTCTTCCTTTTTGCTTTCAGGCGGCTCGATCTGCTCGGCGTAGCCACATTCTTTTTGCGGACAAACTTTCTCAGTGCCGCGGCGCTTAGTGGTTTTGATGGTCAAAATTGGCCAAGCGCACTGTGGACAAGGTTCTTCAATCGGCGGATTCCAGGTGGCGTATTTACACGTCGGATAGGTTTCGCAGCTGTAGAACAGCTTGCCGTAGCGGCTTTTACGCTCGATTAAATGGCCTTTTTTACATTCAGGACAGTCAATGCCGGTGTCTTTGGGCTTCTCTAAAGGCTCAATGTGTTTGCATTTAGGGTAGTTGCTGCAGCCAATAAACTTACCGTAACGGCCTTTTTTGTACACCAGTTCGCTGTCACATTTCGGGCAGGTACGGCCTTCCACCACGGTGGGTTCTTCGGCTTCTTTCGCTGCTTCTTCGGCGGTGGCGTTGACGTCACGAGTGTAGTCACATTCAGGGTAGCCTGAGCAGCCAATGAAGCGGCCGCGCTTACCAAAGCGAATCATCAGTGGGTGTGCATTACATTTAGGGCACACCTCTTCCAACATTTCGGTGGTGATTTCGGCACGTGGAATGTCTTCTTTTTCTTTGACCTGCTTGTGAAAACCGTCCCAGAATTTCGCCATGACGGGGATCCACTGACGCTCACCCTTGGCAATTTCATCCAGCTGGTTTTCCAGTTTAGCGGTAAAATTATAGTCCACGTATTGACCAAAATGTTCGGTCAGGAATTTATTCACGATATCGCCCGTGTCGGTGGGCAAGAAGCGTTTTTGATCAACGGTGACGTATTCACGGTCTTTCAGGGTCGAAATAATGCTGGCGTAAGTCGACGGGCGGCCAATGCCAAATTCTTCTAAGGATTTCACTAGCGAAGCTTCAGAGAAGCGCGGTGGCGGCTGGGTAAAGTGCTGTTCGCCGTAGAGTTTGTCTACCGGTAAAACGTCGCCTTCGTTGAGTACAGGTAGTTTGGCCTGATCTTCTTTGTCCGAACTGTCGTCTACGTCTTCTTCATACACCGCCAAGAAACCGGCAAACGTCATCACTTGGCCGGTTACGCGGAACACGCCGTCGCCCATATTGATGTCGACGCTGGTGGTGTCAAATTTGGCTTTGGCCATTTGGCTGGCCACGGTGCGCTTCCAAATCATTTGATACAGGCGGAACTGGTCGGCGGTTAAGAAGGGCTTTACCGCTTCAGGGGTACGATACACGGAAGTGGGGCGAATCGCCTCGTGGGCCTCTTGTGCATTTTGCGAGCGGGTTTTATAGGTATTCGGGGTTTTGGGTAAATAATCACCGTCCATCTTGTTTTCGATGTAATGGCGAATTTCCGTTAGGGCTTCTGCCGCTAAGGTCACCGAGTCGGTACGCATATAGGTGATCAAACCAGTGGCGCCTTGGCCCACGTCAATCCCTTCGTATAGCTGTTGAGCGGTACGCATGGTGCGGTCGGTGGTCATGCCCAGTTTGCGCACGCCCTCTTGTTGCAGGGTCGAAGTGGTAAACGGTGCGGCTGGATTACGGGTGCGTTTTTTCTTTTCAATGGTGCTGACCACGGCTTCTTTGCCGGTGAGCTGGTCTAGTACGGCTTGCTGCGCGCCTTCATTGCCCATGGCAAACTGATCTAGCTTATCGCCTTTAAAGTGGGTCAGTTTGGCGGTGAATTTTTGGCGGCCTTTGTGACTGTCGAAATGCATCGACCAATATTCTTGGGTTTCAAACGCCTTGATTTCGTTTTCACGCTCGCAGATTAAACGTAGCGCTGGGCTTTGGACCCGACCCGCAGACAGGCCACGGCGTATTTTTTTCCACAGTAGTGGCGATAGGTTAAAGCCCACCAAGTAATCCAAGGCGCGGCGCGCCTGCTGGGCGTCGACTAGGTCTAGCGATAGCTCGCGTGGGTTAGCGATGGCTTCGAGCACTGCGTTTTTAGTCACTTCGTGGAACACCACGCGCAACGGTTTTAAATGCTTGAGATTCTTTTTACTGCCGATGATTTCTTGTAGGTGCCATGAAATGGCCTCACCCTCCCTATCCGGGTCAGTCGCCAGATAGAGGTTTTCAGCTTCTTTGGCGGCGCTGACGATGGCGTCAACGTGTTTGCTGTTGCGGCTGACTAATTGATATTTCATTTTGAAATCGTTGTCAGGATCCACAGCGCCCGTTTTGGGCACCAAGTCGCGGACGTGACCATATGAAGCCAAGACTTCAAAGTCACTGCCCAAGTATTTTTTTAATGTTTTGGCCTTAGAAGGCGACTCGACAATTAATAAGTTTTTAGACATATACTCTGTAACCGATATAAAAAGATTGTCCTAAAGACAATCAAAAGTTATTGCATGGTAGGCTCGCCCTGAATGGCGGCCAGCAGTTCATCGCCAATCAAGACCGGTAGTTCCGATTCTTGTGCCCACAGTACGATGAGGGTGAGCATCTTGGTATTTTTAGGGGTGACTTCATCATGCGGCAACTGCATCAGCGCATCAATGATGATTTCCCGCTGTAGGGCGTTAATGGCCTGTTCAGTTTCTAAAAACTGCATCAAGCCCCAAACGTCGTCGGGTAAATAAGCGTGCTCTTCCGCGGTATAGATGCGCATGCCGTGGCTTAATTCCAAAGCGGGATAGTCAAAGATTTGGGGCTGACGCAAGCGATCCAGCCAATCTAAAGCTTCCACGATGTCTACTTGATCAAAACCAGCGTGCTCAAGATACGCACCCAAATCTTCGCGCGGCGGACAATCGGCCAAATCCTGGAAGTTTTCGATTAAAAAAGTAAACACTTCAAACATATTATATTCTCTTAATGAGTTGTATTTTCAGGAAAGTCTTTGAAAGCGACCACCTGCTATGGGGTGGACGATACCTGATAACTCTAATTGCAGCAATTGAGCATACACATCTGCGGCAGGAATGCCAAGCTTTTGTGTCAGCGCGTCTGGATGGATGGGATCAAAACCCATGGCGTTTAAAATGAGTAGGGCGTCGCCGGCCAGTTCGGCCATGGCCGCCGTGATTGAGGGAGTGGGCTGAGCTGAGGCTATAGATGGCGATGATGGTGTAAAAAACAAGGGCAGCTCAGCTAAAAGGTCGGCGATGTTTTCAACTAAGGCCGCGCCTTGCTTGAGTAAATAGTGACAGCCGCTGGCTTCAGGGTTGTGGATGGATCCGGGGATGGCCATGACTTCTCGATTGAGTTCGGCGGCGAGCCGTGCGGTGATTAAAGAACCAGAATGGCGCCTGGCTTCAACCACTAAAGTGGCTAGGCTAAGGCTGGCGATTAAACGATTTCGGCGCGGAAAGTTGGCCGGCAGCGGTGCTGTGCCTAGAGGATATTCCGACAGCAGCAGGCCCCGTTCACAGATGGGCGCGACCAAGCGACGGTTGTGGGCGGGGTAGACGCGATCGATGCCCGTCCCCAAAACTGCAATGGTGCGGCCATTGGCGGCGAGGGCGCCTTCGTGGGCGGCGGTGTCGATGCCGGCGGCAAAGCCGGACACCACGGTTAAGTCCAATTCGGCTAGGGCCAGGGCAAAGCGATGGGCATTATCGCGGCCTTGAGGCGTGGGGCGACGGCTGCCGACTAAGGCGATGGCGGGTGGCTGTAGGCTGGCTAAATCTCCTTCGGCAAACAGCGTGGGGGAGGGCATTGGGTCATGCGTCAGGGCCGGCGGGTAGCGAGGGTCGGTTAAGGTGAGGATGGCGCGGCGTGGGTCGGCCGCCAGCCAGTCGAGGGCGGCCTGAACGGCACCGTCGCTGGCGCCGTGGGCCAAGCCAGCGGCGATCTGGTGCCGATGCTGGGCGCCCAGATAGGGCAGTAATGCCTGTGGCGGTGCGGCCAGAATCGCCGCCATGCTGCCAAACGCGGTTCTGAGGGCATGAAAAGCCACGGGGCCTAAAAAAGGCGTGAGGCTGACGCGCAGCCATAGTGTGAGTTCTGAGTGGGAAGGCATGGCGACACCTTATATATAGGTAAATAATAAATTATGATTATGGCATATTTTATATTGGGTTGATATAGAGGTGGCCTAGCCGGTTGTTTTTTAACTGACTTAAGCGCATTATAAAGCATGAGAAATGAATAAATGACTCGGCCTAATGAATCAGCAGGGCCAACTATTTCAGAAAAGGAGCACAGCATGACGCAGCAACAGTTTCAGGATCAGGTAGTGATTGTGACCGGGGGTTCTAGCGGCATCGGTAAGGCGACAGCCCTAGCGTTTGCCCAAGCGGGCGCTAAAGTGGTGATTGCGGATTTTGCCGCCGCCGGCGCGGCCGTGGTGGCTGATTTGGTGGCTCAAGGGCATGAAGCGCTGTTCATTCAAGTAGACGTCACCAGTGAAGCAGATACGCAAAACATGGTGGCAACGACGGTGGCTCAGTTTGGGCGCATTGATGTTTTGTTTGCCAATGCCGGCATCGGCTCGGGCGGGCCAATTACCGCCATCAGCTATGCCGATTGGCAAAGAGTCATCGACGTGAATCTTAACGGCGTGTTTTTGTCGAATAAATATGTCATTGCACAAATGGTTCAGCAGGCCAACGGCGGCGCCATCGTCAATTGCGGATCCATCCATAGCTTCGTGGGTAAGGCGGGGGTAACGGCTTACAGCGCAGCCAAAGGCGCCGTGAAGCTCTTAACCCAAACCTTGGCCATCGATTATGCCGCTCAGGGCATCCGCATCAACGCCATTTGCCCAGGCTATATTGACACGCCGCTGCTGCAGGCGATTAAGGGTGCGGATCGGCAGGCGCTGATCGACCTACACCCGCAAGGCCGCCTTGGTCGGCCTGAAGAAGTGGCCAGCGCCGTCTTATTTTTGGCCAGCGATGCGGCTTCATTCGTGAACGGCACTACCCTCTTGGTGGATGGTGGTTACACCGCTCAGTAAGCCATGATTGTGTTGGCCACCTTAGTTCATGCCTAGACTGAGGTGGTCGATCGCACGGCCTCTTCACACTAAATAGCCATTGCCTAAGTTTATAATTTATAATGGGACGTCCGTGGCCTCTGAAAACAGCGGCGCCTGAGCGTCGCCTGACCACGTACGCCCCCATAATGACTGCATAAACAGGAAAGTAAGCACATGGCACTATTAGACATTTTGCGCTACCCAGATGAGCGCCTACACACCGTGGCCAAACCCGTGGCCGAGGTAGATGCTCGCATCAAAAAACTGGTAAGTGATATGGCTGAAACCATGTATGACGCCGCCGGCATTGGCCTGGCTGCCACCCAAGTAAACGTGCATGAGCGCGTGGTGGTGATGGACCTGTCGGAAGAAAAAAACCAGCTATTGGTGTTGATTAATCCAGAAATTGTGGCCCAATCAGGCCAAACCACTTATGAAGAAGGCTGCCTCTCGGTGCCGGGCGTTTACGACACCGTGACCCGTGCCGAAGCCGTGACCGTGCGCGCCTTAGATGCTGAAGGCAAGCCGTTTGAGCTGAAGGCCGACGGCCTATTGGCGATTTGCATTCAGCACGAACTGGACCATCTGGCGGGTAAGGTGTTTGTGGAATACCTCTCTGAGATGAAGCAAAACCGTATCAAGACCAAATTGAAAAAACGCACCAAACAAATGGCGTAAGCCAATAGACTCATCAAAAGACCCAAAACACATGAAGATTATTTTTGCAGGAACCCCCGATTTCGCTGCGGCGGCGCTTCAAGCCATTGTGGCTGCTGGCCACACCGTTTCCTTGGTGTTGACTCAGCCTGATCGCCCGAAAGGACGCGGTATGAAGGCTCAAGCCAGTGCCGTCAAACAGGCAGCAGAGGCCTTAGGCCTTCCCGTGTTTCAGCCGTTGAACCTAAAAGAGGCGGCCGACCAGCAGGTGATTGCTGCCGAAGCGGCGGATGTCATGGTGGTTGCAGCCTATGGCTTGATATTGCCCCAGGCGGTGTTGGACATCCCGCGTTTGGGCTGTTTGAATATTCATGCGTCACTCTTGCCGCGCTGGCGTGGTGCAGCGCCGATACAGCGCGCGATTGAAGCAGGCGACGCCGAAACCGGCGTGTGCATCATGCAAATGGCCGCCGGCCTTGATACGGGCGATGTGCTGCACACGGTACGCACCGACATCAGCGCCACCGACACAGGCTTGAGCGTCCACGACCGGCTGACGGCTTTAGGTGCTGAGGCTATTGTGGCGACTTTGACCGATCTTGAGGCCCGCGTGGCGGTGCCGCAGCCGGAAGAAGGCATCACTTATGCGCACAAATTAAGCAAGGCTGAAGCCCAAATTGTGTGGACCGAAAGCGCCGTTATGATCGACCGTAAAATCCGCGCCTTTAATCCTGTGCCAACGGCGTGGACGGTGTTTGACGGCGTCAACGTGAAAGTGTGGGCCGCCAGCCCGCAGCCAACCGATGGCCCTGCTGGCGAGGTGTTGGCCGCTGGTCCTGAGGGACTACTGGTTGGAACGGGTGAGGGCAGTCTATTGATTACCGAATGGCAGGTGGCGGGCAGTAAACGTCTGGCCATGAGTGCCTATTTGGCCGGCAAGCCGATTGCGCTGGGCAGCGTATTGGGTCAGGAGGTGGGCGCATGAGTATGGTGACCGTACAACGCCTTGCCACCGATACCGTGATGGCCGTGGAAGCAGGACAAAACCTCACCGATGTCTTACAGCGCATCATGAGCATGCATCCTGATTTGAGCGCCCAAGAGCGCGGCGCACTGCAGGACATCGCCTATGGCTGCCAACGCTATTTAGGCTCATTGAAGTTTTATCTGCGTCAGTTGGTGGCCAAGCAGCTGCCGGCGCCAGAAATTGAAGCCCTGTTATTGGTGGCGCTGTATCAGCTGAATTACTCGAAGAACGCCACCCATGCTGTGGTGAATGAAGCCGTTGAAGTGGCCAGCCACTTGGCCAAAGGCAATTTCAAAGGCTTGGTGAATGGCGTATTGCGTAATTTCTTACGCGAACAAAAAAACCTCGACGCCAAAATGCAGCGCAATGAGTTGGCCAAGCACAACCATCCTTTGTGGTGGGTGAGCTATATGAAAACCCATTACCCCAAGCATTGGCACAATATTTTACAGGCCAATCAGTCGCATCCGCCGATGACGCTGCGCGTCAACAAGCATCATGCCGACGCGGCTCAGTATCAAGCCCTGTTGGCTGAAGCCGGCATCGAGTCTAAGATTTTGGGCGACCACGGTTTGAAGCTGCTCAAGCCCGTGCGCGTGGATGAGTTGCCGCACTTTTTTGAAGGCTGGGTGTCCGTGCAAGACTTTGGTGCCCAACAAGCGGCCATTTTACTCAATCCACAGCACGGCGAGCGGGTACTAGACGCCTGTGCTGCTCCTGGCGGTAAAACCGGCCATTTATTAGAGTGGGCCGAGTGCGATCTGACGGCGATCGACATCGACGAGCGCCGTCTGGCGCGGGTGGCGCAAAACGTCACGCGCCTAGGCTTTGAGGCCAAACTGGTGTGTGCGGATGCACAAGACTTAGACGCATGGTATGCTGGAGAACCGTTTGATGCGATTCTGGCCGATGTGCCTTGTACCGCGTCCGGTGTCGTGCGTCGTCACCCCGATATTAAATGGTTGCGCCAAGCTAAAGATGCTCATAAAGTAGCCAAACAGCAGATTAATCTGCTGGATCAGCTGTGGTCTGTGCTCAAGCCCAATGGCCGTATGCTGATGGCGACTTGCTCGCTCTTTATCGAAGAGAATGAGCAGCAAATAGAAGCCTTTTTGGCGCGCCACAGTGACGCACGCTTAAGAAAACAGCATGTTTTTTTACCTAATGATCGACATGATGGCTTTTATTACGCACTTTTACAGAAGCATTAAAGCTTGCCTCTTAGGCCTCGTCCTATTGCTGGTTACCTTACCCGCAATGGCCGAGGATATTGGCGTTGTGCGCGCTAAAGGTACGATTGCCAAGAGTGGTCAGATGTTGGTCAGTACCCGGTTTTCTACCCAGTTGCCGCAGCCCTTAATCGAATCGCTGAATCAAGGGGTGGCGCTGAATTTTAGGCTAGAGTATCAGCTTAATGCACCAAGTTATCAGGCTTATAAGCTGAAACTCAGTAATCTATTCAGTTCCCATGCTGGCCTTAACTATAAGCTGAGCTACCACCCCCTGACCAATCGCTATAAGGTCATCATGGGTACTTTGGCGACCGACTATGCCACCTTAGACGAGGCCGTGCAAAGCATTGGCGCCATCGCCAACTGGCGCGTCCTTAGTAATGGCACCTTAAATGGCTATCCGGTGCGCGATGTGTCGGCGGCGGTGAGGCTGTCGCTGAGCATTAGCGATTTGCCTAAACCGTTTCAAATCAACGCCATCACGTCATCGACGTGGAAGCTAGACAGTGGTTGGGTGACCCTGAATCTAAGTAAGGAGTCCTAACCTGTGCGTTATATTTTGATCGTGTTGGCGGCCGCTTCGGTGCTGTCGCTGTATATATTAGCGGTAGCCACGGGCAATACCAGTAAACTGTCAGAATATTTTTGGTGGATTCTGATTGCCGATGGCGTTTTGCTGCTGGCCTTAGCGGCCGTGGTGGGTAAGCAGGTGTGGACGCTGCATAAAAACCATCAAAATCGCGTGTTTGGCGCTAAGCTTGCGCGCAAGCTGTCTTTTATGTTTGCCCTAGTGGCGATCATCCCGAGTATTTTGTTGTTTGCCGTCTCGGCCCAGTTTATTTCCCACAGTATTGAGTCTTGGTTTGGCGATGAAACCGAAGTGGCTTTAGATCGTAGCTTAAATCTAAGTAAAGCCGCCCTTGAGTTTGCCCTCGATGAAACGGTGAAGGATGCCGTCCATGTGCAGATTCAGCTCATCAGCAACTATGCCTTTCAACATGATTTTCAGGCAGCTTTAGACGGCCTGCCAGAGCCTTTATTAAAAAATCTCGGTCAGGTGGCCGTTTATGACTTAGGCGCTCAGCAGCGCCTCGGTGAGCGCAACGTACAGCCGCGTCAGGCCAAAAACCTTACCTATCCTGCGGTGACGATTGCCGATTTGGCCAAGCTCACCCTTGATCAGCCGCAAACCCGCACCAATAGTTTGGGTAAGCAGCTATACTCAGAGGTATGGCTGTCCATTCCGAATGCGGAGCAAAAGAATTATGCCTTGTTGGTGAGGGCTTTGGTGCCGGAAAAAGTGGCCCAAGATGCCTTATTGATTGAGGCTGCACGCTCGAAATACGCCGAGATGACGTTTGCTAAAGAAGGCCTACAGACGTTTTACATGATTACGCTGGTGATGGCGACGCTGTTGTCCATCATGCTGGCCTTAGTGGGCGCACTGTTCTTTTCACAGCGCTTTACTGCGCCTTTGTTGGCCTTGGCTGCGGCGACTAAGGCCGTGGCCCGCGGTGATTTTACCAAGCGTAGCCCAGTATTTCGCTCCGATGAATTCGGTACTTTATCCAGCATGTTTAACCGCATGACGGAGCAGCTGCAAAACGCTAATGAAGTGGCTGAAACCAACCGTCGGCGCCAAGAAGCCGCCAAAACCTATTTAGAAACGGTATTGGCCAGCCTCACCGCCGGGGTGCTGGCCTTCAGCACCAATGGCTATCTGCGAGCCTTTAACCGCAGTGCCGAAGAAATTTTAGGCTTGTCGTTTACCCCCTTATTGGATAAACCTTGGCATGAGTGGCCGCAGCAAGACGAGCTGACTTTGCAGTTGACGTCGATGGTGCATGAAATATTAGCCAATGAACAACCCCGAAATGCGGTACAGTTAGACTATGTACAGGGCGATCGCGCCCAAATCGTGTTGGCCAAGCTCACGCCCTTGGCACCAGAAGACGGTGGCGGTATGGTATTGGTGTTCGACGATGTGACTGAGCTGGTTAAAGCCCAAAAAGACGCCGCCTGGGGCGAAGTGGCCAAACGTCTGGCGCACGAGATTCGTAACCCGCTGACGCCGATTCAGCTCTCAGCCGAGCGTTTAGCCATGAAGTTAAGCGATAAGCTAGATGAAAAAGACGCCGGCATGCTGAAGCGTTCGACCGACACCATTGTGAAGCAGGTCAGCGCCCTAAAAAGCATGGTTGAGGCGTTCAGAAACTATGCCAAAGCCCCGTCGATTAAGCTGCATAAGCTTGATATGAATGAAATGATTCGCGAAGTTTTGACGCTTTATGAAGGTGCTGCTTGTACAATTACACCAGAACTGAGTAATATACCCATAATAATTAATGCAGACAGCGGCATGCTGCGGCAGGTTTTACACAACTTACTGAAGAATGCCATCGAAGCTGCAGAGGATGAAGCAGTCCCTGTAATACAAATTAAAAGCAGTATTCAAGAAAAATTTGCTATTCTAGAGATTGAGAACAACGGGAAACGTTTTAGTCAGGATGTGTTAAGGCGAGCATTTGAACCTTACATCACCGATAAGCCCAGCGGAACGGGCTTAGGGCTTTCAGTGGTGAAAAAAATCATCGATGAACACCAAGGAACGATTACTTTGACTAATCAAGAGCCAACAGGTGCGCTCGTTAAAATAACCCTGCCACTAGTGGAGGCATAATGCGTAGTAGTGATATTTTAATTGTGGATGATGAAGTAGGCATTCGTGACCTATTGTCTGAAATATTACAAGACGAAGGGTATACCGTCACACTTGCAGAAAATGCAGAAGTGGCCCGTAATTTGCGCAATCAAACACGACCTGCTTTGGTCTTATTAGACATTTGGATGCCCGACTGTGATGGCGTCACTCTGTTAAAAGAGTGGGGCAAGTCTGGCCAACTTAACATGCCTGTGGTGATGATGAGCGGTCACGCCAGCATCGACACTGCCGTAGAGGCAACGCGCATCGGCGCTTTTGATTTCCTAGAAAAACCCATTGCCCTGCAAAAGCTGTTAAGCACCGTACAACGAGCGCTTAAATATGGCGAAATGCAGGCGGCCACGACCTTGTCTCTGGATAAGTTAGGCAAGAGCGAGCCGATTCAAGAACTGAATCGCCAGCTCGAGCGCGTGGCTAAGGTTAAATCACCGGTATTGATCTCGGGTGAGCCAGGTTCTGGCTTTGAGCTGGTGGCGCGCTATTTCCATCAGCCCAATACGCCTTGGGTGACCCCAACCAAACCAGAGCAAATCCTAGATGCACCGCTAGAGCTGTTGCAACAGGCCAATAGTGGCGTGCTCTATCTGGGCGACATCGGCCAGTTTAGCCGCCGCATTCAGCAAGGCTTAATGTTCTTGTTGTCTAAGCTGGATCGCTTTAACGTGCGCTTAATCTGCGCCTGTAGCCGCCCCTTGCAAGACCTATTGGTCGACCCAGAGTGCGATAACCGGCTGTTAACGGCCTTGTCGAGCGTGATTGTGCCGGTGCCACCGCTACGGGAGCATTCTGAAGACATCGTCTTTTTGACCGAGCAAATCATTACCGAGCTGGTGGAGAGTAAGCAGATTCCGCAAATTAAGTTCACCACGTCGGCAATCAACGCCCTGCGTCAATACGATTGGCCTGGTAACTTAGAGCAGCTCAAAGGCGTGATTAAGAGCCTGGCCTTGACCGCTGAGAGCGATACGGTGGATACGCCAGAAATCAATACGGTGTTGCAGCAGTTCCGTCAGGGCAAGCCCAGTGAAGCCACCGGCTTTGACTTTGACTTGCCGCTACGTGAGCTACGCGAACAGCTAGAGCGCCGTTATTTTGAGTACCATATTGGTCAAGAAAAGGGCAATATGAGTAAGGTTGCGCTGCGAGTAGGCCTAGAGCGCACGCATTTATACCGCAAGCTCAAGCAGCTAGGCATTCAATTCTCCAGACGGCAACTGGATAAAACCGCCAAGCCGTAATCGTTGATACCCCCACAAACCCGCATGCACCCTCCGCAGCGGGTTTCTTCATGCCTCAGTAGGACCTTATGAGTAAACAGAGCCACAAGCAAAGAAATAATCAAGTACGCATCATCGGCGGCAGCCACAAGCGCCGCATCATTGAATTCCCCAGCAGTGAGGGCTTAAGGCCCACGCCAGACAGAGTCAGAGAAACATTGTTTAACTGGTTAGGCCAGACCTTAAACGGGGATGCCGTGTTGGACCTCTACGCCGGCAGCGGCGCACTGGGGCTAGAGGCTAAGTCGCGCGGTGCTGACCCCGTCGTCTTGGTTGAGAAGAGCCGCCAGGTGGCTGGCGTGCTTCGCCAGAACATTGATAAGCTAGGCTGGACCTCGGCTGATGTACAGGTTTACATTGGCGAGGCCTATGGTTTTTTACGCAGTAACCGACAGCCGTTTAATGTGGTGCTGCTGGATCCGCCGTTTGAATTTGATGATTGGGCTAGTCTGTGGCCGCTGTTGCAAGCTAGCCTCGCCCCTGATGCCTACGTCTATATTGAGGCGGCACGATTGCCAGCGCTGCCAGACTATTTGAGCGAAGTGCGGCAGGCCAGCGCAGGGCAAAGCAAGCAAGTGCTGAGTGTTTACTCTGTTTCAGAAAGCACAGAAGCTGAATGTTGATGGCATGAATGCTTTGATTTTGAACAAAAAAACAAGCCGTTGGCCGCTTGCTGTGGGATATTAATACTTGATTAAGTGCCGATAAGGTGCCAAAATTGCGGGTTATATTAACAACAAGATGTACCGCTAAGGAAACACTATGTCCTTATTCATTACCGACGAATGCATTAACTGCGACGTATGTGAGCCAGAGTGCCCCAACGAAGCCATTTACCAAGGCGATGAGATTTATGAAATCCATCCTCACCTATGTACCCAGTGTGTTGGCCACTATGATGAGCCACAATGTCAGCAAGTTTGCCCAGTAGATTGCATTTTAATCGACCCTGAGCACGATGAAACCGAAGCTGAGCTACAGGCCAAGTACGAGCAGATCACGGCCGACAAGTAAGACGAGTCAAATAAATTAACAGGTGAATCAGTTAATTAGAAAGTATTTGTAAAAAAGTGTAGATTTTTACTTGACGAAATTCAGGATATTGCTTAATATCTCGCACTCTTAACGGAGGGATTCCCGAGCGGCCAAAGGGGGCAGACTGTAAATCTGCTGCGTGAGCTTCGAAGGTTCGAATCCTTCTCCCTCCACCAAATACTGTCTTGGGGCAGTTTTAAGAAAAGAATCGAATCGCGGGTGTAGCTCAATGGTAGAGCAGAAGCCTTCCAAGCTTACGACGAGGGTTCGATTCCCTTCACCCGCTCCAAGATACCCCGCCCATGTAGCTCAGGGGTAGAGCACTCCCTTGGTAAGGGAGAGGCCGACAGTTCAATTCTGTCCATGGGCACCATAAATACCTAGTTTCACTTTTGTTTTTAATATTCTCAACAGATAAGCTTAGGAAATTGCCATGGCTAAAGAAAAATTCGAGCGGAATAAACCGCACGTAAACGTTGGCACCATCGGTCACGTTGACCATGGTAAAACCACTCTAACTGCTGCATTGACCACAATTTTGTCTAAAAAATTCGGTGGTG
>JAGNTR010000170.1 GCA_017987415.1 Neisseriaceae bacterium
CCAGAACCAGGGCCAGAGCCAGAGCCAGAACCAGAACCAGAACCAGAACCAGAACCAGAACCAGAACCAGAGCCAGAACCAGAGCCAGAACCCGTGGCGGTATCGGCAATCGCCGAAGCCAAGACCAAGTTGAGCTGGGCGCAGCGCCTGAAGCAAGGCTTGAGCAAGTCGCGCAATAAGCTGGGCAAATCTTTGGCCAGCGTGTTTGGCGGCGGCCAAATAGATGAAGAGCTGTATGAGGATTTGGAATCGGTGCTGTTGACCAGCGACATGGGCATCGAGGCCACCGAGCATTTATTGGCCGAGGTACGTGACCGCGTGAGCTTACGCGGCCTTAAAAATGCGACCGAGCTGCGTACGGCGCTGCAAGAAGCTTTAACTGAGCTGATTTTGCCGCTGGAGCAACCTTTGGTCTTGCCCAAGCAAGAGGGGCCTTATGTGATTATGATGGCGGGGGTGAACGGTGCGGGCAAAACCACGTCTATTGGTAAGCTGGCTAAATACTTCCAGCTACAGGGCAAGAGCGTGCTGTTGGCCGCGGGCGATACTTTCCGGGCGGCTGCGCGTGAACAGCTGATGGAGTGGGGTGAGCGCAACAACGTCACCGTGATCAGCCAAGGCGGTGGTGATTCGGCCGCAGTGTGTTACGACGCGATTCAGGCAGCTAAGGCGCGCAACATCGATGTGGTGTTGGCCGATACGGCTGGTCGATTGCCTACACAGCTGAATTTGATGGAAGAAATTAAAAAAGTAAAACGTGTGGTTCAAAAAGCCATTCCCGAAGCGCCCCATGAAATCATCTTGGTTTTGGACGCCAACATCGGCCAAAATGCCTTAAACCAAGTGGCGGCGTTTGATGATGCTTTGGGTTTAACGGGCTTGATCTTATCCAAGCTAGACGGTACAGCCAAAGGCGGTGTGATTGCGGCCTTGGCCAAAACCCGACCCATTCCGGTGCGCTTCATCGGCGTGGGTGAGGGCATTGATGATCTACGCCCCTTCGTGGCTAAAGACTATGTAGAGGCCCTTTTGGGCCAAGATGAGCAGGCCTAACCAACGGCGGTTTTTAACCCTGACAGAAAGTATGCAAAGATGATTCGTTTTGAACAAGTGAGCAAAACCTATCCGGGTGGCTTTACGGCGTTAAAGAATTTAAGCTTTGAAGTACATCATGGTGAAATGGTGTTCTTGGCCGGCCACTCTGGTGCGGGCAAGTCCACGATTTTAAAATTAATTTCAGGGATTACCAAGCCGTCTTCGGGCAAGGTGATGTTTAATAACCAAGATTTGAGCAAGCTGAATGACAATCAGCTGGGTTATATGCGTCAGCACATCGGCATCGTGTTTCAAGACCACAAAATTTTGTTTGACCGCAACGTCATCGACAATGTGTTGCTGCCTTTGCAAATTGCTGGCTATTCACGCGATCAAGCTATTGAGCGCGCCTTGGTGGCGATTGATAAAGTGGGTTTAAAAGGTAAAGAGCTGGCGCGCCCAGAAAGCCTGTCCGGTGGCGAGCAGCAGCGTTTGTGCATTGCCCGAGCAGTGGTGAATAAGCCCAGTTTGCTGATTGCCGACGAGCCCTCTGCTAACCTGGATCGTGCTTACGCCTTAGACATTATGGAATTGTTTCGCTCCTTCCATCAGGCGGGCGTGACCGTGTTGGTGTCGGCTCATGATGAAACCTTAATGGCCGATTATGGCCACCGAATTTTGCGACTCAAAGAAGGGCAGTTAAGCGCATGAGGCTATTCACTTTACACTTTATGGCGGCGAAGCGTGCCTTGGTGGCGCTGTGGCAGCAGCCGTTTGGCAGCCTGTTTACTTTTGCCATGCTGGCGGTGGCCATGACTCTGCCGCTGGCCCTTTACTTAGGCGTACAAAGCAGCTCACCGTTTATTGGTAAACTGGCCAAAACGCCACAGGTGACGGTATACATGGATCGACAGGTGTCCGAAGATGATTTACGCAACGTGGAGCAATCCCTAGCGGCCCTCAGCACGATTGCCAAGGTAGATTTCGTCAGTAAAGACGAAGCCTTGGATCAGCTTGAATTGGGCATGGGCGAAAATGATTTAGTGTCGTTGATGGATGGCAATCCGCTGCCGCATGCGTTTGTGGTGACCCCAAAGAAAATGGACACCGCCGACCTTTTGACCTTAAAAGATGAGTTGGCCACGTTGCCGATGGTGGATCAGGCCCACGTCGACGCCGAATGGGCGCAGACCATCCAAAAAATCATGCGCCTTCTGAATCAACTGACGCTATTCTTGGCCATTACTTTGAGTTTGGCCTTTGTGCTGGTGGCGCATAACACCATCCGTTTGCAAATTCTGTCGAAAAAAGAAGAGATTGAAGTCACCAAGCTTTTGGGCGCATCGTCTTCGTTTATTCGGCGGCCGTTTTTGTATCAGGCCATTTGGCAGGGCGTATTTTCTAGTCTGCTGAGTTTGATCCTGTGTTCGTGGATTGTGGGCGGCGCTCAAAAGCTGTTTGATGAAGCATTTAGCGCCTATGGCGTGGTGTTCCAATGGCGGTTTTTCAGCGTGCCTGAAGTACTGGTGGTATTTGTGGTGGCCAGCCTCTTGGGGGTCATTGGTGCCTATTTGGCCACGCAACAGCATTTGAGTAGTTACAAATCTAAGGCCTAAGGGGTTTATGATTGAAAAAAGCCGCGCTTAACGATGACGTTAAGCGCGGCTTTTTTGTGAGCCAGCATCAGCCGATGTGGATGCCGTCACGCAGTAGGCGTTGGCCAAAGTAGGCCACTAACAGCACCACAAAGCCCGCAAACAGAGTAATGCCAAAGGCACTGGTGGTGCCAAAATAGTCGATGACTGAGCCCGCAATGGCGGCGCCCACGGCCACACCAATGCCTAAACCTGTCACCATCCAGGTCAGGCCTTCGGTTAGCTTGGCTTCGGGCACAATTTTCTGCACCAGGCCCATGGCGATGATCATGGTGGGGGAGAAGAACACACCGGCGATTAGCACCGCGCCAGAGAGGAACCAGATGTCGCTGGCAAAAAAGAACGGAATCGCCGTGATGGCCGTGGCCAAAGAGGCCCATAGGAACAGCGTCGGCAGCGGCGTTTTGATTTTTAAGGTGCCAAAAATCAGGCCGGCGACGCAGGAGCTTAAGGCATAGGCGGACAGCACCAGGCTAGCCGCAGCCGGTATGCCTTGCTCTTTGGCGAAGGCCACGGCAATCACATCGATGGTGCCGACAATAGTGCCCAATGCGATCAGCGCCAACACCAAGATTTTTACTGAATGTAAGGTCAATACCGAACGGCCTCGCGGGCCATCGGCATGCATGACCGGCGGTTCGGTGGCCTTTTGCGACACAAATACATACACCCCAACGGCAAGCAGCACCGCCGCCATCAAAATACCGGCTTCAGGGAAGAGGGCCACGCTCAGGCCCACGGAAATGGGCGGGCCGACGATGAAGCAAATCTCATCCAGCACAGATTCAAATGAAAACGCCGTGTGCAGCTTAGAGCTGCCGCGATACAGCTGCGTCCAGCGAGCACGCACCATGGCCGACATGCTGGGCATACAGCCTGCCAGTGCGGCAAACAGATACAGCGTCCATTGCGGTGCATTAAAGCGGGTGGCCCCAAAGAGGGCGACCAGGGCCAAGACGCACACCAAAGTCACCCAGGGCAATACCTTGCTCTGGCCAACGCGGTCGACGGCACGTGAAATTTGTGGCGCTAAAATGGCCATGGAAAACGCAAACGTGGCCGCCACGGCGCCAGCGAGCCAGTAAGAATCATGCGTCTGAGACAGCATGGTGATGATGCCAATGCCGGTCATCGAGAGCGGCATACGGGCAAAAAAGCCGGCGCTGGAAAAAGCTTTCGTGCCCGGCTGCTGAAATAAAATACTGTATGGATTAGCCATACTGGCTCCAGTGAAGAATGAAAACGTGAAATCGTCCGCTACTGTAATTGACATACGTCGTGTATGTCAATTAAAATATGAGTCATTCTAAAAGAGGTAAGTTGATGATTCGTAAAACCCGCGCCGAAACCATGCAAGAGACGCGCAGCAAACTTTTGGCCACTGCAAGGCAGTGGTTTACAGAAAAAGGCTATGCCGAGACGGTGATGGACGAGCTCACGGCTGCCGCCGGCCTGACGCGCGGCGCCCTTTATCATCATTTTGGCAATAAAGAAGGCCTGTTTTTGGCCGTGGCCTTGATGTTGGATGAGGAGTTGAATCAACGCTTAGACACTCTGTCGGCAGCGCAGCCCACGGTATGGGCTGCGCTGTTGGCGCGCTGTGATGAATATTTGGCCATGAGCTTGGAGCCTGAAGTACAGCGGATTTTGCTGCGCGATGCGCCCGCCGTACTCAGCGCCGACGATTTAGAGGCCAGCCGTCGCGGCTGCGTGCTGTCGCTACAGGCGCTGCTGCAGCAGCTTCAGGCTGAAGGTACGATTGTGGCAGCGCCGGCCGAAATGTTGGCGACCATGCTCAATGGGGCGCTGATGGAGGCTTCGTTTCGCATCGGCCGCGTTACGTCGGCCGAAACGGCCTTAGTGGAGTCGCAGGCCCTCTATCGCAGCATGTTGGCCGGCTTTCGCTGCGGTGATTAATCCTGATTCGAGGAGGGCGTGGGGCAACGCTTTAAGCGCGTGCTGAAGGTGCTGCCTTTGCCGACGATGCTGACCACTTTTAATTCGGCCTGATGTAGGGCTAAAACGTGTTTGGTGATGGCCAAGCCAAGGCCAGTGCCGCCTTGTTTACGGGTGCGGCCGGTGTCGACTCGATAAAAGCGTTCCGTTAGCCGCGACAGGTGTTCTTGAGCGATGCCCATACCGGTGTCGCTGACGGCAAAATACGCTTCCTGCCCTTTTTTATTCAACAATACTTCAATGTGGCCTTCGGCCGGCGTATAGCGCACGGCGTTAAAGC
>JAGNTR010000171.1 GCA_017987415.1 Neisseriaceae bacterium
CCATCGAATATGGCTGGATAAATTTAAAATTTGGTTCGTATTTATATATATAATTTAAGCCAAAACAGCATAAGACAAAAAAAACAGATTCAGGCAATCTAGCATGAACAACAACAATGCACTGAAGAGAGAGGAACACCGATGCACGTTTATCAAACCGTGGTACGGGGTCATTTAATCTTGGCCCACACCGAAATCCCTGATGGCTATGTGGCTATCGATCAAGGTAAAGTCGCCCGCATTGGCGCCGCCAGCGCCGGCCTACCTGCTGCTGAAACCGTTTACGACCACCGCGGTAGCTATGTCTTCCCTGCCGCCATTGACGCCCAAGTACACAGCCGTAGCCAGCTCAATCAAGAAGACTTCATTTGGTCAACCCGTTCCGCAGCTGCCGGCGGCGTAGGCACCATCATTGATATGCCTTACGACGCCGGTCGCTTGATCTGCGACGCCGAGCGCTTTGAGCTAAAGAAGCAAGAGGCTCAAGCTCAAGCTCGGGTCGACTTTGCCCTATACGGTACGGTGCACCCTGATGAAGGCGCGAGCAAGATTGATGAAATCGTGGCCGCTGGCGCCATTGGCTTTAAATTCTCAACGTTTGGCACCGATCCGGAGCGCTTTCCGCGCATTCCACCGAAAACCATGCATGAGTGCTTTGCCCAAATCGCCAAGCATGGACTGTTTGGCGGCGTCCACAACGAAGACGATGAAACCATCAAAACCTTAACCGCTGAATTCAAAGCGGCGGGCATCACCGATTACACCGCCCACGCCGCCACCCGACCCATTTATGCGGAAAACCTCGCCATCCATCAAATTTATGAATTGGGCGCCGACACCGGTTGCCGCACCCACGTGGTGCACTGTTCGAATAAGCGCGGCTACGACATTTGCCAAAGCTATCAGCAGCAAGGCTTTCCCACCACCATCGAAGCTTGCCTTCACTATATGGTGTTAAGCGAGGATGAAGACGTTGCCCGTCTGGGTGGCCGCGCCAAGGTCAACCCACCGATTCGGCCGCAGCAAGAGCGTGAAGGCCTCTGGCAGCACTTGGCCGCCGGCAACATCACCGTGGTGTCGACCGATCACGTCAGCTGGTCGCTAGACCGCAAAACCCACGCCAATATTTTTGACAACGCCTCTGGCGCCACCGGCCTCGCCCTACTGCTGCCGTTGATGATTCATGGCGCAGCCAAGCGCGGCATTTCTCTGACCCGTATTGCCCAAGTACTGGCCTACAACCCAGCTCGTTTATTCAGCCTACAGCACCAAAAAGGCGCTTTAGAATTAGGCTGCGACGCGGATTTGGCCATTGTGCGTAAAGAGCCTTACCAATACGATGCCAAAGCCAGCGGCCATAATTTTGCCGACTGGAGCCCTTACGATGGCTTAACCATCGACTATCAGGTCAGCGCCACCATGCTGCGCGGCCAATGGATTTTTGCCAACGAACAGGTTTTGAGCGAACCGGGATCGGGCCAGTTTGTCCGTCCAGCCCACACGCTGCCTGCGGAGGCATCAGCATGAGCTTAATCGACACCCAACGCTATTGGCAGCAGCTGATGACCTTAGGTCAAATCACCGACCCTAACCAGCCTTACACACGCCGCTCGTTTAGCGACTTATTCTTACAAGGCCGCAGCTGGTTAACCGAACAAATGCAGGCCGCAGGCCTTACCGTTCATGTGGACGCCGCCGGCAATTTAATCGGCCGAAAAGTAGGTAAAAAACCAGAGCTAGGCGCGATCATGCTCGGCTCACACAGCGATTCTGTGCCTTCTGGCGGACGCTTTGACGGCATTGCAGGGGTGATTGCCGCCCTAGAGTGTGCCCAAGCCTTACAGCAGCACGGCATTGAATTGAACCATGATTTAGAAATCGTGGATTTCTTGGCCGAAGAGCCCAGCGAATGGGGCGTCTCCTGCGTCGGCAGCCGTGGTTTAAGCGGCTACCTCACGCCGGAACTGTTACAAACACCCCACCCAAAAACCCAAGAGCTTTTAGCCGATGCCTTGGCACGTATGGGCGGTGACGCCAACAAGCTACAGGTTCGCCACGATGTGGCCGCCTTTTTGGAGCTGCACATTGAGCAAGGCTTAGTGCTGGAACAAACCCAAATCGACATCGGCGTGGTCACTGGCATCGTCGGCATCATTCGACTGAGCATCACCTTCCAAGGCCAAGCAGCCCATGCCGGCACCACGCCGATGACGCTGCGCCAAGACGCTCTAACGGCAGCGGCCAACACCATTGTGTCGGCGCAAAACCTGGCCCAAGAGATGGCTGCGCGCCCTGAAGGCTATTTTGTCGCCACCTGCGGCCAGGTGCACAACCATCCCAACGCCAGCAACGTGGTGCCTGGACGAACGCAAGTCGTCTTCGACATTCGCTCTGACACCCGCGGCTGGATGACTGAATTCGTCGACGCCATGAACATACTTGCCGTGCAGCACGCCCAAGCAGCGGGCGTGGCCATGACGCAATTCGAACGCCTAACCGATACCTACCCTATGGCTTGCGATGAAGCTTTGATGCAGCACATTGAAGCCGCCACCACGGCCTTAGGCCACAGCCAGCAGCGCATGCCCAGCGGCGCCGGCCACGATGCGGCCTTCTTGGCCAAAGTCGCCCCCAGCGCCATGGTGTTTGTGCCCAGCGTGGCGGGGAAAAGCCATTGTCCAGAAGAATGGACACCAGAAGCAGATTTAAGTAAGGGCGTGGCTGTATTGATGCAGGCGCTATTGAACACAGATGCAGCGGCCGATTAAGCGGCTGCTATAAAACCAACAACGGAGAATGAAACATGGCCAGAATTTTAACCTTAGAAGACGTTGAGTTTGCCCTGCGCGGCGGCTCAGTATTTGCCTGCGGTGGCGGTGGCTGGGTGGCCCACGGGCGTGAGCTCGGCACCATGGCGGTCACCATTGGTCGTCCTGAGCTGGTGAGCCTAGACGAGGTCGCCGACGACGCTTGGATTGCCACCGCGGCCGCCATCGGCGCACCCGGTGGACTGACCGACTGGGAAATGTTGGGCATGGACTATGTTAAAGCCGCGTCCTTATTGCAAGAAGCCTTAGGCGACAAACTATACGGTCTGATCATCGGCCAAAACGGCATGTCATCCACCATGAATGCTTGGCTACCCTCTGCCGTCTTAGGCACCAAAGTAATCGACGCCGTGGGTGACATTCGCGCCCACCCAACCGGTGACATGGGCTCAATCGGTATGGCAAACTCCACCGAACAAATGATCCAAACCGCTGTCGGCGGCAATCGCGCCAATAATCAATACATTGAACTGGTGACCCGCGGCGCCACCGCCAAAGTCTCGCCGATTCTGCGTAAAGCCTCAGACATGTCTGGCGGCTTCATTGCCAGCTGCCGTAATCCTTTACGTGCCGAATACGTGCGCCGTAACGCGGCCTTAGGCGGCATTTCTAAAGCCCTTACCCTAGGCCAAGCCATCATGGCGGCTGAACCTAAAGGCGGTAACGCCGTAGTCGACGCCATCTGCAACAGCACTCAGGGCAGCATCATCGCCTCGGGTAAAGTCAGCGCCAATACCTTACGCTACACCGACGAAGCCTTTGATGTAGGCGTGATTGAAGTGGGCACCGGCAAAGACCTAGTGCGCATTCACGTCATGAACGAACACATGGCGGTCGAAAATGCCCAAGGCGATCGCTTGGCGACTTACCCTGACGTGATCACCACGCTGAACCGCGATGGCCAACCAATCAGCGCTGGCCAAGTACACGTAGGCATGGATATTTTGGTACTGCACGTGGCCAAACAGCATTTACCGCTGTCGTCCAGCGTGGTCGACCCCAGCGTTTATCCCCACGTTGAAGCCACCTTAAGCATCAACCTCAGCGATTACGCCCTTAAATCTTAATAATCAACAGCCCCTCAAGGGGCGCATACAAAGGATCAAACATGAGTCGTACCTTTACCGTCACCGGCGGCAACGCCTTACGCTGTCGTGGCTGGCGCCAAGAAGCGCTGCTACGCCTACTAGAAAATGTATTGGCCGTTGGCGAAGACCCTGACAACCTCATCGTCTACGCCGCCATGGGCCGTGCCGCCCGCGATTGGCCTAGCCACGACGCCATCGTCAATGCCCTGACCAGCATGACAGAAGACTACACCTTGATTGTCCAGTCAGGTAAACCCATTGGCCTCTTAAAAACCCACAGCAAAGCCCCTTTAGTGATCATGGCCAACTGTAATGTCGTAGGCCAATGGGCCAAGGCTGAAGTGTTTTATGAGCTGGAGAAAAAAGGCTTAATCTGCTGGGGCGGCCTCACTGCTGGCGACTGGCAATACATTGGCTCGCAAGGCGTGATTCAAGGCACTTATGAAATCTTTAGCCGCATCGCCGAACGCCATTTCGACAGCAACCTAGCCGGCCGCTTCATTCTGACTGCAGGCCTTGGCGGCATGGGCGGCGCACAGCCCTTAGCAGGTTATATGGCCAAAGCCGCCACGCTGGTCGTGGAAATCGACCCAGAACGGATTGAAAAGCGCCTCAGCATTGGCTATTTACAAAAACGTGCCGACACCTTAGATGAAGCACTGGCCTTAATCCAAGCCGCACAGGCCAAAAAAGAAGCCATTTCAGTGGGCCTATTGGGCAATGCCGCCGATGTGTATCCAGAGCTGGTCGCCCGCGGCATCACGCCCGACATCGTCACCGACCAAACCTCGGCTCACGATTTAGTCTATGGCTACGTGCCTCAAGGTTATGCTATGGCAGCGATTAAAACCATGCGTGAGCATGACCACCCAACGCTGATGGCGGCCAGCTTAGCCAGCATCAAGGCCCACGTTGAAGCCATGCTGACGTTCCAAGCGCGCGGCGCCATCGTCTTTGACAATGGCAACCTGATTCGCACCCATGCCCACAACGC
>JAGNTR010000046.1 GCA_017987415.1 Neisseriaceae bacterium
CGTCAGCCTTTGGCTTTGACTGAAAACCTAGAATCTTTCGACATCAAAGTAAACGTTGTTGGTGGTGGTGAAACTGGCCAAGCCGGTGCGATCCGTCACGGCATCACTCGCGCTTTGATCGACTACGATGCAGCTTTGAAACCAACCTTGTCTCAAGCCGGTTTGGTGACTCGTGATGCTCGTGAAGTTGAACGTAAGAAACCTGGTCTACGTAAAGCACGTCGCGCCAAACAATTCTCAAAACGTTAATTCGTTTTATGGATACCCAAAAAGCCACCCACTCGGTGGCTTTTTTATCGCCCAGCAAAAATCAGCCACAAAAAAAGCACGCTTTTTAGCGTGCTTTTAAATAACAGATTAGGCAGCATCCCAATAATCAATGTATAACTGCAATTCCAGTTGATTACGCCACTCATTGGCAATGGGACGGTAGACAGCCCGCATGCGCTGCGGCAAATCCACCACGCAATTAAACATCATCGCCTCAAACACCACGCCATCGCGGCTTAAGCCCACCTTTTTATGGCCTCGGCCCACGACGCGTTGCCAGGCCACCTCAAACTCATCCACAAATAACGGTGCCGCAAAGCCCTGACCCCACACCTGCTGTGACAGCATTTCGGTATTGGCCAAGGTCAACTCACGCGCCGGCAGGCTGCCATCAGTCAGCATGACTCGATTCAGCTGCTCCGGCGTCATCAATTCCTGCACACAGGCCTCGAACGCCTGCTGAAACCGCGCCAAATTAGCCGTCAAAATACTCAGGCCAGCCGCCATGGCATGGCCACCAAATTTTAAGATTAAATCAGGATGCCGTTTGGACACCAAATCCAAGGCATCGCGCAGGTGCAGCCCTTCAATCGACCGCCCCGAACCTCTGATCTCGGTCTCACTCGCACCGGCAAACACAATCGTTGGCCGATGAAAGCGCTCTTTTAAGCGCGACGCCACGATGCCCACTACCCCTTGATGCCAATCCTCTTGATACTGCACCACGGTGTAACGCGACTCAGACAGCGTTTGCGGCAGATTAGCCAGCGCTTCTTCGCTCATGCCTTGCTCAATGCTGCGGCGCTCTTTATTCAGCGCATCCAGCTGCTCAGCCAAGCTCATTGCCTCATCAGCTTGGGTGCTGAGTAAGCAGCGAATGCCGACGCTCATGTCGTCTAGCCTACCTGCAGCATTAATCCGCGGCCCAAGGGCGAAGCCCATATCAAACGGCGTGGCCTTACGCGCATCGCGCTTGGCTACTTGAAACAGGGCAGAAATCCCCGGACAGGTTTTCTGGGCCCGCATCCGCCGTAAGCCTTGAGCCACCAAGATACGGTTATTGTGATCTAGCGACACCACATCGGCTACCGTTCCCAGCGCCACTAAATCCAGATAGGCGCCCAGGTTCGGGGCAGGCCTAGCGTCGGTAAACAGCCCTTGAGCGCGCATGTGCGCCCGCAGCGCCATCAACACATAAAACATCACCCCCACCCCCGCCAAAGACTTACTGGGGAAGTCGCAGCCAGGCTGATTTGGGTTCACAATCAGACAATTAGGCAAAGTATCGGCCGGCAGGTGGTGGTCGGTCACCAACACCTCAAGACCCAATGCCTGCGCGTGAGCCACACCAGCGAGGCTGGCAATGCCATTATCCACGGTCAGAATAATCTTGGCCGGCGTCTGCGCCACCATATCCACCACTTCAGGCGTTAAACCGTAGCCATTTTCAAAGCGATTGGGCACCAAGAAATCCACATTAGCGCCCAAGGCAGCAAGGCCTTTCATGCCCACAGCACAGGCCGTGGCACCGTCGGCGTCGTAATCGGCCACGATCATGATCGGCGTTTGAGCGGCAATGGCAGCAGCCAAGCGCTCACTCATTAAATCAATGTTTTTCAATAGCTGGTAATGATGTAGCCGGCCTAAATCTTCCTGCATTTCTGCCGCATCCTGCACCGCGCGAGCAGCGCACAAACGCGCCAATAAAGGCGTCACGCCCGAATCGGTCAATTGACGATAAACGCCTTCATCCACCGTCCGAACGGCAATTTCTGTTTTCAAAGCACTCTACCTGTAAATAACTGTTGTTTACGCCAAAATGCCCAGTGCGCCTTACCGCTTAAGACCACCTGACCACCATAGGGGCCATGAGCCACCAACCGTAGCTGGCTGAGCTGCCCCGACCTGAACGCCGCCACGGCGGGCGCGATGAAGCGCGTTTCCAGCTCCAGCAAGCCTTGGCGATAGCCCCAAGCATCATCATATTGCATGGCACCCAATAAATCCTCTAGCAATAGGCAGGCCTTCATCTCCACCACGCCCTCCTCTTGGCGCTGCGCTTGCCAAGCGGCAAAGTCATAGGGCGCATCGTGGGCCGCTACGGCCATTTGCTCGCCTTGCTGCGGCGGCACAAAATAGGCCACATCAGCCCTTTCTTCACCCTGAGGCGATGCCATCGACCACAGCCAGACGCCATTAATGCTGATCTGGCCCCGAGCCTCACGCTCGGCGTTCAGCGGATGTTGATACAACCACATCTGAATTTCGGTTTGAATCCGCTGCACCTGCATTGCGTCACGGCCTTGCGGCTGATGGCCGTCTACGTCTTGACCCACCACATCGATCAAATCCACCAAGCTCAAATCCCACCCCTTAGGCACGCTTAAATGCCACAAATCAGGGTGAGTGGGCGTCAGCTGCCATTCATCTGCCTGTAAAAACTCATTTAGGCCGGTGCACAGCAGCGCAGCCTCATCCGAGTTAATGCCGTGAACGGCGCTGTCGGCTAAGGTGATGTAGTCACGGTTTACCCGTAAATGCACGGGGCTAAGCCAATAGTGGTCGCGCTCGGGCGCCGCCTGAGCGTAATAGCTGGCCCAATCTTGTAGCGGTAAAAAACGCTGGTACAGCTGACTTAAGCGCATGGATTCGGCTTGGTGCTGACCAAAACGCCAAACCTGACCTAACGCAGGCAAGGCTACGTCGCTCAACAAAACCTCAGGCGCATCGTCTTGGCCCCAACACAGACCCGGCACCAATAGTGTTAATTGCATAAAATACCCTTATCGCCCATAGCCAAACCAAAAAATTCATTTTACACCATTCACCGCCAACCGACACGGAACGCCCTTTACTGAATAATTTAAGGCCCCACCGTTGTTATTTCACCACCCATCCCCATTTAAGTTGCTTAACCCGCTCAGCCCTTTTGTGGTCGCCGTTTACATTTTATAAAAATATTTTTTTGAACAAATCATTTCCTTAAATGATGAAAAATAACGTTTTTTGTCGCCATTTGGGGAACCTATTGCTAAAATAGCGGACTGACTATTCATTGAATATATTAATCATTATCCTTACGCACATGTTTAAAATAAATCGTTTTAAAGAACTGAGCAGTAAAACCAAAGTGAAAATTTTGGCTTTTACCCTCCCTTTTTTTGGCATCGTCACCGCCTCTGCCATCGGGATGAGCACGCAAGAAGTGCCGCTGCCGCCCGTACATAAGGTGATTGACCAACTGGTCTTGCCTGATCTACCGCAAACGCCTATTGAGGCCACTAATACCTATTGGCAAGAAGAATTGATTCAGTCCGGCGATACCTTACGCGGGCTGTTAGCGCGCCTTGGTGCGTCTAAAGAAGAAGTTCAATCATTTATCCGCAACAGTGATTTAAGCAGCGACTTACTTCATTTAACCGAAGGCAAAAGCGTGAGCGTGCAGTTTAGCGGCACCGGTGAACTGATGGCAATTCAACTCTTGCTCGACGACGACAACGGCGACAAAACCTTGGTGGCGATTGAAAAAGAAAACGGCGAATGGCGTACCAGCTCCGACGCCATCAACGCTCAGCCAGTACCCACTGTGCGCAGCATTACCATCAGCCAATCGGCTCAGCGTGACCTCATGAAGTCTGGCGTCCCTGGCGACATCAGCGCCGCCCTGAATGAAGTATTCAGCGACCAGTTTCCTTTAGCCACCCTCGGGCGCGGCGACAAAATCAACTTGGTTTATGAAACCCTATACCACCGTGGCCTAGCCGTGGCCTACGGCAATATTTTGGCGGTCGAGATCACCAAAAATAATAAGCTCTATAGCGCCTATCATTTTGACCATGGCGACAACACTGGTGCTTACTACAGCAAAAATGGCCAAACCCTGAAAAAAGGCTTTGACGTACAGCCAGTCAGCAATGCGCGCGTGAGCTCTCCGTTTGGTATTCGCAACCATCCTATTTTAAACACGGTCAAGAAACACAACGGCATCGATTACGCTGCCACCATCGGCACCCCGATCAAAGCACCGGCGACCGGCAAGATCACGTTTAAAGGCGTTCAAGGCGGCTATGGCAACACCATCATCATTACCCATCCAGGCGGTGTAGAAACCCTATACGCCCACATGAATGGCTTTGGTAAAGTGGCATTAGGCCAAACCATTCAAGCTGGCACGGTGATTGGTTTTGTGGGCAATACGGGTCGTTCAACCGGCCCGCATCTGCACTACGAAGCCCGTATTAATGGTCAAGCAGTGGATCCTTCCAGCATCGCCTTGCCCACGCGCAACCTTAACGCCCGCGAGCTGGCCCAGTTTAGAACCGACATCCAGCTAGTCGAGCCACAGCTAGCCGCCGTGCGTCATTTAAACGTACGCATGTTCGCCAAAGCCGATTAAACATTCAGCTAGCGGCTGCTGGCTGAATATTGCTTGAACATGTTTCATGACACAGAAAGGGGCAACCATATGTTCTTAAAATCCCTAGTCACCTTAACCCTTGCCGTCACCCTCAGCGGTTGCTTAGCCTTGACGCCAGAGCAGCAAGCGGCTCGTCAGGCACGCTACGCCGAATCGCTGCGCCAGCTACAGGTTTCTTTGGCCAGCCAGTGCGACCCCATTGCCGCCGATTTAATGCAGCGCCAGCCTGAGGTGAAAGCCTTTGGCTCGGAAGCCGAGCAAAAAGCCTTTGACCGCCAATACAAAGAGCGCGTTGACGATCCGGTGTTCCAGGCCTGTTATAAACTGGCCTTACAAACCTATCGGCAGCAGCAAGCGCTTGAAGCGGCCGACATGCGCGAGCGCCAGCGCGACCTACTCTACGAACAACGCATGATGATGTGGCGGCCTTACCCCTATTATCGTCACCGCCGTTAATCCCCAGCGATGCTTAGGCATCGCTGTTTTTTTGGCGATGATTTGTCAACTTTACCCAAATAACGTTATCCTCTGTCCTTTCGTCTCTCACTCAACCCTCGAGTCCACATGACCATTATTGAACGTTTGGCCCAAGAGCTGGCGGTTAAAACCGCACAAATCAACGCTGCTGTGACTTTACTGGATGAGGGCGCCACCGTGCCCTTTATTGCCCGCTATCGAAAAGAAGTCACCGGCGGCTTAGACGACACCCAATTACGCACCTTAGACGAACGTCTGGTGTATCTGCGCGAGCTTGAAGATCGCCGCTCGGCCATCATCAAAAGCATCACCGAGCAGGACAAAATGACCGACGCCTTAATGGCCGACATCGCCAGCGCCGACAATAAAACCCGCTTAGAAGACCTATACTTACCGTATAAGCCCAAGCGCCGCACCAAGGCCCAAATGGCCCGCGAAGCAGGCATAGAGCCTTTGGCCGAAGCCCTGCTGGCCAACCCTGAGCTCGATCCTGAAACTGAGGCCACAGCCTACCTGAACCCAGAGCTGAACTATGCCGATGCCAAAGCCGTTTTGGACGGCGCGCGCGCCATCTTGATGGAAACCTTTGCCGAAGACGCCACCCTCATCGGCGTCTTACGTGATCGCCTATGGCAGATCGGCGCCGTCCACGCCAAAGTGGTGGCTGGGCAAGAAGCCGCTGGCGAAAAATTTGCCGACTACTTCGCCCACCAAGAGCCCATTAAGACCATCCCATCGCACCGAGCATTGGCCATTTTACGCGGACGCAACGAAGGCATTTTGCACGCCACCTTGGCTTATCAACCAGAAGACACCCCCATCACCCAAGCCAGCGAATTTGAAGAACGCATTGCGGCACACTTCCACATCGCGGCCAAAAATCGACCTGCCGACAAATGGCTGCTCGACACCGTTCGCCTCACTTGGCGCGCCAAAATTTTTCTGTCGCTAGAGCTAGAGGCGTTTAACCGCGTCAAAGAACAGGCTGACGCCGAAGCCATCAGCGTGTTTGCCAAAAACCTGCACGACCTCTTGCTGGCGGCGCCTGCGGGCAGCCACGTGACCCTAGGCCTAGACCCGGGCATTCGCACCGGCGTGAAGGTCGCCGTGGTCGACCAAACCGGCAAGTTACTCGACTTTGACACCATCTACCCACACCAGCCGCGCAATGACTGGCAGGGCAGCTTGGCCACCTTAGCCAAGCTGGTGGCCAAACACAATATTACGCTGATCGCCATCGGCAACGGCACCGCTAGCCGCGAAACCGACAAGCTCGCCGCCGAACTGATCAAAGGCTTAAAAAACGCCCAGCTGCATAAAATTGTGGTCAGCGAAGCGGGTGCATCGGTGTACTCTGCCTCTGAACTGGCCGCGAAGGAGTTTCCGAATTTAGACGTATCGATTCGCGGCGCGGTGTCCATTGCGCGACGTCTACAAGACCCATTAGCCGAGCTGGTGAAGATCGATCCTAAATCAATTGGCGTGGGCCAATACCAGCACGACGTCAATCAAGGCCAGCTGGCCAAAAGCCTAGACGCCGTAGTGGAAGACTGCGTAAATGCCGTCGGGGTGGATTTAAACATGGCCTCAGCATCGCTCTTGACTAAGATCTCTGGCCTAAACGCCACCTTGGCGCAAAACATCGTCGAGTTTCGTAATGAACACGGCGTCTTTAAAAACCGTAAGCAGCTATTAAAAGTACCGCGCCTAGGCGCCAAAACTTTTGAGCAAGCGGCGGGTTTTTTGCGCTTGGCTCAATCTAGCGAACCCTTAGACGCTTCTAGCGTTCACCCCGAAGCCTATCCTCTGGTGGCCAAAATGCTGGCCGACCAAAACCTCAGCGTGGCCGACGCCATGGGCAACGCCGAAGCCATTAAGCGCATTAAGCCGACCGAATACACCAATGAGCAATTCGGCTTACCGACTATTATGGACATTTTGAAAGAGCTGGAAAAACCCGGGCGTGACCCGCGCGGTGAATTCAAAACGGCAGCCTTCTCCGAAGGCATTGAGGACATCAAAGACCTTACGCCAGGCATGGTCTTAGAAGGCGTCATCAGCAATGTGGCCAACTTTGGTGCCTTTGTGGACATTGGCGTACACCAAGATGGTCTGGTACACATTTCCATGCTGACCGACCGCTACGTAGCCGATCCACGTGAAGTGGTGAAAGCCGGTGACGTGGTCAAGGTGAAGGTATTAGAAGTAGACGTACCGCGTAAGCGCATTGCGCTCACCATGCGCTTGAACGACGAGCCGAAAAAGCGCGACGCCCACGCCTCGGCCCCTACTTCGCGCCGACAGACTAAGCCTCAGCCCAGCGCCGCACCCGACACAGCGCTAGCGGCGGCCTTTGCCAAACTGAAAAAATAGGCCCATCAGCCGCACTCACCCCCTACCTATGTTGACGCCATCGGTAGGGGGTTTTTCATGATGCGTACCCATCCACGCTGCCGCGCCAAGCAAAATCACCCAATTTGTGGCTCAGGCCCCACCATTCTAGAAAATTTCCGGCGAAAAGATGAAAATGTTTGCAATCTGCTCTAGAATAGATTCTTTTTCCCGCAAGATTGTCGCCATCATGTGATGTGATGCACGGACGCTTTGGCTGCGTCACGCAATCTTCGACATTAGGATCAGGAACCACCATGAGCGAAGGCACGCAACAACCTCTATTAGATGAAAACCAAATCATGGCGCTACGCCGTGAAAAGCTAACCAATATTCGCAAAGAGCGCAGCGCATTCCCCAATGACTTTAAGCGCGACACTTTTGCGGGCGACGCCCAAGCCAAGTATGGTGACTTAGACAAAGAAGCTCTTTCTGAAATGCACGTTGAAGTAGCCGTTGCCGGCCGTATGATGCTGCAACGAGGCATGGGCAAGGCCAGCTTCGCCACCATCCAAGACGTCAGCGGCCAAATTCAGCTGTACGTGAACGACCAAGGCGTAGGCGAAGCCCTACACGCCGACTTTAAACATTGGGACCTAGGCGACATCGTGGGCGCCCGCGGCGAACTGTTTAAAACCAATAAAGGTGAATTATCAGTACGCGTGAGCGAACTGCGCCTCTTGACCAAGTCATTGCGCCCGCTACCGGATAAACACCACGGCCTAGCCGACCAAGAGCAAAAATACCGTCAGCGCTACGTCGACCTCATCATGAGTGCCGAGACGCGCGACACCTTCATGAAGCGCAGTAAAATCATTCAAACCGTGCGTAACTTCATGGTGGGTGAGCAATACCTAGAAGTCGAAACCCCAATGATGCACACCATTCCTGGTGGCGCCACCGCTAAGCCGTTTGTGACCCATCACAATGCGCTAGACATGCCTTTATACCTACGCATCGCACCGGAACTATACCTAAAACGTTTGGTGATCGGTGGCCTAGAGCGCGTATTTGAAATCAACCGCAGCTTCCGTAACGAAGGCATGAGCACCCGTCACAACCCAGAATTCACCATGATGGAATTCTACGAAGCCTTCAGCACTTACGAGCGCATGATGCAAATGACGGAAGACGTGATTCGCGCGGCGGCTCACGCCGTTTGCGGCACCGACGTGGTGCTATACGGCGACAAAGAAGTGAACTTAGCCAAGCCTTTTGACCGCTTAACCATTGTGCAAGCGATTCAAAAATACAATCCACAATACACTTTAGAGCAGCTAAACGATGAAGCTTGGGTGAAAAATGAAATCAAACGCCTAGGCGGTAAATTACCCCCTAGCCCAGGCTTGGGCAGCCTACAGCTGGAGCTGTTTGACGAAACCACCGAAGGCCAATTATGGCATCCGACGTTCATCATCGACTACCCGATTGAAGTATCGCCATTAGCACGTGCCTCTGACACCCAAGACGGCGTCACCGAACGCTTTGAGCTCTTCATGGTGGGCCGCGAGTTGGCCAATGGCTACTCAGAGTTAAACGACCCTGAAGACCAAGCCGCCCGCTTCCAAGCGCAAGTAGCCCAAAAAGACGCCGGCGACGACGAAGCCATGCACTATGACGCCGACTACATCCGCGCCATGGAATACGGCCTGCCTCCAACCGGTGGCTGTGGCATTGGCCTTGACCGCTTGGTGATGCTTTTGACCAATAGCCAAAGCATTCGCGACGTGATTCTGTTCCCGCAAATGCGCCCAGAACAGGCTTAAGCCTCACCTTACGCCCAAGCCCGCCTCTGGCGGGCTTTTTTGTGGGCGACAATGCCGCGTGGTAAAGCGCAGCCTACCTATTTGAACCACGATACCGCCACACCCACAGCCCCCCAGCCCCGTACCTGCTCATTTATACCGCCAATTTCTGGCGGCCCCTAACCCTTATCGACCAAAAAAACATCATTTTGCGAATGTTTACTCACATAATGCCGAGTTTTTGCTCGCATTAAAAACGGCCTCTTACCCCTTACGTTATCAATCACAGCTGTCTAAATACGTCCATAAAACCTATTTTTACTCATATTTAGGCGCTTGCCTTCCGACCAAAAGCCCTGCAAAATGCGTGGGCCTCACCAACAAATGATAGCAACTATCATTAGAATAATGACATTTAACCTAGCCCAGAAGGCTGATTACATAAACCTTATTGCAAATAGGGTTTTATAAATGCATCAAAAAAACTTGCCTTTTAAACTTCTCACTCCTAAAATAGTCACCCTTGTGATTATATTTGATGAAAATGAATAACTCTTTTACCTACGTTGAAGACACCATAGACAGAATCGCAGCAACCCACCCCTCCACCAATAAAAAGCGGGTGGTGGTGGCGCGGCTGTTTCATCACATCACGCCACGGCTGACCAGTTACTTAAACGAACAGCTCAAGCCTTTTGGCCTGTATGAAGCCACCTGGCTATCCTTATTGGCGCTGTACGCCCACGAAGAACACGTTCAGTCGCCCACCGACTTAAGTGAGGTTTTAGACGCATCACGCACCAGCGCCACCCGCGTGGCGGATGAGTTGGTTAAAAACGGCTGGGTCGCCCGCACCTGGTGCGATCAGGATCGCCGTAAGGTCATTCTCACCCTCACGCCCGCAGGCCACGAACTCATCAACACCGTTATTCCCGCCCTACAAAAACAGTTTGCCGCCCTTTGGGCTGATTTCGAGCCCGATGAACTGGCCCTATTTGAAGGCTTGATGCGCAAACTGCTGTCTCGCCTAGGCGGTTAATCTTGTCCACCACACACTCCCAGGAGCCTGCATCAATGAAATCCACATCATGGCCCGTTAAAGCCAGCAGCCTCATGCTTGCCCTTGCGCTAACGGGCTGCGCCAGCATGGGACCAGACACCTCGGCCCAGCGCCCTCTCGACTCTGTTGCGCTACAGCTGCCCCCAGGCGAAACCGCCCCATTACTCGAGGCCTGGTGGCAAAACCTAGGCGACAGCCAGCTCAATCGGCTGGTCGACCAAGCGATTGCCCAATCGCCCTCTTTGGCCATGGCCCAAAGCCGCCTCAACCTTGCAGAAGCGCAGGTAGGCGCCAGCCGCAGCAGCTTAGGCCCCAAAATTGACCTCAATGCCAGCGGCAACCGCCAGCGCTATTCTGAAAACAGCGCCACCCCAATGGCGGGCAGCACATTAAACAACTACACCGTCAGCATCAATGCCGCTTGGGAGTTTGATTTCTGGGGCAAGCACCGCGCCCAAGTAGCGGCAGCTTTAGGCACTTTACAGGCCGCTCAATTTGAAATTGCCCAGTCGCGCCTGCTGTTAGTGCAAAACATCATCAGCCAATACACCCAATTACAGCGCTTAGACGCCCAAATTAAGGTGGCAGAAGAGCGCATTATGGTGTTAAGCACCATCCAAAGCCTGCTCCAAGCGCGCGTCAACGTCGGCATTGAAGCCGGCACTGCGCTGCACGACAACCAAATCAATGTGCATCAGCTCCAGCTCCAGCAGCACGCCCTCAAGGCGGCCGCCGACCGCACCCGTCACGCCCTAGCGGCCTTAAGCGGCCAGCAAGCGCAAGCCTTGAATCAGTTTAGCCCGACGGCATTAACCCCCGCTTTGCCGGTTAATACCCAGTCGCTGCGCGCCGATCTATTAGGTAAACGCCCAGACATCGCCGCCCAGCGAGCGCTGCTCGAGGCTGCATCACAACGCGTGCGTTCGGCCAAGGCCGAGTTCTACCCCAACATCCAGCTCACGGGCTTAGCAGGCTATAACGCGATCAGCACCGGTGATCTATTTGATCAAGCGTCGCACATTTTTACCGTGATGCCCGCCCTCACGCTGCCCATCTTCCACAGCGGTGCCTTGCGCGCCAATCTGGCCGGCAAACGAGCTGAATACGACGTGGCCATTGCTGAGTACAACCAATCGGTGCTCAACGGCATCAAGGAAGCCGCCGATGCGCTGTCTGACTGGCAGCACGGCCAAAGCGAAGTAGCAGAGGCACAGCTGGCTTGGATCAGCAGCGACAAGCTCAGCAAGGCCTATCAAGCGCGCGTACGCGCGGGGCTAGAAAACAAAATGACTTGGTTACAAAAACAATCGGTCAGCCTGGCCCAACAAAGTGCCTACATCGACAGCTTGGCCACCCAAAAACTGGCCTGGAATGCGCTTAATACTGCCTTTGGCGGTGGCTTTAACAGTGAACACGCTTCTTCAAGGAATGAACCATGAGTCAAGACACACACAATCAACCAGCAGCAACCGCCCCAGAAGCTGCGCCGAAAGGCAAAACCCCGAAACACGGCATGAAAAAAACCGCCGTGGGCCAAAAGCGTAAACGCCATTTGGTCATCGCCACCTTAATGTTCATCATTTTGGCCTTGGTATTCTTGCTGCTCTGGCTCTTCATTTGGCAGCACGAAGAAGACACTGACGACGCCTACGTCAACGGCAACGTGGTTCAGGTCACGCCGCAAATCAGCGGCACCGTCGCCCAAATCAACGTCGAAGACACCGACACCGTAGCGGCGGGCCAAACCTTGGTCATCCTTGATGAAAATGACGCCAAGCTGGCTTTTGAACGCGCCCGTAACGAGCTGATTAACGCCTTGCGCCAAAACCGTCAAATGACAGCCAATACGCGTCAATTTGATGCCCAAGTCGTCTTGAGCAGCACGCAATTGGCCAAAGCCCAAACCGACTTACAGCGCCGTGAACGCCTCGCCGGCACCGACGCCATCTCTGCCGAAGAACTCAGCCACGCGCGTGAAGCCGTGCTGTCGGCTCAGGCTCAGCTGACTGCGGCACAAGAGCAGGCCAAAGCGGCTAAAGCCTTGATCGGCAACAGCAGCATCGATCAGCAGCCCGCCGTCCAAACTGCCGCTAGCCATCTCAAAACGGCTTGGCTAGAGCTACAGCGGACCCATTTACGCGCGCCGGTCGAAGGCCAAATTGCCCGCCGCAACGTTCAAGTAGGCCAACGCATCAATCCTGGTGCGCCCTTAATGGCCGTGGTGCCGCTGCATGATTTATGGATTGACGCCAACTTTAAAGAAAGCCAGCTGGCCAATTTACGCATCGGCCAACCGGTGAGCATCCGCGCCGACCTCTACGGTAAAAAAGTCACCTATTCGGGTAAAGTCATGGGCCTATCAGCCGGTACGGGCAGCGCCTTTTCGGTCTTGCCACCGCAAAACGCCACCGGCAACTGGATTAAAGTGGTGCAACGCGTTCCCGTACGCATCAGCTTAGACCCAAAAGAGTTGGCTAAAAACCCATTACGCGTCGGCCTATCCATGCACGTCGTGGTCAACACTGCCGATCAAAACGGTAAAAACGTGACCGACACCAAGGTTGAAAACCTGTCGGTGCGCAAAAGCTCAGCCCTGACCCCAGATTTGGCTCAGGCCGACGCCTTAATCGCCGAAATCATTGCCGACAACGCGCAATAAGGCTTAGGACACACTATGACGCATCAGCCTTTAAACGGATCACGACTGGTCTGGGTCACGCTGGCTTTGTCTTTGGCGGTCTTCATGCAGGTTCTGGACTCCACCATTGCCAACGTAGCCCTACCCACCATTTCTGGAAACCTTGGGGCGGCGACGTCTCAAGGCACTTGGGTCATCACCTCGTTTGCGGTGGCGAACGCCATTTCTGTACCGTTAACCGGTTGGTTGGCCAAACGCTTTGGTGAGGTTCGACTGTTCGTGGTCTCCACCTTGCTGTTTACCCTCGCTTCCTGGTTGTGCGGGATCGCCCCCAGCCTAGAGCTGCTGATCTTTTTCCGCATCATCCAAGGCGCCGTTGCTGGCCCGATGATCCCACTGTCGCAAAGCCTTTTGCTGTCGGCCTATCCCCCTGAAAAACGGGGCATGGCCTTAGCGCTGTGGTCGATGACGATTATTGTGGCGCCGATTTTTGGCCCTATTTTGGGCGGCATCATCAGCGATAACTGGCATTGGGGTTGGATTTTCTTCATCAACTTACCCATTGGCTTGTTTGCGGCCTTGGTCAGCTGGCGCCAGCTCAAAACTCGAGAAACCGAAATTTCTCATCTACCGATCGACCGCATGGGCTTGTCCTTGCTGGTAGTGGGCGTGGGCGCGCTGCAAATGATGCTCGACCGCGGTAAAGAGTTAGACTGGTTTGCCTCAACTGAAATCATTGCCTTAGCGGTGATTACCGTGGTGGCCTTGACCTATCTGGTGATCTGGGAGATTGGCGCCAAACACCCAATCATTGACCTGTCGTTATTTAAGGACCGTAACTTTACCGTTGGCGTGGTGAGTTTAAGCTTGGCCTTCATGGTGTATATGGGCAACATTATTTTGCTGCCTCTGGTGTTACAAACTCAGATGGGCTATACCGCTACTTGGGCGGGGCTAGCGGCAGCGCCGATCGGCATTTTGCCGGTGATTCTGTCGCCCCTCATCGGTAAATATGGCCAGCGCCTAGACATGCGCCTCTTGGTGACGTTTAGCTTTGTCACCTACGCCATCTGCTTTTTCTGGCGTAGCCATTTCAATGCGCAAATGACGTTCTGGGACGTGTTTTGGCCGCAGTTTGTGCAAGGCTTCGGGATGTCGATGTTCTTCTTGCCGCTGACCGCCATTACCCTCTCACGCATGCAGCCACATCAGATCGCCAGCGCCTCCAGCCTGTCTAACTTTGTGCGAATTTTATTCGGCGGCATTGGGGCGTCTATTACCACCACGATGTGGGAACGACGCGCCACCTTGCACCACGCTCAGCTGACAGAACACTTTACCGACTATAACCCGGTAACGCTGTCTTGGATGGACAAGCTGATGTCGCTGGGTATGTCGTCCGAACAAAGTGCGGCCTTTACCGAGATGAGCATCAGCCAACAAAGCCATATTTTAGGCGCCACGGAAATTTTCTGGGCCTCGGGCGTGCTGTTCCTGATTCTGGTCGTGGTCATTTGGTTCGCCAAACCGATTCATGGCCAAGTGTCTGGCGGCGGTGGCGCCCACTAAGCCTCGTTGACGATCAAAAGCCCTGCCTTGAGCAGGGCTTTTTGCTACCCATGGCCCTCAATTCACTCTAAGCACGCCCTTAAGCCTGCCCAAAATTTAACCGTGTGATGTCATACAATGGACGGTTTATGCTTTTCAATCAGCAGCAAAAAAATGATTGCATCAACCCAAAATCCAACGGCATAATAATGCGTTTTTTAGATGTTACTCTCAATGTCTTTAGGCTATACTGTCTCCGTATTACAGTAATATTATAATGACGATTAAGGTGCAGACACATGGTAGGAAAAAATTTAGCCAGCAGGCAGGCAGCGCCACTTCGGCAACAGGTCACCCAACTGTTAAAAAACGACATTTTAGAAGGCGTCTTTCTACCAGGCGATCGCCTCATTGAAAACCATTTATGCGAACGCTACGGCGTGTCGCGTACCGTGGTCAGAGAAGTGTTGCGGCTCTTAGAAAGCGAACAGCTGGTGACCGTGATCCCAATGCAAGGCCCCATCGTCACCAAGCTCACTGAGGAAGACATCATCAACCTCTATCAAGTGCGCGCACGGGTAGAAAGCCTGATGATTGAGCTGTACATGCAAAATGCCGACGACGCCATGAAGCAGCAGCTTCAAGCCCTCTACGACCGCCTTGACGATGATTTTTTGAACGGTTCGGTAGCCCAACGCTGGGCCTATAAAGATGCCTTTTACGCCCTCTTATCCCAAGGCGCCAACAACAGCGTGCTAGAAGAGTTCATCAACCGCATTCAAGAACGAGTGGGCCTTTTTAAACACTTTGCCTTTGTATACGAAGACCGCGTGCGCCAAGGCCACGCCGATTTAAAGCTGATCCTCAACGCGATCTTGGCCGGCGACATCGCCCAAGCCTGCGCCCACAATGATGAGCACCTATTAGATGCGGGCCAAGCCGCCGTGTATAACTACAAACGTCGTCTCAATCAATTAAACACCCTAAGCTAAACCCCATAAAAAAAGCGGCGCGCTGATTCATCAGCGCGCCGCTTTTGACGTCTCTTTTTAGCTGGCGATGTATAAGCCACCGTTTACGTGCAGGGTTTCACCGGTGATGAAGCTGGCGTAATCAGACGCCAAATACAGAATGGCATCCGCCACTTCATCTGCCGAACCCAAGCGTTTGAGCGGGGTTTGATCCATTAACTGCTCGCCTTTGGCCGCCATCAATTGGCCAATCATGGGCGTATCGATTAAGCCTGGCGACACATTATTCACCCGCACATTCGGCGCTAACTCCATGGCCAAAGTACGGGTTAGGTTCAATACCGCCCCCTTAGAAGCCGCATAATGACCGTGGTTCAGGCTGCCTTTATGCCCCGCCATCGAGGTGACGTTGACAATGGCGCCGCCTGGGCGCAAAAACGGCATGGCGGCCCGAATGGTATAAAACACGCCGTCTAGATTTACCGACGTGACTTTGGCCCATTCCGCGTCAGAAATATCGCGTAAAGGCTTTTCCCAATAAAGACCAGCACAAGGAATCACCACGTCGATGCCGCCAAAGCGAGCGGCGGCGGCATGGGCCACGTCATTAGCCTGTGCCGAGTCCGACACGTCTTGCGCCAAAGCCAACACGCGCTCACCGCTGGGATCAAGCTTAGCGGCAAACTGCTGTAGCGCAGCCAGGTTTAAATCCGACAGCACTAAATTAGCACCAGCCTGATACAGCTTATGGATGCAGCTCACCGCAATGCCGCCCGATGCGCCGGTCACCCATACGGTTTTACCTGTAAATTCAAACATGATTAATCCTCCAGTTTTAAGGTGGCCAAGCTTGGCTCATTCAGCGTAAAAGCCGCCAGCTGACTGATTTGCGCCAGCAACATTTGCTTGCCGCTCACCGTTTTCAGGCCCTTGGCCTCCGCCGCTTGTAGCAGCAACGTTTGCTCTGGCTGCATCACTACTTCGGCCACGCAGGCTTGATCATTCAGCCCGTCTAAGCTAAAAGGCTGCAAGGTTTCCAAACCCAACATGCCGGCCGAGGTTGCGTTAATGCACAAATCCACAGCGCTGGGCTGGTCAGTGGCCAACTGCACATCTGCCTCTGGCGCAT
>JAGNTR010000172.1 GCA_017987415.1 Neisseriaceae bacterium
TCGAAGCCGAACTAGGCTTTGGCACTTGGCTCCACGGCGAAGCCGTCGCCACCGGCATGGTTTTGGCCTGCCGCCTGTCCGAAACCTTAGGCACCTTAAACCGCGCCGACACCGAACGCGTCATTGCACTCTTGCAACGCGCCGGCCTGCCAACAGAACCACCCGTGTTTGGCTTTGATCGCTGGCTGGCCCACATGAGCCACGATAAAAAAGTAAGCCAAGGACAGCTGCGTTTTGTGACCCTAAGCCGGCTTGGCCAGGCCGAGATCCGCGCCGATGTCAGCACCGAGGCGCTGCAGCAAACCCTAGCGCCCTATACCCACTAAAACATGATCCTTCAGCCTTGGCCCCGTCCAAGGCTGAATTTTTTCACCCCAATAAAGCCCGACGTTATGGCCAATTTTTTTACCCAACACTATATAGACACCGTCAAACACCACTCCTTTGACTACAAAGGCCGCGCACCCGCGCGCAAATTTGGCTTTTACGTGCTGTCACAATTTTTAATCCTTATCGCCTTCATCCTCATCGCCGCCGTGTCGATGCGCCTCTTTACCCCCTTACTGGTTGAAAAAGTCGGCCTAGCCATCCTGCTGCTGTGGTCGCTCATCACGCTACCGGCCACGCTCTGCCTCACCATCCGCCGCCTGCACGACGTAGGCCTGAGCGGCTGGTTTGTGTTGTTAATCATTTTCATTGGCCCGATCTTGGCCTTGCTCGGCCTCAAAAGCGCCAGCAATGGCGTAGGCTTTGGGATTATTGGTGCCTTATGTGTCATCAAAAGCCAGCCCAAAGGCAATCGATACGGCCCAGCGCCCACCCTTTAAGCACACGCCAGACGTAAAAAAACCGCCGTCACTCGACGGCGGTTTTTTGTGCCTTATTCGTCCCCAAGCCGCTTTTGATAGCGCGCGGCGATGACTGCACACACCATCAGCTGGATCTGATGAAACAGCATCAACGGCAACACCATCGCCCCCATTGACACCCCAGTACCCGCAAATAATACCTGCGCCATCGGAATACCTGTGGCCATGCTTTTTTTCGACCCGCAAAACACGATGGTGATCTCGTCCGCCTTATTAAAGCCCATCAGCGTGCTGACCCAACGCGTCAAGCCCAAAACCAGAGCCAACAGCACACAGCTGATCACCACCAAATTCACCAAGGCCACCCACGGCGTCGCCTGCCAAAGCCCACTCACCACCGCCGCACTAAACGCGGTGTACACCACCAGCAAAATCGAGCTTTGATCCACATAGGCCAGCACGGGCTTATGTTTGTCGACCCAAACGCCAATCCAGCGGCGGGCGATCTGACCCGCAATAAACGGCAATAAGAGCTGATACACAATATCCAAAATCGCTTCTAAAGCCCCACTGTGTGCTGCATCACTTTGGCTGCCCAAAATAATCCACCCCACCAGCAATGGTGTTAAGAAGATACCCAAGATATTTGACGCCGTGGCGCTGCAAATCGCCGCCGGCACATTACCGCGCGCCACCGCCACAAACGCAATCGACGACTGGACGGTAGAAGGCAACAGCGCCATATACAATAGTCCCCAATAAAGGTCTTGTGACACTAACTTGAGCAAAAGGGGTTTACCCAACCAGATCAACAGTGGGAAAATCAGATAAGTAAAGGTAAATACCACGCTGTGCAAACGCCAATGGCCCATGCCTTCAATAACGGCGCGGCGCGACAGCTTGGCGCCATGTAAAAAAAACAAAAGGCCAATGGCCAATACGGTGATGCCGTCCATAATCGGCACCCAACGCCCTTGACTGGGCAAGACCGATGCCAGCACCACCGCGCCAATTAAAGCCATGGTGAATTTATCGGGCAAAAAACGGGTCAGTTTCATCGTCATCCTTTGTATTTGTGTGTGTCGCCGCCAGACGTCTGCCATCATGACGACCCTCAACACAGTATAACGACGAACGAAAGACCGACTCAACCCCTTATTTTATTTACCTTCGTCCACCTGAATCGTTTATCATGAGCGATGAGCTGGCCGCTTATTCGGTATAGGCAGGCCGTCGTCTTTACTTGATTAGGAACATAAGCAATGAAACCCCATTACTTAACCTCTTTAATTTGTCCCAATCATGTGGCCGTTATCGGCGCCAGTGACCGCCCGCAATCGCTGGGGCAAACCGTTTTTGCCAACCTGCTCAGCAGCGACTTCAAAGGCAAGCTATACCCCGTCAACATCAAACATCGTTTTGTCGGTGGCCTACCCACCGTCAACAGCGTCAGCAAGCTCAAGGTCGAGATTGATCTGGCCATTGTGCTCACGCCAGCGCCCTCATTTGTTAAAGTCATTCAAGACTGTGCCAACAAAGGCATACCTTTTATCCTTTTAGGTAAAGACCTCAGCGACGCCACCGCCGAAGACCAAAAACACCTCGATGCCGCCATCGCCTTAGCCAAAGAAAAAGGCATCCGCGTCCTCGGCCCCAGCCTTTTAGGCTTGATGCGGCCGGTACTCGGCTTTAACGCCAGCTCTTACGGCGGCAAGGTCCGTCCAGGCAACTTGGCCTTAGTCAGCCAATCCAGCGCCCTCTGTACCGCCATGCTGGACTGGGCCGACAGTAAAGAAGTCGGTTTTTCTGCCGTCATCCCCATGGGCGAAGTGGCCTTTGACATCGACTTTGGGGAAATCCTCGATTTCTTGGTGAATGATCGCTCTACCCAGGCCATTTTGCTGCACATCCACCACGTCCGCGTGGGCCGCCGTTTCTGGAGCGCCCTCAAGGCCGCTACCCGCGCCAAGCCGGTGGTGGTGATTAAATCTGGTCGTTTCGAAGACGACGTCCAAGGCCTCACTCACGCCAGCCAAATCATCAAAAGCGCCGACGTATTCGACAGCCTATTGGCGCGCGCCGGTGCCCTGCGGGTCGACACCATTTCCCAAATGTTCACCGCCGTGAAGGTTTTGGCCGCCAACTATAGGGCTAAAGGCCGCCGCTTGGCCATTGTGTGTAACGGTATTGGCCTAGGCGTTCTGGCCGCCGACAACGCTCGTGCATCCGGCGTGGCCTTGGCCGAACTCAGTCCCGAAACGATTCAATCACTCGACGCCCTGTTGCCGCCCAACTGGTCGCGCAATAACCCCGTCGACATTTTAGGCGACGCCAGCCCCTTGCGTTTTAGAACGGCGGTCAAGCTGTGCTTAGACGACGAGCAAGTCGACGGCGTGCTGGTGCTGTTCACCCCGCAAATGGGCACCGACCACTTAACCACCGCCCAAATGATGGTGAGCCTACAGCAAGAAACCAGTAAGCCGCTATTGATGTCATGGTTAGGAGACGCCAAGGTTCAGGCCAGCCGCGCCCTATTTACCCAAGCACGCTGCATGCATTTTGGCGCGCCCGAGCACGCCATTGCCGTATTTAAAAACCTGGTGGCCTTCCATCAAAACCAATTATTGCTGCAGCAAACCCCCAGCCCCATCACCGAAAACCGCGCCAAGCCCGATTTAAAAGGCGCGCAAAAGATCATCACCCAAGGCAAAAAAGCCAAAAATAAGGTCATGCCCGAGCATTTGTCTAAATCGCTGCTGCAGGCCTTCCACATCCCCACTAACGAAACCTTCTTGGCCGAATCAGCCGAGCAGGCGCTGAAAATTGCCAATAAAATGGGTTATCCCGTGGTATTGAAGATCGACTCGTCGGACTTCTTCCATAAATCGGACATCGGTGGCGTGGAGCTGAACGTCACCAACGACGCCAACCTCACCGAAGCCTATCAGGCCATCATGGCCCGCGCCTTGGCGGCCAAGCCTAAGGCCCGCATCAACGGCATCAGCGTGCAGCCCATGCTGAATAAACGCAACGCCCGCGAAGTGATGATTGGCGTCACTCAAGATCCTATTTTTGGCCCCGTCATCACCTTTGGCGCCGGCGGCGTCACCGCCGAAATCCAACAGGACACGGCCTTGGCCCTGCCGCCCTTAAACGAAGTGCTGATTGACGACATGATCGGCCGTACCCGCATCGGCAAAATGCTGGGCGCCTTCCAACACATGCCGCCCATTCACTATGAAGCCTTAAAAGACGTGCTGATTCGGGTATCGGAAATGGTGTGTGAACTGCCGGACATTCTGGAATTAGAGATCGACCCCGTCCTCATCGACGACAAAGGTGCCGTGGCGCTAGACGCACGCGTGGTGCTGCAAAAAACCTTGCCCACCATCCAGCGCTATAGCCACATGGCCATCATGCCCTACCCGAGCAATCTGGAAACTCAAGCCACCCTCAAAGACGGCACGGAAGTGGTGGTGCGCCCCTCTCGTCCAGAAGACGCCGAAGCCTTACAGGCCTTTGTACGCAATCTATCCGACGAAAGCCGCTACAACCGCTTCATGTCCAGCATTAAGCAGCTGTCGCAAAACGTACTGGTGCGCTTTACCCAGCTCGACTACGACCGTGAGATGGCGTTGGTGATGTTACGCGACACCGAAAACGGTCCAGAAATGCTCGGCATTGTCCGCTACGTCACCGATCCTGACTTTGAAGTGTGTGAATTTGGCATGTCGGTGGCTGATGAATGGCAAAACAAAGGCATTGGCACCTTGCTGATGAACCTCTTATTTAATGCCGCTAAAGATCAAGGCCTCAGCGTGATGCGCGGCGAAATATTGACCGCCAACACCGGCATGCAAAAACTCACGCGCAATCTGGGATTTAGCGTCAGCAAAGACCCGGAGGACGGCAGCATTTGTCTGGTAGAGAAATCGCTAATAGACACAAAAAGCACAACAAAATCAAAGTAAACACAAGAAAGACTTGCACTAAGGGGTCTATTCGACCTAAAATCAACGGTTTTCTGTTATCGAACAATAAGGATATGACTAA
>JAGNTR010000173.1 GCA_017987415.1 Neisseriaceae bacterium
CAGGACAGTGAAACGACTTAGCGCCGATGATAGTGTGGATGCCCATGTGAAAGTAGGTCACCGCCAAACTCCCCATACTTAAGCCCTGTTGCGATTGCAACAGGGCTTATTTTATTGGTAGTGCACAACCGTAGGGTGGTGCCCATACCGTAGGGTGGCGCAAAGCGCAGCGTGCCCACCGATGGTGGCCTTAAGCCATACCACACAACATAACGTTACCCCATACACCCAAAGCAAAGCCCACCTGACGGTGGGCTTTGTTGCGTCTGGCGTTTCATAAGCATGATTGGCTCGTATGGCTGATGGTGGGTAGGCTGCGCTTTACCCACCCTACGCGTGACCGTGCGGCTGGTAGGGTGGGTGTACATAAAGCATCATCTGATGACTCATTTCAAAATTATGTCTCAAGGTATTATCGACTCAAAAAATTCACAGGTTTATTTTATCCACAGCCTTTAAGCAGCGGTAGTGCTTAAGGGTGTAAACGCTTTAGCTGTGGATGATTTAAACCGATTATTCAAAGAAGTATGTTATCCACAGGCCTTGAGCCTAGTGATGATGAGCGTGCTAAGCCATGTTTCTAGACTTACTGCTGTTGATGATAGTGAGCCAAGTCTTGAGGGCTGATTTTGTGCCATTATGGCCATATGATGGGGATAAGTTAGTGTTATAGGGCTTGTTTTTATCGCGGCTAGGCATGACGCGAATTAAAATTAGCTGCTGAACCAAGCGTCTATAAGCATAGCTATAAACTGAGCGGGATTGTGCATAACTCTGTGGATATCATGTTGGTGTTATCTTTATATGATCTTTATGCGTTAAAAAATGATTGTAAAACGATAATAAAAAGATTACTATAGGCTCTTCTTAATGGAGAATCACTTATGGAAACAAAAAAACTGGCTCAAATGGCCAAACGCATGGCCTTATTGACTTTGGTGCTCATGGCGGCCATGTTGCTGTTAAATACGGCCTATTGGGTATGGCCGAATCTGACCTCTGTTGACGGCGGTTACGGCTTTGGCTTTGGTTTAACCGATCGATTAGTGCCCTCGCTTGGCATTGACGTCGCGGCGATGCCTTGGTGGCAGATCTTGGGTGCCATGCTGATCTCTGGCCTACCGCTATGGGTTTTGGCATTGGGTTTGTATCAGCTATACTTGCTGTTTACCTGCTATGCGCGCGGTGATTACTTTACCGTGGGCGCGGCAGTACATTTAGGTAAGATGGGCAAGGCGGTAGCGCTGTGGGTGGTGCTGGCCTTTGTGTGTGAACCCCTACTGAGCTTATGGTTGACCATGATGGCGCCACCGGGGCATCGTCTGCTGAGCTTAAGCTTACAGCCCTCAGCCTTTGTGGCCTTGTTTATTGCGGCCAGCGTGGTGATGGTGGCGCGTATTTTAGGTGCTGCGAGTGAGGTGGCTGATGAAAACAAACAATTTATTTAAGGCGAAACATGGCGATTGAAATTCAATTGGATGTCATGCTGGCCAAGCGCAAAATGAAGTCTAAGGATTTGGCCGCGCTGGTGGGCATCACTGAGCAGAACCTCTCTTTGCTGAAGCAAGGAAAAGTGAAAGGCTTACGCTTTTCTACACTGCAAGCCATTTGCCAGCATTTGAACTGCCAGCCTGGTGACCTCTTGGTGTATCTACCCGATGAGGCAGAGGACATTGGCTAAGATAAGGTGCTATTTAAAACACGCTACGGCGTGTTTTTTTACGTGGGTAGGGTCCAGCCTGTTGGGTTGAGGTGGGCGCGTAAAAAGTCGATAAACACCCTGGTTTTTTGCGGCAGGTAGGCTTGATTCGGATACAAGAGTTGAATGCTTTGCTGCGGCAGGCGGTAATCTGGCAACACTTGAATCAGGCGGCCTTGGGCCAGATCGTCGGCAACCAGCCAAAAGGGGCAAATAGACACGCCCAGCGCCTCAAGGGTTAGGCTACGAATGGCGCTGGCGGTATTGGCTACGTAGCGTCCACTAGGTGGCGTTAGGCTGGCGTTGGCTAAAGTGGGGTGGGATAGCGGCCAGCTGCCATGAGCTTGAAGCGCGCTGTGGATAACCCACGGGCAGTGCTGTAAATCCTGTGGCTGGGTTAAGGGGTGGGCGTGCACAAACTCTGGTGCGGCCACCAGCACGATGTCGTAGTGGCCGAGGGTGCGGCTTTTAAAGGCGGAATCTTTGAGCGTGCCCAAGCGAATCACGAGGTCTAATTGATCATGGATGAGGTCGTTGAGGCTGGAATCGAAAGCAAAGTGGACGTCTAATGCTGGGTATTGGCGACAGAAGGTGCCGATGAGGGGTAAGACGTATTGGCTACCAAACTCATAAGTGGACGTGATTCTCAGGGTGCCGTTGATGGCGTGATGGTCTTGCTGTACGCGTTCGAAGGCCTGGGCCATTTGGCTTTGGATGGCTTTAAAGTCATGATAAAAAGATTGGCCGGCTTCGGTTAGGGCGAGGCGGCGAGTGCTGCGTACCAAGAGGCTGACGCCTAGCTTTTGTTCTAAGGTTTTGACGTCAATACTGGCCATGGCTCGGCTGATGTTGAGGTGGTCGGCTGCCTTGGTAAAGGAGCCAAATTCCACCACCTGTAAAAACGTTTGGATTTGTTTTATTTGGCTTTGCATAATCGGCCTATTGTTTAATTGGATCAAACAATTATTTTAATCTAACTGCATCGACCTTGATAGCACTGACTCGTAAAATCGCAGCCTGGAGGAAACACCATGAGTTATCGACATCAGGTCGCGCTGATTTTCTTAATCGGCTTTTTCATTGATTGCATCAATATTTTTATGTCGGCCATTGCTTTACCCGACATTGCCGCCGCGATGGCGGTGTCGCCGGCATGGGTGACGTGGGTGACCAATGCCTATATTTTAGGCTTAACCGTGATCATGCCCTTGTCGCCCTGGCTGGCGGCGCGTTATGGCAGCCGGCGTTTACTGACCGCAGCCATGCTGATTTTTTCGGTGGCGGTGGCACTGTGTGGCCTGAGCCAAAGTTTTTATGGTTTGGTGCTGTGGCGCTTTGTGCAGGGCGTGGGTGGCGGTTTGCTGATTCCGGTTGGCCAGGCCTTAACCTTTGGCCTCTTTCAGGGACGACAGCGCAGCCAGATATCAACCGTGGTGATGGCGGTGGCGCTGTTGGCGCCGGCGCTGTCGCCCTCGATTGGTGGGGCGATTGTTGATCATGCTTCTTGGCGCTGGGTGTTTTTCAGTAATGTCCCCTTTTCACTGTTGGCGGCGGGCCTAGCCTGGCGTTGGTTGCGCCCAGAGGCACCTCAAACAGTGGCCAAACCCGATGTATATGGCTTGGGGTTAATTGGCCTAGGCTTGGCGCTGCTGCTGTGGGCGCTGTCCTTATATGGCGATCAGGGGGAAGCGGCCTGGGCGTTGGGGCTACTGGCCGTGAGCGTGATTTTTCTGTGGGCTTATCGGCGGCATGAGCAGCGCCAGCCAGATCGTGCCATCGTGGCGCTGAGGCTGTTGCGCAATCGGCCGCTGCGGGCGTCTATTGCGGTGTATTACGCGATACCTGGGATTTTTACCGGGGTGAACGTATTGACGATTTTTTATTTGCAACAGTACATCGGTTTTAGCGCAGAGGTTACGGGCCGCTTTATGTTTGTGTATGCCGTTGGCGCGCTGATGGCCATGCTATTGGGTGGGCGTAGCTATGTTCGGCTAGGGCCACGGCTGCTGTTTGGCTTAGGTATTGTGGTACACAATCTCGGCATTGCCAGCCTGTTTTGGGTGGTCAGTCAAGCGGATTTGAGCCTCTTATTGGGCGCTTATGCGCTGATGGGCATCGGCGGGGGGCTGTGTGCCAATACGGCCCAAACCACGGCCTTAATCGATTTTGAAGGCGTTGACATGGCCAAAGCCAGCGTCATTTGGAACATCAATCGGCAGGTGTCGTTCAGCATTGGGGTGGCGCTTTTAACCATGATTCTGGGCATCTTTAATCAGCACCTCGCGCCTGCACAGGCCTACCAATACACCTTTATTTTTGCCGCTCTGCTGGGATTATTGTCCCTTGTGGCGGTGGCTAAACTCAATAAACCAAGGAGCATTGTATGAACCCTAAACTTAGCCCTGAAGCGTTGGCCCATCACAGCGTGGTGGCCTTACATGATTTGATTGCCGCCGTTTTTACTGGGGCAGCCTCTGCTCAGTCAGCTTATGCACAGCTGCTGCAGCACTTTGATCCTGAATTTAATATGGTGACCATTTCAGGCGCCAAGGTTAATTTAGCGGCAGTCACCCAGCTGTTTTACAGTGGATTGGGTAAGCGTCCTGACTTGGTGATCAGCATCAGCCACGTGACCACGTTGAGTGTGGCCGAAGATCAGGTGTGGGTGCAGTATCAAGAAACCCATACCTTAGGAGAGGTGGAGACGCGGCGTGTGGCGGTGGCGCAAGTTCAGGTGTCGGCGGATGGGCAGTGGCGGTGGCGCTATCTACACGAAACCCCCGTATTAGCTTAAATCCCGTGTTTTAACCGACCCCTGTGTACCCTTAATGTGGTGTATAGGGGTTTTTTACGGCCTCGATAGTAAGGCGGATGCGGCGGTGGTCAGGTGGCTTAGTTTGGCGTACAGTAAATGGGTGAATGAATCCAAGGGCTGGCGGGGAAGATGCATGGGTCTGACGTACGTTGGCTTGATCAATTCTTTTTTTAAAGGACACCGTATTCATGAGTAATCGCATTGAACGAGATTCTATGGGCCCGATCGACGTGCCTGCCGCCCAATTATGGGGCGCTCAAACCCAACGTTCCTTAGAACACTTCCGTATTTCAACTGAAAAAATGCC
>JAGNTR010000174.1 GCA_017987415.1 Neisseriaceae bacterium
CCACCCAAAAGAAAGTATGTCGCCTACAGGCGAAAGGCAGCCTTTAATCAATAGCGAACTAACCGAAGCATTGAGGTAAGTTTTAACATCTAGAGGCACTCCTAACTTTGTACAAAACAAACCATGGTTTGTTCACTGCCGCATAGGGTGGGTTGCGTGCAGCAAACCCACCGTAATAGCTGAGGGCGTCGCCTAAGGATTCATCTAGTGGCCGTATGCTGTTGTGAGCGTATTGACGCGTTAAGCTCGCTGGATTAAATCTAAACGAAGCGCACGATATCAATCACTGAAGCCAATAAAAAAGCCCTGAGTGAACTCAGGGCTTTTAGGTACCGTCATCAGGTTTGCTTAACGTGCCGTATGGTAGTTAGGCGCTTCTTTGGTGATGGTCACGTCGTGAACGTGGGATTCATTCATGCCGGCAGAGGTGATTTCCACAAACTCGGCTTTTTCATGCATGGCCAAGATGTCAGGGCAACCTAGGTAGCCCATGCTCGAACGCAAGCCGCCGACCAATTGGTGGATGATTTGGGCGATTGGGCCTTTGTAGGCCACGCGGCCTTCGATGCCTTCAGGAACAAATTTGTCGCTATTGGCTTCATTGTCTTGGAAGTAGCGATCAGAAGAGCCTTGGCTCATCGCGCCCAAAGACCCCATGCCGCGGTAAGACTTGTATGAACGGCCTTGGTAAAGCTCAATTTCGCCAGGTGCTTCTTCAGTACCGGCAAACATGCCGCCCAGCATCACGCAGCTGGCGCCAGCGGCTAGGGCTTTGGCGATGTCGCCAGAGAAGCGAATGCCGCCGTCGGCAATCATCGGTACGCCCGTGCCTTTTAAGGCTTCAGAAACGTTGTGGATGGCGGTTAGTTGAGGCACGCCCACGCCGGCAATGATGCGGGTGGTGCAGATTGAGCCTGGGCCAATGCCCACTTTAACGCCGTCTGCGCCTGCTTCAGCTAAAGCTTTGGCAGCGGCTGCGGTGGCAATGTTGCCGCCAATCACGTCAATTTGTGGGAAGTGTTCTTTTACCCAGCGTACGCGGTCAATCACGCCCTGGCTGTGGCCGTGAGCAGTGTCTACAATCACCACGTCTACGCCAGCAGCGGCTAGGGCGGCCACGCGCTCTTCAGTTTCTTTACCCACGCCGACCGCTGCGCCTACGCGTAGGCTGCCGTTGTCGTCTTTATTGGCGTTTGGGAATTCGCTGGTTTTAAGAATGTCTTTAACCGTGATCAGGCCTTTTAGTTCCCAATTGGCGTTGACCACCAAGACACGCTCAACCTTGTGTTCGTGCATGATTTCACGGGCTTCATCGATGCCGGTGCCTTCAGGTACGGTCACCAATTGTGAACGTGGCGTCATAATAGACGCCACGGTTTGATCTAGTCGTTTTTCGAATCGTAGGTCACGGTTGGTGACAATGCCCACGACAGCGCCATCTTCAATGACGGGTAAGCCGGAAATCTTGTGGCGACGAGATAGGTCAATTAAGTCGCGCACCAACATATTGGGGCCAATGGTGATCGGCTCTTTCACGATGCCGCTTTCATGGCGCTTTACTTTGGCCACTTCGCGAGCCTGTTGCTCAATGCTCATGTTTTTATGGATGATGCCGATGCCACCTTCTTGAGCCAAAGCAATGGCTAGACGGGCTTCGGTTACGGTGTCCATAGCGGCAGAAACAAGGGGAAGATTAAGCGAGATATTACGGGTGAGGGGGGTTTTTAAGCTAACGTCACGAGGCAAGACTTGGGAGTGGGCTGGAACCAATAAGACGTCGTCGAATGTATATGCTTTTTCTATTATTCGCATGAGAGGGTACTTTCGTGTCAGAAGATGCGGGGGGTTGAATAATAGCACCGCATTGTATCAAAGAAATACGAATTAGGGGAAGAGAAATTTTTATGGCTGTGGTAGCGATGGCCTGTGTCCGCTTGATTAATCCTAGGATTGGCCTCATTTGAAAGATGAAGTCTTTTGTCTTAAAAAACGCTACAATAGGCCATCGGCGTGATGGGTGAATGAAGGAAGTGCTTTCTTGGAACAAGAACCGTTTAACATTAAAGAATTTTTAAATACCCTGCCTAATTTACCCGGTGTCTACCGCATGTTAGACCGGGAAGGGCAGGTATTGTACGTGGGCAAGGCCATTAGCCTGAAGCGCCGCGTCAGCAGCTATTTTCAAAAAACCGATCTGTCACCACGCATTCAGCTGATGGTGAAACAGGTTGATCGTATTGACGTCACCGTTACCCGCTCCGAAGCCGAAGCCTTGATTTTGGAAAACAACTTAATCAAAGCGCTGGGGCCGAAATACAATATTTTGTTTCGGGACGATAAAAGCTATCCCTATCTGATTTTAAGCGCCCATGAGTTTCCGCAAATGGCTTATTACCGGGGCAGTTTAAAAAAGACCCATCAATATTTTGGCCCTTATCCCAATAGCTATGCGGTGCGGGACAGTATTCAGATCTTACAAAAAGTCTTCCAATTAAGAACCTGTGAGGATTCGGTGTTTCAGCACCGTGACCGGGCCTGCCTGCTGTATCAGATCAAGCGCTGTTCAGGGCCTTGCGTGGGCCATATCTCGGCCGCAGACTACGCCGACAGCGTCAGCGAAGCCGCCGCCTTTTTGAACGGAAAGGCGGATGAACTGTCTGAACGATTGAATCAGAAAATGCAAACGGCTTCAGATCATCTACAGTTTGAAGAGGCGGCCAAGTATCGTGACCAGCTACAGGCGCTCGGCCGCGTGCAGGAAAAGCAGTTCGTCGAATCCAATACCCAATACGGCGTGAAAAACTGTGACGTCTTGGCTGTGGTAACAGATGCTGGGCTGGTGTGCGTGCATTGGGTCAGCATTCGCGGTGGCCGCCACGTGGGCGATAAAAGCTTCTTTCCTAAAGTGCTGGCCGATGAAACGCCGGATTTGGCCGATTATTTAAATGCCTTTGTGGCCCAGCATTATTTGGGCAAGCCTAAGCCTGACATGCTGTTGACGAATCTGCCGTTGCCAGAGAGCCTGTGCGATGCCTTAAGCTCGGACGCGCCCAAAAAAATCTTGTTTGTGCATAAAACGGTTGGGGCGCGTAAGGTGTGGCTGAGTATGGCCGAACAAAATGCGCGCCTGGCGATCCATCAACAGTCGTCGCAAAGCAGCCATCAGCAGGCGCGCCTAGCGGCTCTGGCCGAAATCATGCAGATGGATGATTTGCAGCGCATTGAATGCTTTGACATCAGCCACACTCAAGGGGAGGCGACGATTGCCTCGTGCGTGGTGTATGACCAAGGGGCCATGCAACCCAGTGAATACAGACGCTTTAATATCGAAACCGCCAAGGCGGGCGATGATTATGCCGCCATGCGTGAGGTTTTAACCCGTCGCTATGGTAAACTACAGGCGCAGGCTGAGGCGGCAGAGGCCGCCGGTACACAGCCTGAAGGCAAGTGGCCTGACCTCGTCGTCATCGATGGGGGGAAGGGTCAGATCAGCATGGCGTTAGGCGTGTGGGCCGAGTTGGGCTTACACATTCCATTGGTCGGCGTGGCCAAAGGGCCAGAGCGTAAGGCAGGCTTAGAAGAGTTGATTTTGCCCGACACCAATAGGATGATGCAGCTACCGCCGCATCATCCCGCTTTACACTTATTACAAACCGTTCGTGATGAATCACATCGGTTTGCGATTACGGGCCATCGCGCTAAACGCGCCAAAGCGCGGGTGACGTCTTCCCTAGAAAGTATTCCAGGGGTGGGCACCAAGCGACGGCAGCGGCTTTTAGCGCGCTTTGGTGGTCTGCGCGGCGTCGCAGCAGCCAGTGCCGACGATTTGGCCCAAGTGGAAGGCATTAGCCATGCCTTGGCCGAAAAAATTTATGAAGCCTTACATTCTTAACATTGTGATTAAAATACGAACAGGTTGGACATCATGCCGCTTAATTTTCCAATTTTATTGACTTGGGTAAGGGTGCTGTTAATCCCTGTTTTTGCCACCTTATTTTATTTGCCTGTGCATTGGATTAACCCTGCCATGGCGAACTGGATCGGCGCCGGTATTTTTGCCATCGCCGCCATCACCGACTGGTTTGATGGCTATCTGGCTCGGCGTTGGAATCAAGCCACTTCGTTTGGGGCCTTCCTAGACCCTGTTGCCGACAAGCTTATTGTGGCGGTGGCGTTGATCTTACTGGTTGATCTAGACCGTACGTATGCGGTGATGGCAATGATCATCATCGGCCGCGAGATCACCATATCGGCTTTAAGAGAGTGGATGGCTCAGATGGGCAAGCGTAATAACGTTGCCGTGGCCCAGATCGGTAAGATTAAAACCACGGCCCAAATGGTGGCCATTGTTCTGTTGCTGATTGGTTCTGAATCCTTTTACGGGATTAATTTCCTTATTTTAGGAAATATTTTGATGTTGGTTGCGTCAATTTTGACTTTGTGGTCAATGTTTTATTACCTGAATGCCGCATTTTCTGGGCATCAGGAGGAAAAAAATTAGTTCAAAACGCTTGACAGATTTTTATTAAACTCTATAATGACGACTCTCTTAAGCGACAAGCCGAAAGGCAAGAAGCAAGAGAGACAAGATACGCAAAATGCGGGAATAGCTCAGTTGGTAGAGCGCAACCTTGCCAAGGTTGAGGTCGCGAGTTCGAGCCTCGTTTCCCGCTCCACATTTTGCTTATTGCGGGAATAGCTCAGTTGGTAGAGCGCAACCTTGCCAAGGTTGAGGTCGCGAGTTCGAGCCTCGTTTCCCGCTCCAAATGTTTTACCCACCGCGGGAATAGCTCAGTTGGTAGAGC
>JAGNTR010000047.1:0-8874 GCA_017987415.1 Neisseriaceae bacterium
GTTTCCACTCGGAAAAACGGTTGGAAAACCTTTTCTTGCACCTCGGCGCTGATGCCAGGGCCAGCGTCTAAAATGTCGATGCTCAGGCCGCTGGCATCGTGGTGTAGCTGGATGTCGGCACGCTGACCGTAGAAGAGGGCGTTGTCGATGAGGTTGACTAAGGCTCGCTTGAGTAAGGCGGCTTGTCCCCACAGCGGCGGCGTACTGTCGCCTTCGAGGCTGACAGGTTTATCGGCTTCGAGATAATCCGTTTGGATGCTTTGTAAAAGGGCCAGCGGATTGATGGCTTGAGCCGGAGTGTGGTTGTCTAAGCCCTTCATGAATGCCAGCGCCTCGGTGACCATGGTTTCCATTTCTTTCAAGTCTTTTTCAAAACGTTCCCGCAGTGCCTCATCGTCGAGTAAGTCAGTGCGTAAGCGCATGCGCGTGATCGGGGTTTTTAAATCGTGCGACATGGCTGAGAAGACGTGGGTACGGTCTTGAATATAGCTTTGTAAGCGACCTTGCATCAGGTTAAACGCACGCGCCACCTGGCGAATTTCGGTGGGGCCGGTTTCTGGGATCGGCGCTTGGTTGATGTTGCGTCCCAGTGCGTCGGCGGCCTTAGACAGTTTTTGTAGCGGCCGCGTGAGTGAGCGCACGGCCAGGTAGGAGAGGGCCAGAACCACCAGTAGCAATAGAGCAATATTGGTCAGGGCTCGTGAAGGCAACCAGCTTGAGGCTTTGGGAATACTGCTGTTAAAGAGCAGCCATTGGCCATCTTTAAGCGGTACTTGTACCAAGAAGGTGACGGCATCTGCTGGGTTAGCGCGCTCTTCTGGTCTGGGGCCATAAGGTCCGCCGCCGCGTTCGCCGCCCCCGCCGTGGTGTTCACCGCGCATCATGCGCCCTGGCATGGGGCTGACGCTGTAGCGATAGTCAGGCCCGAGGGTTTGGGCCAGCCAGGCGCTGAAGCGGTTCTCGGAGCGGCTGTTGCTAGGGTTACGGCCACGTAGGCTAAAGGGCTGGTCGCGTAGGCGAATATTGGGCCACAGCGCCACGGCGCGCGCCCGCGCTTCTGGGCTGAGCGGCTCCAGTAGCTGGACTGTGTCGGCAATGTGGTGGGCGGCTTGGCGGCTGGCGTTTTCAGACAGCAATAGGCCGCGCTCTTCATGGTTGATGAATTGGCTGATGAGCTGGGAAATCAAGAGGCCGGTAAACAGCACCAAGATTAAGCGCCCGAATAGGGAATTGGGCAAGAAGCGCTTCATGACACCAGCTCAACCGGTACGGCCAATACATAGCCTTCGTTACGAACGGTTTTGATGAGGGTTGGTTCTTTCGGGTCGTCTTGCAATCGTGCACGCAGGCGGCTGACCTGAACGTCGATGATGCGGTCCAGCGGGTTGGCGTCGCGGCCTTGGGTTAAGTCCATCAATTGATCGCGGCTTAAAACGTGTTCTGGGTGGTTGAGAAACACCAGCAATAAGCGATATTCAGTGCTGCTGAGCGCCGTCATCACGCCGTTGGCGTCGATGAGGTGGCGCTGGCTGCTGTCTAAGAGCCAGGGGCCGAAGCGCCATTTGGCTGGCGCCTGCTGTTTGTTTAGGCGCGAGCTAGGTGGCAAGGTGCGGGTACGGCGCAGCACGCCTTTAATCCGCGCCAATAGTTCGCGGGCACTAAATGGCTTGGGCAGATAGTCGTCGGCGCCCATCTCCAGACCGATGATGCGATCGGTTTCTTCACCAAGGGCCGTCAACATGATGACGGGAATATTGGACTGGGCCCTTAAGTTGCGGCATAAGGTGAGGCCGTCGTCGCCTGGCAGCATCAGGTCGAGCACGATGAGGTCGATGTGGGTGGTGTCCAGAATCTGCCACATGGCACGACCCTCGTGGGCAATGCTGGTTTTATAACCATTCTTATTTAAGTATTGGCTTAAAAGTTGGCAGATTTCGACGTCGTCGTCGACCACTAAAATATGATCTAAAGTATCCATGTGCTTATTCTATCTTGATTTGAAGCGAGAAACGGATGATTTTGTAACACTTTGTATCAAAGGCAGTCTTTGTTGCAATGGGTGACAAAATAGGGGTTTTTTGACATAGCCATGTTACATGTTTATGGTGTAATGGTGTCATCAAGTGATTGAGTTTGCAGTTTATTATTAATGACAGGAGACACCCTTATGAACAAGCACATGATTCTTAGCCTCTCTTTAGCCCTCACCATGGCCGCCACCGGTTTAGCCCAGGCCAATACCGTCAACGGCGCCATTCCTGGCGTCACCGTGGAGCGCGACGGTGGCACCAGCGCCACTCAAGGCCAGCGCCAATGGCAAGGTGGTCATTGGCAGGGTGGCCATCGGATGGGCCCTCGCGGCGATCATCAACGTGGTCAGCACTGGCAGCAAGGGCCTAATGGTCACCGTTCCGGCGGTGTGGCCGCAGGCTTATTGACCCAAGCTGAGGCGCAGACCTACCACGATCAGATTATGAACAGTAAGGATTACAACAGCTGTAAGCGCGTGCAGAATCAGCAGCACAAAACGCTGTTGCAGCGAGCCAAAGAAAAAGGCGTTGCCTTCCCAGCTGAACCACGCAAAGCTGGTATGTGTGAGCGCATGGCCGACCGTGGTTACTTTGATCGCAGTGGTCAGTAAGCGGGCGCTGTTGTGATGATGAAAAGCCACCTTTGCGGTGGCTTTTTGCGTGGTTTAGTTTTTGCTGGAACGCCAAATGGACCAAATCAGCCAGACGCTGTTGAAAAAGGCCAGCATATAGCCGATGAAGCCGAAAAAGGACAGGCCAAATATTTTGGGCCCGGCGTTGATGGACATCACGATAGATGAGCCGATGATCAGGGATCCTGTGACGATGCCCATGGTGAGTCGGTTGGCGCTTTTGTCGATTTGGTGGCCGAACTGCTCCAGCCGTTTGACGTCCAGATTCAGGCTGAGCTGGCCGCGTTTGAGCTTGCGGTTGAGGCCGACGATGTTGGCCGGTAAATCGCTGGCAAATTGGGCAAAGAGTCGACTTTGGGCCTTCAGTTTTTGCTGTAGATGGCGCGGACTGGCCTGGCTTTTGATGGCGGCCATGACCAGCGGCTTGGTGTGTTCTAGCAGTTGAAATTCGCCGTCTAGGTTTTTGACCACGCCTTCTAGGGTGATTAAGGTTTTAAACAGCATCACTAAATCAGGCGGCAGCGTGAGCTCGTGTTCGCGCATGACGCTGGTGATGTCGTGGATGACTTGGCTGATCTTTAAATCCTTCATCGGCAGATGTTCGTAGTTGAGCATCATTTCCAAGACGTCCATGCCCAGCTGGGTTTCGTCGGGCAGATCGCCTTGAGCCCAGTTGCTGAGCACAAACTGCATCTCCATTTGGTCGCGCTCCACCAGCGCGTTGATGAGGTTGATGAGCTCTTTGCGGCGAGTGTTGCTTAAATGCCCGACTAGACCAAAGTCGATGAAGGTGATCTTGTGGTCGGCGCCGACTAAAATATTGCCTGGATGTGGATCGGCGTGGAAGAAACCGTGCTTGAGGATCATGCTTAAAATGGCATCGGCAATGTGGCTGGCGATCTGGTGCCGATCATCGTGGCTAAGCGTGGCAAGGTCGAGATGGGTCAATAAGGTATCGGCCACAAAGCTTTCTACCAAGATGTCATGGCTAGAGTATTCTGGATACACCAAGGGAACGTTTACCGTTGGGTCGTGACTAAAGGTATCGTTAAAACGCTGTAAGTATCGGCGTTCTATTGATAAATTAAGCTCTTTGGCCAGGCTTTTGGTAAAGTAGTGCAGCATTTGTGTGGGCTGATATCGACGCAATTCTGGTATTTCTGATTCCATAAGTTTGGTTAAATAGGTTAAAATGCGTAGGTCGGCCTGAATTTTGGCTTCGATATTGGGTCTTTTGACCTTGACCACCACGTCCTCCCCCGTTTTGAGGGTGGCACGATGCACCTGAGCGATCGATGCACTGCCGATGGGCTCGGGGCTAAAATAATCAAATACCGAAGGGATAGGCTGTTTAAGCCGTTCGGTAACCAATACTTGAATGACTTCTGTGCCCATGGGTTGGACGTCATTTTGTAACTTGGCAAACTCGCTGGTCCATTCTGGCGGGAACATGTCGACCCGAGTAGACAGAATTTGTCCCAGCTTAATGAAGGTGGGGCCGAGTTCTTCGAAGGCCATACGAAACCGTTGTGGCGTGGTCAGATACTTTTTATGAGTGGTATTGTGTTCGCTTAAGGCTTTTCGGTTGAATAACTTCATCAACTTCATGCGTTGAATAAAGCTGCCCAGGCCATGTTTGGCCAAAATGCTCACAATTTGTTTGAGACGGGGCAAATCGCGCAGTGCAATGAAGGTTTTGGTGATCATAAACAGCCTTAGGATGGATGTAACACAATGCCTAGAGAATAACATACCCTAATCGTGCGTACATCACCTTACGGACGCTTGGGCTTTATATAGTGAACTTTATGAATAATTATTGGCACAAGGCGTTTGCCTTGGTGTTAGGCGCTTGGGTTGGCCTAGCGCCGGCGGACCCTCTAGATGATTTGATTGCCCAAAAGCAACAGCAAAGCATCGTGATTAAAGGCCGTGGCGAAGCGATGCCGGTGGCTTCTGCCGCAGACACGCGCGACATGAATAAAGAGCAGGTAGGTGATTTAATCATGAACGCCATGGGGCTTTTAGGCGTGGCCTATAAGTTTGGTGGCTCTTCCCCAGCCCAAGGTCTAGATTGCAGTGGTTTTATTCAATACATCTTCAAGCAGTCGTTTCGCATCAACTTACCACGCACTTCTGCTGAAATGGCTAAAGTTGGCCAAGCGGTGAGTCGATCTGATTTAATGCCGGGCGATTTGGTGTTTTTTAACACCCGCGGGTTTGCGAATTCGCACGTGGGCATGTATTTGGGCAATGATCGTTTTATTCAATCGCCCCGTACGGGCAAAACGGTTGAGATCACCAGCATGACCAACAGCTATTGGTCTAAGCGCTTTAACGGCGCTCGCCGCATTAATCACCAAACCATGAATACGGCGAAGTTTGTTAAGTAATTGAGTCAGTAGGGCGTGGGATGTGTATGCCTTCTGGCAGCGTTATGGCTGCCTGTTAATTGAGAAGAAGAGTGTCAATGAATTTACCTGAAATGCCCGTTTGGCGGGGCGAAGATGGCCAAATCGTGTCGTGTACCGAGAAAATCAAGGTGATGACAGAAAACCTAGAAGAGCTGCAACAGCTGGCTCAGGATGCGTTGGAAGACGCGATTTTAATGGGCTGTACTGAGGCTCAGGTTAAAGATTATTTGATGGTGTTGATGCAGGGTTTAACTAACCCCTATCAAAAATAGGCCAGTAAAGATGAAAAAACCGAAACGGGTCGCCGTTTCGGTTTTTTTGTTGCGATGAAAAGCTAGCGGGCTGAGTATAAATGATCCTGCATGATTTTTTCATACACGGCGTCGGGCACGTATTGCTTGATGACTTCTTGCCAGTCTTTTGGTCCTACCATGCCTTTGACCATGGTGGACGATACTTCCGCATACTCTCGCGGCGGCATGAGGAATACGGTGGCCACATCCGGCTGCATGTCTGAATTGATGTAGCGCATGGAGCGCTCGTATTCGTAGTCGGACGCCGTGCGGATGCCGCGCACAATGTAGTCAGCGTCAATGCTTTGGGCGTAGTTCACCAAAAACTGATGTTCAAATACGGCAATCCGAACGTTGGGAAAGCCGCGGGTGATTTCGCGCAGCATAAATTGGCGCTCATCAATGCTGAAGGTGCAGCGTTTGTCTGGATTGACGCCAATGGCCACCACCAACTCATCGAATAGGTCTTGCGCCTTACGGATCATCCACAGATGGCCGTTGGTGGGGGGGTCAAAGCTGCCGGCATAGACGGCGCGTTTTTTTTGCTTGCTGGGAGGCATGGGCTTTATCTCTTTTGTAGGATCACTGAGCCAATCGAATAACCGGCACCAAAGCTAGACACCACGCCATAATCACCAGGCTGCATGCCTTCGTGATGTAGGTGCAGAGCGATGATGGAGCCGGCAGAGCTGGTGTTGGCGTACTGGTCTAGAATGATGGGCGCTTCTTCACGGCTGGCGCTACGGCCCAGCACGCGTTTGGCGATCAATTCATTCATGCTCAGATTGGCCTGGTGCAGCCAAAAGCGGGTGACCTGTTCGGCCGGTAGGTTAACCGCGGCCAAATGGCTCACAATGTGTTCGCCCACGGCTGGGCAAACTTCTTTAAATACTTTACGGCCATTTTGCACGAATAATTTGTCGGCGTCTTGGGCGTGTTCAGGGGCGCAGCGATTTAAAAAGCCGGCATTGTTGCGAATACTGTTGGAAAACTGAGTCCACAGCTGACAGCCAATGATGTCAAAGCCCGTGTGGGCGTCAACCAGATCGGCGCGCTCGACGATGACGGCGGTGGCCGCATCGCCAAAAATAAAGTGGCTGTCGCGTTCGCGAAAGTTAAGGTGGGCCGAGCAAATTTCAGCATTCACCATCAACACGCGACGAGCAGAGCCAGCCAGTACGGCATTTTGTGCCGTTTGCAGGCCGAAGGTGGCGCTGGAGCAGGCCACGTTCATGTCGAAGGCAAAGCCTTGGCAGCCTAAGGCGGCTTGGATTTCGACCGAAATGGCGGGGTAGGCGCGCTGCATATTGGAGCAAGCCACGATCACCATGTCGATGTCGGCGCCGGTGAGGCCTGCCTTATTCAGTGCCGCTTTGGCTGCTTCTACACCCATTTCGGCCTGAATCGACAGCTCTTCGTTGCTGCGCTCAGGCAGATTAGGGCGCATGAGGTTGGGGTCTAGAATCCCCACTTTGTCTAACACGTAGCGACTCTTAATGCCGGAGGCTTTTTCAATAAACTCAGAGCTGGATTCGCGCAGAGCTTCCAACGTGCCGGCGGTGATGTCGGCCTGATGGGCTTCATTGTATTGGTTTACATAAGTATTAAACGCGTGCACCAGCTCGTCGTTGGAGATGGCGTGGGGCGGGGTATATAAACCAGTGGCGCTGATGACGGCTGTGTTGAGCGACATGGTGGTCCTCCTAAAAGACACGGTATGGCAAATAAAGGGTTATTTTGGCCGCAACAGGGGATTAAAGCAATATGAACCAGCAGAAAGATTAGTGTGATTAGTTTATAAATAAGCTGTCTTAAGCGGAATTTATTGGGCTTGCGCAGTGTCTTAGCGTAAGCTGTGTTTATTTGTTTAGATGATTGATTAAGAGGAATACACGATGCAAGAACCCATCATCATGCATGAAACGGGTCAGCCTGGCCCAACCTTAGACGCCCGTAAAGAAACCTTAATGGTCTACATCGCCATTGCGGCCGGTTTAGTGACGGGTGGCGTGGGTACCCTAGTGGGCTTGATTTATGCCTATATACGGCGCAACGACATTCAGGGCACCATTTATTATGGCCACATGAATTATTTGATTAAAACCATTTGGGTGACGTTTGGCCTCAGCGTGCTGGGTTTTTTAACCACGGTGATTTTGATTGGCTTTGTGATCATGTTCGCCGCCTTTGTGTGGTATGTGTATCGCGTCATCTTTGGTTTTGTGAAGTGGAATGACCATCAGGGCGTGGTGGGTTAAGGCTGGTGAATACTGTGGCTGAATCACCGACAATTAACGCCCGTCAAGAAACCTTAATGGTGTACATCATCTTTGTGGTCTCGCTGTTCTTGAGCACATTGGTGGCGGTGATCGGTGTGGTGTACGCCTATGTTCGGCGCGGTGACTTTAAAGGCACCCTGTATGAAAGCCACCTTAACTATTTAATTCGTCTATTTTGGTGGCAGCTGGCGCTGAGCCTAGTGCCCCTTTTGATGGTGGCCTATGGCTTGGTTTGGCCTTTGCTGTTGGATCAACTGCCGAGGTGGGGCTGGACGTTTGGCGCCATGGCGTGTGCGGGTTTGATCATGCTGTGGTTTTTGGTCAAGCTGTTACTGGGTTTGGTTCGTCTACAAGATGGCCGAGCCATGAGTTAGCCTAAGTCGCCATTGGTCTGGCTGAAACCTGTCTTCTGGACAGGTTTTTTTACGCCTATTGGCGGGGGTGCATGAGGAGGCATAAAAAAAGCCTGTCTATAAGACAGGCTGAGACAGGCAATTAGCTGGCGTGATCAAAATGGGCATCATCGTTGGCTCCTGGAGGGTGGGTAAGGGGTTGAGTGGGAATAGGGCTGAGGCCGTGGCGTAGGCGGGCCTGATTACATTTGGCTTCGCCGGCCTGTAGTTCGTGGCAAGGCCCAGGGCGCTGATGGTAAATTTGGCAGCGGGTTTCAGCGCCGATGTCGCCCTCTAGTGCTTGGCAGCGAGGCTGCGGTTGGTTGGTGCCGGCCATACAGCCGTAAAAAGCGTTGACCTGTTCGGTCAACTCGGGGGCGATGCTTAGGGCATCGGCTTCGGCCCAGTAAAACGACACCCGAAAGGTGGCGCAACAGGCGCCGCAGCTGACGCAGGGGTTGCTGCTTAAATGACGATCGCTCATGAGGATTCTTCGCATAAAAAGGCAGACCATGGACTCATGGTCCGGCCAAAATAGTAAATAATCTGCTTTTTTTCTGTCAATTTATTTTTGTAATTTGCCTGAGCGATGGGGCGTTGAGTGTTGGTTTTTTGCTCGGATTCGAGCAGTGCCCTGCGTTCAGGCGTGCAGATTGGCGATTGGGCCTTAATCGATTGATTTGATAAGGTTATGTGCTCTAGCATAGCATGCGGGGGGCAGTGTGTGGTGATTAGGTTAATATATTCAATAGGTTGGTTTTTTGGTGCGCGTTTAAGAGATGTTTTTCTGATAGGGATTCACTCTAAGGTCTGGTGCTGACGATACAATGGTTT
>JAGNTR010000047.1:8974-13220 GCA_017987415.1 Neisseriaceae bacterium
TTAGGAGTGGTGGGTAGGCTACGCTTTACCCACCCTACGCGACGGTGAACAATCCATAGTTTTATAGGCTGGGTCACGACCGACCCAGGCTTGAGGCTCAATCCCCAACACACAGGAGCCGTTTTATGGCTCTTATTTTAGGAAACGCGCGATTGAACGCAAAACAGCCGCCCAAGAGGGCGGCTGTTGCGGTATGGGTTGGCCTTATACTTTGGATACGGCGCGGGTTTTGCCGAAATACACAAACAGCGCTAGGCCCGCCACGATCATGGGCAGGCTTAACCACTGGCCCATAGACAGATTAAACGCCAATAAGCCTAGGAAGTCATCAGGCTCGCGCGCAAACTCGGCCAAGAAGCGGAAGAAGCCATAGCCCAATAGGAATAAGGCCGATACTTGGCCCACTGGGCGTGGTTTACGCGAGAATAGCCAAACGATGATAAATAAGCACAGGCCTTCCAGCGCAAACTGATACAGCTGTGACGGGTGGCGGGGCAGCATATTGTGCTCAACCAGCGTCGTCATCCACTGTGGGTGGGTGGTGGCGTAGGCGATGTCTTCGTGGGCAGCCTGGGGAAAGCCCATGGCCCACCATGCGTCAGGGCTGGTGACGCGACCCCATAGTTCACCGTTGATGAAGTTGCCGATGCGCCCTGAAGCCAAGCCCAGCGGTACTAAAGGGGCAATAAAGTCAGAGACCTCAAAGAAAGAGCGTTTTTGTTTGATGGCAAACAGCAAAATGGCCACCAGTACGCCGATGAAGCCACCGTGAAAGGCCATGCCGCCTTCCCAGACTTTGAAAATCGACAAAGGGTCGGCCAGATAGTCGCCGAATTTATAAAACAAGATGTAGCCTAAACGGCCGCCTAGGATCACGCCTAAAACGCCCCAGATCACGAAATCATCGAGCAGTTTTTCAGTGAAAAAGGTGTTGCCGGCCTTAATGCGGCGCTTACCCAAAAAGATGAATAGGGCAAAGCCCACGATGTAGCTCAGGGCGTACCAGCGGATGGGCAGCGGCCCTAACGACACGAGGATGGGGTCAAATTGAGGGTGAACAATCATATGGTGAATATATTCTCTTGTAAGGGGTTTAACGTCGTTTCGGCGATCGTCATCGAAACACCTAGCCGTTCAGACCATAGAAAAGGCAGTTGGTTTGCCTAAAAAGTCATTATGGCCGACCATAGTATGAAAACCTGTGTTGAGCCATGCTCATTATAGGGCAAGATAAGCGATTGGCGTAGGCTTTGTGTCTGAGGGGTATTTTAAGCTTCACTGGCGCGATTGCCAATCGGTATGCGTGGGAAGGGGTTAAGGCCTTCTTCGTGAATCGTAGGGTAAAGGAGTAAACGTATGAGCTGGGGTTGGATACCGTTGATTTGGGTGGCACTGATGGTGCTGTTGGCAGGGGTATTGCAGGTACGCACCAGACGCTTGATTAGCGCTTTAAAAACCGATGAAGCCCTGTATCGGCAGGCGGGTAGTCCCCGCGCCGACTACGTATGGCTCAGTCTCTTATGCCATCGTTACCAGCATCTTTTAAACTGGGTGGTGCAAAATAGGCAGCCGCCGCCCCAGATTGCCGCAGCCGTGCCCGATTACGCCCACATCCGATCGTTGAGTCGGATCCTGCGTGCCTTGGAGTGGGGATTTGTGGGCTATTTAGTGGGGCATTTCTTGCTGCGGCTATTGCTGCACATTTATGAATAGCGCAGCCATAGGCTGGCCATGGCGGCTCTACAAGCTGTCTAAGATGGCTAATCTCTATTGAGTTTTCCAACGGAATGCAGTAAAAAGGAAGACTGACCGAGCGCTTAAAAGCCTCTTTTTTTATCGGTTGCGCCCCTCACGCTGAGGGCCGTGGCCGAAGCCGCATTTTGACGTGTCGATGGGCTGGGGCTAAAAGATACCCGTTCATCACCATAGCCGACCATACTGGCCTGCAATTGCAGCCCAGTTGTACCCTTGTCGCGCTATGCATGGCCTTTACCCTTGGCCGTGACCACAGCAGAAACAATCAATAATAGCCTGCTGCGTCTGTTTGTTTATTTAAGGAACTGCAGGACGAACCCAGAAGCGTTCGCCTGCCTAAAGGAATCAGCATGCCACAATATCGTTCAAAAACGTCCACCCATGGTCGCAATATGGCTGGTGCACGGGCCCTATGGCGCGCCACCGGCATGACCGACACCGACTTCGGTAAGCCCATCATTGCCATTGCTAACTCGTTTACTCAGTTTGTGCCTGGCCACGTACATTTAAAAGATCTCGGCCAAATGGTGGCCCGCGAGATTGAAGCGCATGGCGGCGTCGCCAAAGAATTCAACACCATTGCCGTGGATGACGGCATTGCCATGGGCCATGGCGGCATGCTGTACAGCTTGCCTAGCCGCGACCTCATCGCCGATTCGGTTGAGTATATGGTCAATGCCCATTGCGCCGACGCATTAGTGTGTATTTCCAACTGCGACAAGATCACCCCAGGGATGTTGATGGCCGCGATGCGCCTCAATATTCCGGTTATTTTTGTGTCCGGTGGGCCAATGGAAGCCGGTAAAGTCATCAGCATTGACAACCAGATCCGTAAGTTAGACCTAGTAGATGCCATGGTGGATGCGGCCAACGACAAAATCAGCGACGCCCAAGTAGACGAAACCGAGCGTTCGGCTTGTCCTACCTGTGGCTCTTGTTCAGGCATGTTTACCGCCAACTCAATGAACTGCTTAACCGAAGCATTAGGCCTATCATTGCCGGGTAACGGCTCACTCTTGGCAACGCACGCCAAACGTAAGGCGTTATTCTTAGAAGCGGGCCGCACCATTGTGGATTTGGCCAAACGTTACTATGAGCAAGATGACGACAGCGTGTTGCCGCGTAACATCGCCACTAAACAGGCGTTTGAAAACGCCATGGCGCTAGATGTCTCTATGGGCGGGTCTACCAACACGGTTTTACACCTTTTGGCCGCGGCTTCCGAAGCCGGCTTAGATTTCAAAATGGCCGACATTGACCAAATCAGCCGTAAAGTACCGTGTTTGTGCAAAGTCGCGCCGTCTACGCAGAAGTATCACATGGAAGACGTGCACCGTGCGGGTGGCGTGATGGGTATTTTGGCAGAGTTGGATCGGGCTGGATTGATTCATAACCAGTTGCCAACGGTACACAGCCCAAGCATGGCAGAAGCCTTTAAGCGTTGGGATATTATGGTGAATGCACCTGACTCAGAAGCGCATCAACGCTTCTTGGCTGCGCCTGGCGGCATTCGCACCACTCAAGCTTTTAGCCAAGACCGTCATTACCCCAGCATTGACAACGATCGTGCTGAAGGCTGTATTCGCGATTTAGCGCACGCCTACTCACAGGACGGCGGTTTGGCCGTGCTGTACGGCAATATTGCTGAGCGTGGCTGTATTGTGAAAACCGCTGGCGTGGACGATAGCATCTTGAAATTTACCGGGCGTGCCCGCGTATATGAAAGTCAAGACGATGCGGTGGCCAGTATTTTAGCTGATCAAGTGGTGGCAGGGGACATCGTGATCATTCGTTACGAAGGGCCCAAAGGCGGTCCAGGCATGCAAGAGATGCTGTACCCAACGTCTTACCTTAAGTCAAAAGGCTTGGGCAAGGCCTGCGCCTTGTTGACCGATGGCCGCTTCTCTGGCGGTACGTCAGGCTTGTCGATTGGCCATGCGTCGCCAGAAGCGGCTGAGGGTGGGGCAATCGGTTTGGTGCATGAAGGCGATACGGTTGAAATTGACATTCCAAACCGCACCATCCATTTGGCGGTAAGCGACGCTGAGTTGGCTAGCCGCCGCGATGAGATGAACGCCCGCGGCAAACAAGCGTGGAAGCCAGTGAACCGTGAGCGCTATGTGTCTGCTGCCTTGCGCGCCTACGCTGCCATGACCACGAGTGCCGACACAGGTGCCGTACGTGACGTGAGTCAGGTCGAAAAATAAGCTTTAAAAGCTTGATTTAACCCACTAACTTAAAGGTTAGTGGGTTTTTTTAGCATTAATGATTTAGAATAGGATGACCCGTCAGATTAATCGTGACACCTTGGGGTGGATACGTTAACTTATGCTTTAGTCATGTTTTGTGGTGCCAACTTGAGGAGGCCCTTATGTCAGACAGTGCTTGGGTATACATCATGGTCAATAAACAGCAAAGCATCATGCACATTAGCTGCTGTGTCGATTTATGGGATCAGGTCACACAGCATAAAGCGTTGACGGGCACGCCG
>JAGNTR010000047.1:13320-16269 GCA_017987415.1 Neisseriaceae bacterium
GAATGATTGATAACGATAAGGCCAGCGTGGTTACCACGACTGGCCCAGAATTTAGGAGCCACTATGTTTCACCAAACGTTTCCCATCGACTACATTGAGCCGGTGTTTCGTCCGCCCAGCGAGGCGCGCTCGTTGATCTTGCCGGTCACCAATGGCTGTTCTTGGAATCAATGCACCTTTTGCGAAATGTACACGGCACCGCAAAAAAAATTCAGCGTGCGTCCTGAGGCACAGGTTTTATCTGAGCTACAGAAGGCAGCCCAAATGATGGACATACGGCGAATTTTCTTGGCTGATGGCGACGCCATGGCCTTGTCTACGCGGCGGCTGATGACGATTCTAGAAGGGATTAAAAAAGAGATCCCCAATATTGGCCGAGTGTCGAGCTATTGTCTGCCCAGTAACGTTAAAAATAAATCGGTGGCTGAGCTCAAAGAGCTGGTTGATGCTGGTTTAAGCATGGCCTATATTGGCTGTGAGTCGGGTGATGATGAGGTGTTGGCGATGGTGAATAAGGGCGAAACCTATGCTTCTTCGCTTAGCGCCTTAAACAAGTTAGGCGAGGCGGGCATGACCCGTTCGGTGATGATTCTGAACGGGCTTGGCGGCAGTCAGCTCAGTGCCCAACACGCAGATCGCTCAGCCCAGTTGATGAATGAGGCTCAACCAGAATACCTGTCGACGCTGGTGGTGAGCTTTCCCTTAGGTATGGAGCGCTTTAAAAGCCGTTACCCAGAGTTTAAGCCTTTGGATCAGGCCGAGTTGTTTATTGAGGTGGAGCGATTTTTACGCCAGCTCAATTTAGACAAAACCGTGTTTCGCAGCGACCATGCGTCGAATTACTTGGTGCTCAAAGGTCAGTTAGGGCGAGATAAAGAGGCGCTGTTGGCGCAGGTTCGACAAGCCATTGCCGCGCCTGAGCACGTGCATCTGCGCCAAGAGTGGCAGCGTGGGCTGTAAGTGGCCGTTTGTTTGGCAGACGGTTGAGTAAAGGCTTAGATTAAGTCAAAACGACGATGACACCGCTCAGGCTCGTGCTAAACTTAAGTTTTACCTATTTCAACCAGAGTAATACTTCACACGACTTAAGGAATCCTCATGTTATATGTTATCAGCGCCATTGATGCGCCGAACTCTTTGGCTCAACGCTTGGCCGTTCGTCCCGAACATTTAGCCCGTTTAGAGGTTTTGCAGGCTGCTGGCCAGCTGGTATTGGCCGGGGCACATCCAGCTATTGACAGCGAAAATCCAGGTGAGGCAGGCTTTACTGGCTCAACCATTATTGCCGAATTTAGCGATTTGGCCGCAGCCGAGGCATGGGCACAGGCAGACCCTTTTGTGGCTGCCGGCATTTATCAAAGCGTGACGGTGAAGCCGTTTCGCCGTGCGTTCTAAGGCTTGAGCCAAGCCCGTTAAAGCATGCCGCACCCCGTTATATTTTGATGGTTGGGACGGCATTTTTTATGCTAGTTTTAGCCATGTCAATCCTGTATCACATGTTTTGTCGCCGATCGGATTGCTTGGCGCCAGCTTGCTACCGATAAATCCCAGTATCTGCCCGCCTTTGATGCGTGGCTGTGTGAGCATGAGGCCTTATGACCAAACCTTTTCTGACCTTGCTTTTATCCACCAGCCTGGCTGTCGCCGGCTGTGTGTCACCCGCACCGACCTCATGGGCGGTGAAAAAGCTGATTGAATCTGTGCCGCTGGCCACGCCGCCGCTGGACTATGCCCAAATTCAGGACAATGTTGAGGTTTGGCCCAACCTCAGCTACCCATCGCAGCATCAAAACAACGTTTATGATGTTTATGCGCCCAGCACGATAAAGCCTGGCACTAAATTGCCCGTGCTGATTTGGGTGCACGGGGGCGCGTTTGTCGCTGGGGATAAAACCGATGTCCGTTATTTTGCACCAGCCTTGGCCAATCAAGGCTATATAGTGGTGGCGATGAACTATCAGTTGGCGCCTGCTGCGGTATACCCAACGCCTTTGGTGCAAATTCAAGAGGTTTATCAGGCCTTATTAGAGCAGGCACCTAAATATCAGGGCGACATGAGCCGGCTATTTTTTGCCGGCGATTCGGCGGGCGCGCAAATGGCGGCGCAGTTTGTGGCCATACAAACCAATCCTCAGTTGGCGGCCAGCATGGCCATGCCAGCGGTGGTGCCCAAGGCGCATATCAAAGGCGTGCTGCTTTATTGTGGGCCCTATGATTTAACTGCACTCAAAGGGGGCACCGATTCAAACCTCGTGAACTTTGTGCTGAATCAGCTGGGCTGGAGCTATTTAGGTGATCGAGACTGGTTGGCCAGTGAAGCCGTGCAGCAGGCCGATGTGGTGTCACACATTACGGCTGACTTTCCCCCAACTTACGTGACCGATGGCAACACCTTTTCTTTTGAGCCGCACGGGCGGGCCTTGGTGGCGGCCTTACAAAAGCAGGGCGTCGCGGTCAGCAGCCGTTTCTTTGATTTAGCTGATGTGGTCACTGAGCATGAATATCAATTTAAGATGGACAGCGTGCCGGGCCAAGCAGCCTTTGCCGACAGCGTGACGTTCTTGCGTCAGCATCGGGGTAAATAAGGTGTTTTTTTCTAGAGAAATTGCCCGCGCTGATGTGGCAGGTTAGGTGGGCCAAGGTGGGACAGTTTTTTTATGGATGCTCATTGGGCATCCAGACGATTTTGGTCACAGAAGGGCAGGATGAGTATCCTATCTCGATTCAACAGCAAGCCAGCCTTGACGGTTTATGTGAAAGATTATCCACACGGCACAGTGGAGCTGCCGCATGCGCACGACTGCGCCCAGCTGGTTCACGCGCTGAGCGGCGTGGTCAGGGTAGAAACCGATGCCGGCGTGTGGATGGTGCCGCCAAACCGCGGCCTTTGGCTGCCGGCACGAACGGCGCATAGCCTGCGGGCCATTGGCTTGGTGCAGGCACGCACGC
>JAGNTR010000048.1 GCA_017987415.1 Neisseriaceae bacterium
AGACTACTTAGAATCTTGCATTGTCAAAATGACAGCCAAGATGAATGAATTGACCTTAGCCAACCAGGCCTTAAGCGCTCAGGTATCAAAATTGACGGCAGAAAAGCAACAGCTTGCCCTCGACAGCAACCAAGCCCTAAACGACCTGCAGCAAAGTGCTGAGCAAAGCATTCATGCGCTTAAAGCGCGCAACCAAACCCTTTTGGCTACCATTGCCCAAAGCGCTGAAGACGTGCGTGCCCTCATGAATCGATTGCCCACTTCATCCCCTGAGGAGCCACAAGCATGAATCCAACACCGGTAGACATCACCATCATGGGTCGCACCTTCACCATCGCCACGCCTGAGGCTGAACGCCGTACGCTGTTACAGGCCGTCGACATGTTGAATGACAAAATAGATACCATTACGAAACAAGGCCGTATTGTCGAAACGGACAAAATAGCCATCATTGCGGCTTTAAATTTAGCCCATGATTTGTTAAAATTAACCATAAGTGGTGGACTGGATGTGGCCACTTTGGAACACAAAATCACCCACATGAGTCGCCTGTGTGACGAAGCCCTTGCTTCTGCACCCAAGTAACCTTCCACCCCAAAGTTTTTCCTCTGCAGTGTTCGCGATGGCTCAATTCCTTTGAACCAATAATTCGCTTTTCGACTGCCAGGCGCATAGTAGGCGTGTGACGCTTCTTTTTAGAAGTATCCCCAAAACTATCCAGGAGCGGTCAACCTTGTCAGCAAGGTTCAAGCGGATCGGCCAAGACGGCACATGCGGAGGACCCCACACTAAGCTCGTACGCTCAACGTACGGGCTTTTTTACGTTTACGCCCATGACAGCTGCAAACAGTCGGTCTATACTGATCCCATAAGCAATGTACAACAGCCATCATGACTTAAAGGAGAGACTGATGACGGACTTTATCACCTGCGATCTATGCGACGACCACCCTGACAGCGTCAGCGTGGTGACAGGCCTACACTGGCACCACTATGGTGCCCGATCGGCTTTTAGCGGCCAAATCATTACCGTCAAATGCTTTGAAGACAACAGCAAGGTCAAATCGCTATTGAATACCGACGGCGAAGGCAAAGTCTTGGTTGTCGACGGCGGCGGCAGCCTGAGAAATGCCCTCATTGGCGATATGATTGGCGCCAGCGCGGTTAAAAATCATTGGGCCGGGGTGTTAATCTACGGCGCCTGCCGCGACGTGGATGCCCTAGCCACCTTAGACATCGGCATCGCAGCCCTAGGCGCCGTGCCGATTAAATCAGTACGTAAAGACGAAGGCCAGGTTAACCTGCCCATTCAGTTTGGCGGCGTCACCTTCACGCCAGGCCACTATGTCTACGTTGATCGCAACGGCGTGATCACTGCACCCACTGCGCTGATTTAACCATCATCTGGCCGCTTGAGCGCTGACGCTCAGGCGACCTGAAGAAACTTTATTTATTGGCGGCCAACGGCTTGCCCACCACGCGTTCAAACGCACCGGCCGCTAAGCGCTGAACCGTGGGCGCCCCTAGCAACACAATCGTAAACCCTGCCGGCCAAGCCGTCACAAACGCACCACCCCAACGCTCAAGCGTAAATGCTGAACCCAAATTCAACCAAGTCACCCACCCCGTCATCAGGCCTGCCATTAAGCAAGACATCATGGCTGAAAAAATCATTCGATATTTAAATAAATCGGACATGGCTTTATTCCCTTTCATCAATCATTAAGATGACGCTGAGTATAGACACCTTCCATTTTTAATAATATATTGATTAATTAATTCTTAAATTCCAAAAATGGAATCATAATGCTGGATGATCTAGCCCTTTTCACCCAAATAGTCAGCTGCGGCAGCCTCAACGCCGCCGCCGAACTCAACGGCATGCCCGCCTCGACCCTGACGCGACGCCTGCAAAAGCTGGAGCAAAAGCTAGGCCACAAGCTTTTAACCCGAACGGCGCGCAACATGACGCCCACACCCGAAGGCTGGCAGTATTACGAACAGTGCCAACCCCTGCTGAATGCCCTCCAGCAAACCACCGACCAATTGCATAAAAACTTTCACGAAATCGCCGGGCCACTACGCGTACTCGCGCCAGTCAATCTTGCCAACAGCCTCCTAGCGCCAGCCTGGGCCAGCTTCATGCAGGCCCATCCCGACATCAAGCTCGACATCAGCCTCAACAACCACACCCAAAGCCTCATCGACACTGGCGCGGACTTAGCCATTCGTTTTGGCCCCCTGCCCGACTCCGACCTCAATATGCGCTGTCTAGGCAGCATTGCACCGGCTATTTTGGTGGCGTCTCCCCACTACTGTGAGCAAGCAGGCCCAATCAGCATCGACAACCTACCCCAACAGGCCTTGATCACGGCCTTCCCTCTACATACGTGGACGCTCTATCAGCTGCACAGCGAAGCACAACGGCACTTCCAGCCCCAAGCTCGGTTTCACGTCAATGAATTAAATTTGGCCATCAGCATGGCCGCGGCGGGCATGGGCATCGCCTTTACGCAACCTCATCTGAGCCAGGCCCACCTAAATGAAGGCAGCCTGGTGCACATCTTGCCCGAATGGGCGGGCAAACCGCGTGAGGTGTACGTGGTCTGGCCGCAGCAGCGCTATGTGCCGGCACGGGTACGTGCCCTCATTGATCACTTAGTGGCCTTTTGCGCCAATGAGCCGTGTTTGCTGTGAACGATGATGAACGATCATGGCTTGTTGGTCATTTGTATTCAATCGACCGTCAGTGCTTCGGCCATATCGCTATTGATTAAAGGTTGCCTTTCGCCTGTAGGCGAAACAAAACGACTAATCAATAGCAAAGTAACCGAAGCATTATTAATGCTATTAATTAAATAATTCAAAACGGTAGGCACGCTGCGCTTTACACCATCCCCACCCACAAAAAAAGCAAACCAAACGGTTTGCTTTTTTATGATCTTCATTTCAACTACACGCGCTCAAAATGCGCCCGCGCCGTGGCGATTAATTTAGCCTTATCGCTTTGCCACATGCGCACCTGCACATTGACGATGCGCTGACCTATACGCACAATGTCAAAATCAGCATAAGCATCCTGAGCCAATCCCGGGCGTAAATAGTCCAGCGAAAAATCCAATAGTTTCACCGGCCCTTCAGCTGCACCAAAAGCACCCACCCACGCCGCCGACTGCAAAAAGCCTGCCATCAGGCCGCCGTGTAAAGCCGGCAAAACCGTATTGCCGATTAAATCGGCACGAAAAGGCAAGTGGCACAGCTGCGCATGCGCCGCATCATGCCCCACCCGCATGTCAATCCATTGAGCGTACGGCATGTGCTGATACAAAGTGGCCGTAGCGCTTTTGCGTTCTATAAAACTCATGTCCAAGCCTCCAAAACCGCACGCGGCAACGGTGATCGAATGAAGGCAGCGGTGCACAACATCACTGGCTCAGACTCCCCTTCTTGATGGCACTCGGCCTTCACGTAGGCAATCATGCCCTCTACCCGCTCACACACGGCGCGCGCCACGACAGGCACATTGGGCCGCACTGGGCGTAAAAAATCCAAGCGCATGTCCAAGGTGGCCAATGCCTCAAACTGAGGCAACCACGCCGTCACCGAGATGGCGCAAGCCACGTCAACCAGCGTCGCTAAAGGTCCGCCATGCATGGCACCATCGGCGCCGTTAAGCACCTCTTGCCAAGGTAAGCTCAGCACAATGGCGTCACCCTCAACGCCCTCATAGTGCAAACCTAAAGCTTTACAGTGCGGCAAAATCATATAATGATCTCGCAAGGTTTCGTGTACTTTGGGATTCACAACCTTCATATTTAGTCTCTCTTTATTCTTTACAGTGAGGCTGAGGAGCCACTGCCGTGTACCCAGATCGGCCGATAAGGCGCCTCTTGCACAATCCGAATCAGGCCTTCTTTCACCAGCTCCAACACGGCGATAAAACTCACCACCAGATGGGTCACGCCGGCTTCGATGTCAAAAAAAGCCTCAAACACTGCCGAGCCGCTCGTCTGCAACTGCTGCAAGATATGCGTCATCTGCGCCCGCACCGACAAGGTTTCGGTTTGAACCTGATGACTTTGAGTGTGTTTGGCGCGCGATAAAATCGCCAGCCACGCCTGTTTTAAGTCTGCCACGCACACATCGGGCAGCTGTGGCGCCACCGCATCACCTTCTAAATGCATCACCACCCAAGCAAAATCTCGCCCAGCCTGGGGCAATTCATCCAATCCTGCTGCGGCCAGCTTCATTTGTTCATAGGCCAAAAGGCGGCGCACCAGCTCAGCGCGCGGATCTTCTTCTTCATCCTCAGCCTGATGCAGCTTCGGCAGCAATAAGCGTGATTTAATCTCTATCAGCATGGCCGCCATCAGCAAATACTCGGCCACCAAATCCAGCTGGTGCTGCTGCATGCCGCTGATGTAAGCCAAATATTGCTCGGTAATGGCCACCATGGGAATATTCAGCACGTCCATGTTTTGCTTACGGATCAAATACAACAGCAAATCCAACGGGCCTTCAAAACTTTCCAACACCACCTTCAAAGCATCAGGTGGAATGAATAAATCCTGCGGCACGTCCAGCACTGGCTGCCCAAACACATGAGCCAATGGCACGCCTAGGGCTGCGTCGTGAACCGTCATGAGCCAGCCTTGGCCAGCTGTGCCTGAGATTGTTTCACTAAGGCATCAATACACGCCTGAGCACAATGTAGGCCAAACGTGGCCGTGACCATCATACTGGCGCCGTAGCCTGCGCAAGATAGGCCTTGCGGGGCGGCATCGGTGGCACAGGCTTCGGCCACCTGCGGCGGGGTAATTTGCTCGGTAGAAAACACGCACGGCACGCGCATTTTTTTGCTTAAATCGCGGCTAAAGCCGTACCGTTTTTTTAAGGTATAGCGCATATTCGCCAAGAGCGGATCTTGCTTGACGGCGCCTAAATCGGCGCTTTGAATCAAGGCTGGGTTTTTCTGCCCACCCGCGCCGCCGGACACCACAAACGGTATTTTATGACGCACCATATAGTTAGCCATGGCCGCCTTCACCCGCACTTGATCAATGGCATCCACCACAAAGTCACAGTCGGCTGGCAAGTAGTCGGCCAGATTCTCTTCAGTGACAAAATCTTCAATTTGCCGCACCTGGCACTGAGGATTAATGTCAAACACGCGCTCAGCCAAAGCCATGACTTTAGGCTTACCTAGCTGAGAATCCAGGGCCGGCAGCTGGCGATTGATGTTTGATTCCGCCACATTGTCTAGATCAATGATGGTCAGCCGCCCCACTCCGGTGCGGGCCAAGGCCTCCACCACCCATGAGCCAACGCCACCCAAGCCCACCACGCACACGTGCGCCTGAGCAAAATAGGCCAAAGCGGGCGCGCCATATAAGCGTGCAATGCCCCCAAAGCGGCGTTCATTTACGGTTGCTTCTACTTGCATCAACATCCCATTTCCCAGTACGCCACCCAAGGGCAGCATGCGATTGATTCAGATGCTTCAATTATACGTCAAATGGCCGCCAGAGCGCAGCCAGTCGCAAAAAAGCCTGATGCAGGCATCAGGCTTTTATTCAGCGCACGATTTAAGGCTTAAGCTTAATCATCGTCCTGAGTGGATTCTTGTTGATCGTTACGGATCACCAACAACGGCAAAGTGCTCAAGCGCATCACGGTTTCAGCAAAGCTGCCCATGAGCAAGTGCATCAAGCCTGAGCGCCCGTGAGTGCCCAGCACAATGGCGTCGGCGCCATGTTCATTCGCATAGTTCACCAACAGCTGCGCCATGTCTTTTGCACCCTTGCTGGAAATAGCCATGTGGCTGTCTAATTCGGTGACGCCATCGGCGCGCGCTGCGGCCAAGGCAGCATCTAAAACGGCCTGCCCTTGAACGCGGGCGGTTTCTTCATAATTACCGTGCTGCAAAAATTCTGGCGCCAAGGCCATGTATTCGGTTGGATTGGCCACGGTTACCAAGGTCAGTTTCGCCTGTAACAATACGGCCAATTCTGATGCGTGTTTTAAAGCCAATAAGCTGGTATTACTGCCGTCTACGGCCACCACAAGATGTTTGTACATATGCACCCTCCTTTTTCCATTTTATTCTGTCTGCTTAATAGTATAACCCTGATTGCGCCAAGGCCCAAGCCAAGGCCGCGCAAACCCTGACCAATGTCACACATTAACGCCTAATTCACCACAGCGCGGGCTCTTTAGCCCAGACGCAAAAAAACCCGCGTGCAACACGCGGGTTTTTTAACACAAGCGTTAAGCTTATTCAGCTGCTGGTGCTTCTTCAGCAGGCGCTTCTTCTTCGTCTTCAACAATGGCACGGCCTTTGCCTGACACAGAAGCCACGGCCAAGTCGGTATCACGAGCCAAAGCAACAGATTTAACACCTTCTGGGAATTTAATGTCAGAGATGTGCAATACTTGACCACCAACGGCTTTAAGCACGTCTAAGTCCAAGAACTCAGGAATAGCGGTAGGCAGAGCAATCACTTCGATCATGCTGATCAACTGAGAAATACGGCCGCCTTGTAGCTTAACGGCAGGTGATTTATCAGCGTTCACAATGTGTAGTGGCACACGTACTTTAACTTCTTCTTTAGCGTTAACCACTTGGAAGTCAATGTGTTGTACCGCAGGTTTGAACGGATGCATTTGGAAATCACGTACGATGACTTCGCTGGTTTTGCCTTCCAATTCAATTTTCAACACAGAGCTGTGGAAGCTTTCGTTTTGCAACGCGTAGAAAACAGCATTGTGTTCAACAGTAATGGCTTTGGCTTCTTGATTATCACCATAGATTACTGCAGGTAGTTTACCTTCGCGACGTAGGCGGCGGCTCGCACCAGTGCCTTGCTCTTCGCGTAGGGTAGCTTTAATTTCGTATGACATAGTATAAAACTCCTAAAGTTAAAAAAACACTGCCAAACCGCGACCAGTCGGCAATGCCTACGGCAGGAATGAACCTGGCGTAACCAATTCCTCATTAAAGAGGTAAGACACTGACTCTTCATTGCTGATGCGGCGAACGGTTTCGGCCATCAAGCCAGCAATGGTTACCTGACGAATGCGCGGTGAAGCCTTGGCTTCAGCACTCAAAGGAATGGTATCGGTGATGACCACTTCGTCAATGTCTGATGAATTAATACGGGCAACCGCTTCACCTGAGAACACAGGATGGGTTGCATAAGCCAACACGCGAGCGGCGCCGCGCTCTTTTAGCGCAGAAGCGGCTTTACATAGGGTGTTGGCGGTGTCGATCATGTCGTCCACGATCACACAAGTACGGCCTTCGATGTCACCGATGATGTTCATCACCTCAGCCACGTTGGCTTTAGGACGACGTTTGTCGATGATGGCTAGATCGGCATGCAGCATTTTCGCCACGGCACGGGCACGAACCACGCCACCGATGTCTGGGCTCACCACGGTCACATTTTCCATGCGTTGCTGGATGATGTCGTTGGTCAGAATCGGGGTGGCGTAAACGTTGTCCACGGGGATGTCGAAAAAGCCTTGAATTTGGTCAGCATGTAGGTCAACGGTCAACACACGGTCAACGCCGGCTGAATACAGCATATTGGCCACAAGCTTAGCAGAAATAGGGACACGAACAGAACGAGGACGACGGTCTTGACGCGCATAGCCAAAATAAGGAATGGCAGCGGTAATACGACCAGCAGAAGCACGCTTAAGCGCATCGGCCATGGTCAAAATTTCCATCAAGTTATCGTTGGTGGGGGCGCAGGTAGGTTGCAAGATGAACACGTCGCGACCGCGTACGTTTTCCAGCAATTCAACCGCTACTTCACCATCAGAAAAACGGCCAACAGACGCGCGACCAATTGAAATATCTAGGTGTTTTACTACGTTAACGGCCAACTCAGGGTTAGCATTGCCCGTAAACACCATCAAACTATCATATGCAGCCATTTTACCTTCGCTCACGTTTAATTTCGTTTTTTGTTTCATACTTAAGCCCATAAAAATATGGTTTAAAGTGTGCTTTTTCGCACCGCATGCCATGATACACGCTTCTGCCAAGCAAACCAAATAAAGCCGCACGCCAGAAACATTTTCACAACACATTAAAAAAAGACATAAAAAAAGCGTGTAAGTCACCTTACACGCTTTTTTTATTATTTGGCTGGGGTGGTAGGGATCGAACCTACGAATGCTGGAATCAAAATCCAGTGCCTTACCACTTGGCGACACCCCAATAAACCTAGCCTAAGCTTAGAAGCGGATGTTCTGATAAACCTTGAACACAGTACACTTCATATTGCTGCTCAGACAAAGCTTGATAAACTTGTCTTGCCTCACCTTCTGATTCGATCTCTAAAAAGACACATGAACCAGAGCCTGTCATCAGGGGTTGACCGAATTTTGTCAGCGCGTCTAACGCTTCGGCAACCTGAGGATATTCACTCACCACCACGTCCTGCATGTCGTTGTGACGTTGCTGCGTTGTTGTGAGGGTTCGCATTATGCTGGGGATTGAATTCCTTGTCAACCCCTCATGTGCAAATATTTTCGCAGTTTCTACGTGCACATTCGGGCGCACAATCACATACCATTGTTTTTCCAAAGAAACCGGGGTCAATTCCTCGCCAACGCCCGTTGCAAAAGAATTTCGTCCATACAAAAAAACCGGCACATCCGCACCTAAACCCACCCCAAGTTGAATCAGTTCAGGACGTGAAAAATGCACTTTCCACAGATGATTTAAAGCCAAAAGAACGGTCGCCGCATCAGAACTGCCCCCACCCAAGCCGCCGCCCATGGGTATTTTTTTGTCTACCCAGATGTCGGCACCGAGGCGGCTAGCGCTTTTTTGCTGCAATAAACGCGCAGCGCGCACGCTTAAATCTTGCTCTGGCGCCACCCCTTCGATGAGGGTATGCAACACGATCTGGCCGTCGTCACGCACCTTCAAATACACGGTGTCGTTCAAATCCACAAAACGAAACACCGTTTCCAATAGATGGTAGCCATCGTCACGACGGCCCACAATTTTCAACATCAAATTTAATTTAGCCGGAGCCGCGTATGCGCTGGCGCCGGCCGCTACTGCATGTGCAACCATGGTGATCCTAACCCATCTAGTATTATTTCGAACGAATACGACACAGCGCCTCAGTGCCTTCTGGCGCCTCAGCAAACTCATCAAACACCAGCCGCAGCGTCAGCCCTGGGCGCTCCAGCACCAATAGGCGCGGCTTAGCTTCGCCCACCGTGGCGGCGCGCTCTATGGTCCAACCCAGCTGCTGCAAGCGGCCGCTGCCGTCAATATGATGAGGCTCATTCGGCAGCCACTGGCCATTGGCCCAATAGTGTAGCTTATCTAAAGGCAGGCTAAAGCCTAATAGGCGTTGACTAAGGGCCTCGGCGCTGTCGTCTTCATATATTTCATTATTGCCGGCGGCAATCACACCTTGAGCGTCTTCACACAGGATGCCAACCGTATTACCCAAGGGCGACTTCACTTCAACTTCCTGCTTGTCAACGGTCACCAGCCATTCAAAAGGCGCATACGAGCCTTTTTCTTCAATCTTAACCGCCAGGCGACCCTCAGCATAAAAGCTTTCTTGCAGGCCCTCTGAAGCGCGCCAAGGCATGGCTTCTTTCGGGCCATCAAAGACACTACACGCGCCCAGGGCCAGAACCGCTGCGCCCAATAACCCTTTTTTTAACCAATGTTTCATCCCAGCGGCTCCTTAAGGCTTGGCCAAGCGCTGCATCAGCGCCTGAACGCGCTCAGCTGACTCTGGATCAGCCAGGGCTTTATCCGCCACGCGCTGCGCCTCTTGATGCTTACCGAGCTGCCACAGCACTTCGACATAGTGCAACACCACCTCTGTGTCGGGGAAGCGATCGTAGGCCACCTTCAAATAAGGCTCAGCAGCCTCTGGCTTACCCTGTAGATAATAGGCCCAGCCTAAGCTGTCGTTTACCGTAGGTGAGTTTGGTGACAATACATAGGCCGCTTCAATGTGTTCAATCGCATCATTCATGCGCCCAGGAATGAACAGCATGGTATAGCCCATGGCGTTTAAGGTTTCGGCATCCTTAGGCTGCCACACCAGCACTTTTGCAAAGTCGGCAATCGCGGCCTCTGGCTGCTTCAGCTTATCCGCATAGATGATGCCTCGATCGTAGAGCAAGACGGCCAAGACGGCCTGGTTGGCCTTTTGGCCTTTGGCCATCTCACGGTCAATCAATTTGGTTAAATGAGTCAATAACGCTTGCGGCGGCGCTTTTTGCGCATGCATCAGCATTAAATCGGCACGCAGCCAATCAGACTCATTAAACACAATGCCCTGCGCCACATGAGGCTTGGCCGCCGCCAAATAGCCCTTAGCATCGGCATAAGCCTCTTCTTTCAGCGCAATCAAGGTCAGGTAAATATTTTTGTCGAAGGCGTAGCGCTCACTGTCTACTTTTTTCAGCCAGGTTTTGGCACGCTCTACATCGTCGCCATCCAAAGCATTCACTCCAGCAAGCATCGCCACCTTACTTTTTTGCGTCGCATCACCTAGCGCATAGGCACGATCAAAATGAGCGGCCACTTCAGCCCGAGGGCGCTGCAGTTGCTGAGCGATATAGCCAGCTTCCACGTAGAGATCGGCATTATCCTGCTCTTTTTGCAGCAGCTCTTTCATCTTGGCGTAAGCTTCGTTGCCTTTATTCGCTTTTAGCAAGACATCAACCTGAAGTTTTTGCCAACCGTAAGACAAATCACGCGCGTCAACCTTAGAGAAGAACGTCGTCAACAGGCCAGGGACCTTATTCGCCAACAGGCTTAAGGTCACCTGACTGCGTGGGGACAGCATGGGGTCTAGCTGGGCCAACTTAGTCAAGCCGGCAATCGAAGCGCGTGTCTTACCTGACAGACCGGCATAAATCGCCTCTGCCATCACGGCTTCTTCTAGTTCGGGGTATTTCTGGGCCGCTTTATGCACGGCAGGATAACCCTGACGGCTGTAATCGGTATTGTCGACCGTCAGCTGGGCCATGTATAAGAAAATGCGCCGCGCTTGCGATAGGCTCGCGTCTTCTAATACCGCAGGCAAACGCTCGAACACATTGTTCAGCTGCTGAGTCATGAGGTCGTATTCCCACTGCGCCCGCACTTGAGCTGGGCTGGCCTGCGGTTCTAGCTGCTGCCACTGAGCCAACAATTGGCGGGCGCGAGCCAAATCAGGAATCGCCAAAGCAATGTCGACCGCTCGTTCAGCCACGGCGGGATCTTTGGTGTTTTGCAACATATAACCATAGCTATTTAAGGCCGTCCCTACTTGGCCTTTTTGCAACATGATTTCACTCGACAAAATGCCCAACAAACCGCTGGCTTGGCGCTCGGCCTTAATCAAATTATTTGGCACGACATAGGTATTAACCACTTCAACGGGGCCAATTTGTGTCTTTTCAATCACATCTGGCGCACTCATTGGCGCCACTTCAGAAGGCTTAGCCGCGGCCAGAGCCTGACCACCAAACAAGACCATTAGGGCCATTACCATGGGTTTAAGCATTGATTCTCTTCTCATTTAATTAACGATTCTATGGGCATCTTGAGCCAGACCTTAGTCAGATCATGACGCAAATACTGGCTTTATGTCATTATGCTTTATATCACTACGCTAAAGCTATGACCATCGCCACAGGACACAAGTTTAACTGCTACAATACTTTTTTACCCACACTATTGATCTACCCTATGCCAGAACTACCGGAAATCGAAACCACCAAGCGGGGCATCAGCCCTCACATTACCGCCAAGACCATTGCTTACGCAACCGTTAGGCAGCCAAAGTTACGCTGGCCCATCCCTGAGGATTTAAGCGAGCAGCTAGCGGCAGAACCCGTGCTGTCGGTCAGCCGGCGGGCCAAATATCTTTTGATTCAGCTGCCCACCGGCGTGCTCATCATCCACTTGGGCATGTCCGGTAGCCTGCGCATCCACCATGATGCCGATGTTCCCCCGCAAAAACATGACCACGTCGACATTGTATTCACCGACGGCACGCTCTTGCGTTACAAAGATCCACGCCGTTTTGGGGCTATTTTATGGTTTAACGGCGTCGCTGAACATCACCCCTTATTAAGCAAGCTGGGCCCAGAACCGTTAAGCGATGAGTTTAACAGCGCCGATTTTTATGCCAAGCTGCAACAACAAAAGCGCGCGATTAAACTGGCCTTGATGGACAATCATCTTTTAGTGGGCGTGGGCAACATCTACGCCAACGAAGCCTTGTTTCGCGCCGGCATCCACCCACTCACGCCAGCCAAACTGGTCAGCAAGGCCAAGTGCCAAGCCTTAGTGCGAGAGGTTAAAGCCGTTTTGCAGCGAGCCATTGCAACGGGGGGCAGCACCTTGCGCGATTTTGTCGGCAGCGATGGCCAAGCGGGTTATTTTCAGCAAGAATACTGCGTCTATGGCCGCGCCAAAATGGCTTGCCGAACTTGTGGCCATGAAATCGAACAAATCAAGATCGGCCAACGCACGAGCTTTTATTGCCCCGTGTGCCAAAAGCAACCCAAGAAAACCCTATTATGACCCCAAAAAGTACGCCCAAAATCATTCGCCTCATTCGGCTGGCACGCCTCGCCTTCTGGCTCATCAGCACCGTTCTGGTGCTCAGCTGGGTATTTCGACAAAAAGATCAGGAAAAATCGACGCGCTATACCCAAAAATACTGCCGCAAATGCCTCAATATTTTAAAGTTGAGCATCGACGTTAAAGGCATTCGCCCCACCCATTTAGCCGGTCACTTAGTGGTGGCCAACCACGTGTCTTGGCTAGACATAGTGGCTTTAGAGTCAGCCTATAATATGAACTTCGTGGCCAAGCAAGAAATCCAAAAATGGCCGCTGATTGGCCCTTTAGCCACGCATCAGGGCACGGTCTTCATTAACCGCAACGAGCGTAAAGACACGGCCAAAATCAATGCCCACATCGAAGCCGCTCTTCAGGCCAATCGCACCATCGCCGTCTTCCCCGAAGCCCGTACGTCTAATGGCTTAAACATGCGTTTATTTAAATCTAGTTTATTTCAGTCGGCACTAAATGTGTCGGCGCCTGTCCAACCCATAGCCATTAAATTTTATGACGAGCTTGGCAACCGCACCACGCGGCCCGCCTATATAGACGGCATTAGCCTCTTACAGTCAGTGTGGCAGGTATTGGGCATGCGAAAAGGCAGCATTGAGCTGACCCTGTTGCCAACGGTGAGCCTAGACGTTCCCGACATTAGCCGACATGAGGTCAGCAAAATGGCGCATCAAGCCATTCATCGCATCATTGATCAAAGCAACTAACATTTAAAGTTTAATTGAAAATAGCAATAGACAATGACTATTGATTTCATTTTAACTATAAATTTTACTAAACGACAATCAGACCCTATACTGTATGACATACCGAATCAAAACCAAATTAAGTTTTTGATTCAACCCATTATTTCACCTCAATAACTAAGGAGTCAGTATGTTGCAATCTAAAGAAGGTCAAAAAATCCCTAGCGTGTCTTTCCCCGTTCGCGAAGGCGATGCCTGGAAGACCCTGACCACTGATGAATTATTTAACAATAAAACCGTTGTGGTGTTCTCTCTACCTGGGGCCTTTACCCCAACGTGTTCTTCTTCACACCTACCACGCTATAACGAACTGGCAGACACGTTCAAAAAATACGGCGTTGATGACATCTTGTGCGTGTCTGTGAACGACACCTTCGTGATGAACGCTTGGAAAGCCGACCAAGAAGCCGAAAACATCACTTTCATTCCTGATGGTAACTGTGACTTTACCAAAGGCATGGGCATGTTGGTACACAAAGACGACCTTGGCTTTGGCGATCGTTCATGGCGCTATTCAATGCTGGTAAAAAACGGCGTGGTTGAAAAAATGTTTGTTGAGCCAGAAAAAGAAGGCGATCCGTTTGAAGTATCAGATGCCGACACTATGTTGAAATACTTAGCGCCAGAGCATTCTGAACAACCTTCTATTACCGTGATCAGCAAACCAGGCTGCCCATTCTGTGCCAAAGCCAAGCAGGCTTTGCAAGACCACAGCCTGAACTATGAAGAAATCGTATTGGGCAAAGACGCCACCACCGTCAGCGTACGCGCCATCACCGGTAAAACCTCGGTACCGCAAGTATTCATTGGTGGTCGCTACATCGGCGGCAGTGAGGAATTAGATCAGTACTTAGCCAAACAAGCTTAAGCAACTCGATTGAACCCAAACAAAGCCTCAACTCGGGGCTTTGTTTGTATCCTCAACAAGCAAACAAAAGGAACATCATGCAAAAACGAACAACCGACGTGGTGATTTTGGGTGGCGGGACCGCCGGCATGGGTGCCTACCGCGCAGCCAAAGCACAAACCGAACGCGTCATCTTAATTGAAGATCATCACTTTGGCACCACCTGCGCCCGCGTAGGCTGTATGCCCTCAAAACTATTGATCGCGGCCGCTGAAGCCGCTGAGCACGCTCGTCACACCGCCCCGTTTGGGGTACATGTAGACGGCGACATCCGCATCAACGGCCAAGAAGTCATGCAGCGCGTGAAGTCTGAGCGTGACCGTTTCGTTGGCTTTGTGTTGGAAAGCGTAGATGAATTTCCTGCCGAAGACAAAATTCTGGGCAAAGCGCGCTTTATTGATGCCCACACCATTCAAGTCGATGACCACACGCAAATCACGGCCGAACGCATTGTGATCGCCACGGGTTCACGCACCAATATGGCCCCCTACCGCGATGCTTGGGCCGACTTGGGCGATCGCCTCATCATCAACGACGACGTGTTCGCTTGGGATGACTTACCCAAAAGCGTGGCCGTCTTTGGCCCTGGTGTGATTGGCTTAGAATTAGGCCAGGCGTTGCATCGCCTCGGCGTGGACGTGACGCTATTTGGCGCCAGCGGCCGCGTTGGTCCATTGACCGACCCTAAACTCATGACCGAAGCGCAAAAAATCTTTAAATCAGAACTTAAAGCGCACCTCAAGAGTAAAGATGCCCAGTTCACCCGCCGCGGCGACCAAGTAGAGATCAGCTTCAAAAGCGACGAAGGCCAAGCCGAAACCATCACCGTTGACTACGTATTAGCTGCCATTGGCCGCCGCCCCAATGTAGACAATATTGGTTTAGAGAATCTCGACATTCAGTTAGATGAACGTGGTGTACCGGTCGCCGACCATAAAACCATGCAAACCAGCCTGGCGCACATCTTTATTGCAGGCGACGCCTCTAACCAATTGGCACTGCTGCACGAAGCCGCCGACCAAGGCCGTATTGCTGGTCACAACGCGGGCATTTATCCGAATACAGAAGCCGGCCTACGTCGCAGCCTACTGTCGGTTGTGTTCAGCGATCCACAAATTGCGCTCATCGGCGACACCCATCGCACTTTAAGCGAGCGCTTTAAAGACAGCGACCGTCTAGTCGTTGGCGAAGTGTCGTTTGAAAACCAAGGCCGTAGCCGCGTCATGCTGGTCAATAAAGGCCGCTTACACGTGTATGCCGACAAACACACCGGCCTATTTTTGGGCGCCGAAATGATTGGCCCTCGTGCCGAACACATCGCCCATCTACTGGCTTGGTCACACCAGCAAGGCATGACGTTAGCACAAATGCTGGACATGCCGTTCTACCACCCGGTGATCGAAGAAGGCGTGCGCACAGCCTTACGCGATGCTTTACGCCAAGTCGACTAAATCATGATGGATCAAAAACCTGCTTCGGCAGGTTTTTTTAGGCCTAAAGCTGCCCTTATCCTCAACAGTCATCAATTCATGAGCATAAACAACGCCATTGTCGCATTTTTTTAAGGCAGCACTCGCTTCAAATGGACATTCGTTCCAATCCATCATTTTTATCTTTAAAAACAAATAATTCATTCCTTTTTGGCACAAACCTAGGCATTAAAAACAGCAGCAGAACATTGCCAAAATAAGGGCGATTAAAAAATAAAATCTCTATAATCCGCGATAGAATGCCAATATTTCTATATAATTAGCCCTTTTTTCACAACGTTCACGGCAAAAAAACAAGAATAATATCGCCTATTTGATACTCTACATGAGTCATGTAAGGAAACATTTATGCAACTAAATGCACATTTCACCTTAGTGGCTGCCTGCTTGGTTTTACTATTAGGCTCGCTGCTGGTTAAGAAAATTAACTTTCTGAAGAAATACCACATTCCTGAACCGGTTGCCGGTGGCTTTTTGGTGGCTATTGGCCTATTGGCGGT
>JAGNTR010000049.1 GCA_017987415.1 Neisseriaceae bacterium
TACGTAACAGCATTAAATGCTTAGGGTGGGCACAAACTCACCTGAGATGGCAATAGACAGAATAATACTTATTTATTTTGTCTTTGTGGAAGATACAAGGGTGGGCAAAGCGCAGCGTGCCCACCGTTTTGGATCATTTTCCATATGTTTACATCTGTAGACGCCTTCGTATCATGTGAGTAAGCCATGGTTTATTCACCGTCGCGTAGGGTGGGTAAAGCGTAGCCTACCCACCACTCCTAATGTGCTCAGGCGCCCCTATTTAAAACCCGCGTGGGTCACGACCCACCCTACGCTTAAGGGCCTACGCTGTAGATGTAAAAAAGAGCATAGGGAATGATGCGATAAACCATGGTTTTTTAGCCATTTGTAGGATGGGCAAAGCGCAGCGTGCCCACCGGGTTAAACATGGGCACCAACAAACCATCATTGAACGCCGTCGTCAGCAGCATCCCACTGGCGGCGAATGATTTGGCGAATCCAAAAGCGATGTGGATGCAGTGCCTCCCTCAGCGCTGGGCTAAGCGTTTGGCTGTGTCCAAGCAGCTCATGAGCCAGAGCAAAGCCACACAAAGGCGCTGTGGCTAAGCCACGCGTGCCATGGGCGGTGTTGACATACAGATTGGGGTAAAACGTACAGGGCGTGTCTATAGGGCGCGTTTTATCTATGGCCAGTTCGGCATAGGCCGCGTATAGCGCGTCGCGTGGGCCGATGGCGCCCACAACCGGCAGATGGTCATGGCTGTCGCAGCGCATGGCGGCTTTGCCTTGTGGTTGGGTGTTGGGCGCTAGGCTTTGTGCCAGTTCAGGGCAAAGGGTGTTTAATGCCTCGACATTGTCGCGCTCTTCTGTTTGAGTGAGTGTGGTGTTGCATACGCCAGCCTGAAAGCTGGCGCCAAAGCAATACTGGCCTTGCCACGGTGGGCTGACGTAGCTGTGGCCAGACAGTGCAATGCGCAGCGGTGATAAAGAAGGCGGCTGGGCGCTGTGGGTGACTTGGCCGCGAATCGGGTTTAAGGGTAGATAGGCTAAGTCTAGAAATTGGCGTGCCAAATGGCCTTGGCACAGCACTAAATGGCTGGCGCTAAACAGGGTTTCAACGGTATTGGTGTGCAGCAGCCAGCCTGAAGCTGAGGGTTCAATCTGGTTAACCGTACAGCGTTCAACGACGCGAATATTGGGGTGATCCAATAGCTTGGCAATCAGCGTGGGTGGGTGTACCCAACCGCCTTGTGGCCAGAATAGGCCGCCGCTGGGTAAGGGTAAGCCGGCGCGTTGGCTGGCTTGGGCCTGAGTTAAGGGCATCCATAACTCGGGGTAAGGCCACGTGGCGAGCGCTTGATTGCGTTTTTGCTCTTGCGCCGTCACGTCTAAGTGCAAGACGCCACAGTCGTCCCAGTCATCTCGTTCTGGTAAAAGCGTTTGCAGTAGGCGTAAGGTAAAGCCATAACCATTGAGCAGTAGCTGACTTTGTTCGGTTAAATGAGGGGAAATCTTGGCGTAGACCAAGCCTTGGCGGTTGCCAGAAGCTGCGCCAGCGATTTGGCCTTGTTCCAGTACGGTGACGTGTACGCCCTGAATGGCTAAGGCATAGGCGGTACTCGCACCTGCGATGCCGGCGCCGACAATGCAGACGTGTTTGACGGGATTAACTGGTGCCGGGGCATACCAAGGCGCAACGGTCGTCTTGGGTATGATGGTTTCAAGTGGCTGTAAATGATGGTCTAGCGCGAGGTAGGCGTCTTGATTGCTGTGGCTAGGCCATTGTGGTGTCTGTGGCCCTATCCATACCGACAGCCTGATGCGTGGGGTGAGCACAACGGTGTTTAATCCTGGCGCGGCGCTGGCGTAACCATGAGTTAAAGCGTCTGCTTGGGCGGATTGAGCTTGTTTGCTGGGGTGGTGTAGCCATAGGTGGAGTGGCCGCAGCAGCGATTGCTGCGCCAGTTGATTTAACCAGGACTGTAAAGCCGTCAGCGGCAGCGCACTGGGCAGATGCCATACCCACTCGGCCGCGTCGGCGTGCGTGGCGCACCATGCTGCTAAATGGGCTTGATCGGCGCTCATGGTTTAACGGGGGCAAACCATTGGCTGAACTGGTTGGCTAGCTCTTTTTGCAAGGCTTTTTGGCGCGCCTCAGGGGTGTCTTTGTTTTGCACCAAGGTTTTGTAGTCGATGGCGTAGCTCGGTGCTTTAATCGGGCCCGTGATATTCAACGGAATGTTGATCTTACGGTATTTAAGCGGCGCCGAGGTGCGCCCCAGAACGTGTAGCTGATAGTTGAGCTCTTTTTTATTTAAATCTAAAGAGCCTTTGCCGTTAAGGGTAATGAAGGGCGACACTAGGGCAAAGTTCTGATTATTGGCCACGCCATTTTTTAGCTCAATAGTGGCCTGGAACGACTGAAAAGGCGTGTCTGATTGACGGTTGACGTCCAGCGCCATTGGCGTGGTGAGGTTTTCTTGGCGCGAAATTTGCTGGATGAGGTCGAGAAAGTCAATGCCGTGTAGCTTGCCTTTATTGAGGGCTAGATTGAGGGTGCCGTTGAGGCGCTCGCGCATTTGTTTGGGGCTGTTGCCCTGAGCTTCAATGCTTAAGTCGGTGTTGCCATTACCCGATAGGCGGTCGTAACCAAATAAATCGTTCAGCCAGGCGTGTACCGACATGCCTTTAATGCTTTGGTTAATCGTCAGCTTGGGGGTGCTGTGGGTGTCTAGCTGGAGTGAGCCCATTAAATCGCCTTCATACAGTTGGGCGTGCACGTCTTGCAGGGTTAAACGCTCTGGTTCCAGCTGAATATGGGTGCTGAACTGGTTGAACTGTAGGGTGCCCAATTGGATTTTGCTGATGGCTAAGTCGCCGCTGACGTTGAGGTGATCTAGCCAGCCAAAGTGAAACGGGGTGTCGTCGTCGAATAAGGGCAAATAGGCTTCAGCCGATTCTTCGCGCATGCTGGGCAAGCTGACATAGTGGCTGGCGTTAAAGCGCTCTAAGTCAAGGCGTAGCTGAAACTGGTCCTCATTTTTGGCCTGATGGTTTAAATCCAGGGTGAGGGCGCTGTCGTCTAAGGTGCCGCTGCTGTTTAACAGAGCGTATTCACCGAACACCCCTTTGGCCTGGCCTTGCAAAAAAGTCCGCCAGCGTTGGCTATTGTCGGTGGCGTTTTGTTCGCGACTGCTGAAGGTGATGTCGTTGATCTGGAATTGCTTGTCGGTGTTGACCGTCATATTGGCACGGGCGGTCATGAGCAGGGTTTTTTGTAGGCTTTTGTATTCGGCTTGAAAATTGCTGTCTTCCACCTGTAGTAGGTTGCCAAAAAAGGACACATTGCTGATGAGCCCAGTGACGTCCAGCTGATTGAGGCTGTCCTGAGTTAAGTGGGCATTGACGGTGATGGACGGAATGGTCATCTGCATGGGCGTGACTTGCCATTTGGCAATGTGTAAATTAGTGGTGGCGCGGCCTTGGTTGCTGTCGATGACGATGTCGGCATTGTCTAAGTCTAAGGTGCCCTGAGCTGGATGCCATAGGCCTTTGGTGAGCAGGCGGATATTGGCGTCGATCGTGCCCTCGTCGCGTAAAAGCTGGGCGTTGACGATTAGGTTTTCTAAGGCGTATTGCTGAGCCTGTTTTTTGGTGTCGGTTTGGGCTTGAAAGGCAAGGTCGCGCCCATCTTGCATAAACTGGCCCGACAGTGCTAATTGGCCCGAATTGCCTTGTAAGCCCGCAGCGTCAAGTGAGAACTGGCTGATTTGATAAGTTTTTTGTAGGTTTTCGTCAAACAAATTCAGCTGAGCGTCACCGATGCGTAAGGTAGACAAAACGTTGAGGCGAGATGGGGTGGTGTTGCCCAGGTTTAAAAGATCTTCTATCGACCAATGCCCTTGCTCGTTACGCTGTGCGTCAACGGTGATGCCGCTCATGATGATGCGGGTGACTTCAGGCGTTTGGAACAGGCTTTGCCAGCTGAAGCGCAGCGATAAGTCGGCGGCTTTGATGACGGTTTCTTGTGGTTGATTCGGTGCGGAAATGGACACGTCGCGCAGGCGTATGGTCGGCGATGGGAACAGCGACGCGCGGATTTCAGGCTCGTACTGCAAGCTGCGTTCGGTAGGGGCAATGAATTGATCTAGGGCCAGCCTTAAGTCGGCTTTATTAATCAGGGCGGACAATAGGACGGGCGTGAGTAACCAGATGAGCAAAGCCAAGGCGCAAAGCAGTAATAAGGGGCGTAGTTTACGCTCTGTGCGTTTGATTCTAGTGGTCATCAGCGGTCGTCATCGGCAATCTAAAGTTAAGATGGTGGTCGTTTACGAAAGAAAAAGGTGTAAACGGTCACAGAATATCATGATCAAGCCGCTATGGGAATGCCTGTAGCGGCGTTTTTTATGGCATCAGAATGAAGTCGAGAGGGCGATGGGGGCTTGATTGGAGGGGTTTGAGGCGACAAAAAAGCTGCCGATGGGATCGGCAGCTGGGTCTGGCTCTAGCGAACGACTTAGACTTTTTGGCTATTGTGGTCGCTAGACTTAAAATGAAGGGATGAGAGAGCCATTAAAGGTCTCTAAAATAAAGGCTTTTACCTCAGGTGATTGATAGTATTTTTGTAATACCTTCACCGCCTCGTCGTTGATGTTTTCATCCCGTACCACAATGTAGTTGGTGTGCGGGTTGCCTTCTAAAACTTCATGATGCAGGGCGTCTTTGAGCGTTAAACCTGCATGCAAGGCGAAGTTGGTGTTGATGGCAGCAGCGTCCAAAGCGGCTAGCTGAGTGGGAATCTGGGGTGCCATGAGCTCTTGAAAGTCTAGGTTTAACGGATTTTCGGCGATGTCGCGTTTGGTGGCCTTGTCGGTTAGGCCAGGCTTAAGCTTGATGACGCCGGCGGCTTCGAACAGCTGTAGGGCCCGTAGCTCGTTAGCGGGATCGTTAGGGATGCCGACCTTGGCGCCTGGTTGCAGATCTTTAAGGTCTTTAACCTTATTGGAGTAAATGCCCATGGGCAGCGCAATGGTTTTAAACGCTTCGGTTAGCTTAAAGCCTTGGTCCTGTTTTTGCAGGGTTAAAAACGGCAGTGATTGGTAACTGTTGGCGTCAATGCTGCCTTCGGCTAGGGCAATATTGGGAATATTGAAGTCATTAAAAACTTTAACGTTAATGGTCACGCCATCTTTGGCGGCCAAGGCTTTTACTGCTTCTAGAATCTGCTCGTGCGGGCCGCCAATGGCGCCGACGGTGATGTTTTGCGGGTCTAGGGCCTTGTGTTCGGCGCTGTCTGGGCTACTGTCGCCTTTTGAGCAAGCGGCTAATAGGCCGCCAATCAAGGCGATGGCGCCGAGTTTCTTGGCTAGGGTGGTGAGTTGCATGGGATTCTCCTTTGGTTGGTCAAACATAAAAAAAGCCATCGCTTAAAGTACGGTGCGCACGATAAGCAATGGCTTTAACATAAAGCATGACTTATCTTTCAAAACATCGAGGATGTTTTGCAGGAATTAGCACCTTAACAAGTAGGTTGCTGGGCTTCATAGGGCCTGTCCCTCAGCCGCTCTGGATAAGCGTAAAACGTATAGGGTTAACTCGTGGGTTAGTCCTTTTTCAATTTAGCGGCCATGCGGCTGCCTAAGCTTTGAATCAATTGCACTAAGATGATCAACAGCACAATGCTGGTGTACATGATCTCAGGCTCAAAACGTAAATAACCATATTGGTAGGCGATGTCGCCTAGGCCGCCTGCGCCCACTAAACCGGCCATGGCGGTGGCGCCAATCAGGCCGATGGTGGCGATGGTTAAGCCCAGAATAATGCCGCTTCTGGCTTCGCGCAGCAGTACAAAGCAAACGATTTTATGAGTGGGAATGCCCATGGCCTCGTAAGCCTCCAATACGCCTTTATCAACTTCCAAAATAGCCGATTCCATCAAGCGTGCAATATACGGTGCCGTATACAACACCAGCGGTAAGATCACGCCCTGGATGCCGATGGTGGTGCCCACCAAAAAGCGAGTGATGGGGATGATCAAGAACAGCAAGATGATGAACGGAATCGACCGAATGATGTTGATCACGGTGTTCAACACTAGCGACAGCGTGGGGCGATCAAAGGCGCCGCCTTTACGAGTCAGGATCAAGAGCGTGCCTAGGGGCAAACCCACCACGGTGGCCAACAGTAAAGAAATGCCGGTCATGGCCAAAGTTTGGCCTAGGCCTTCTAAGAGTAGGTCGCCGTTGCTGGCCACAATGCCGAAAAAGTCAGTGATACTAGACATAATCTTGCTCCTTCTCGACGCTGATGCCGTGGCTTTCTAAAAATGCAATGGCTTGGGCCACCTGCTTAGGGTCGCCTTTTAGATGAACCAAAAGCTGCCCTAATAGCCCATTTTTTAATTGGGCGATGTTGCCACCCAGGATATTGGGGTAAACCTGAAAACGCTCAGGCACCAAGGCTAGGTTTGGCTCTTCAGAAGAGATGCCAATAAAGGTGAGGTGGACCAAAGAGCCTGTTTGGCGTAGGCGTTCGGTGAGTTCTTCTGGCAGCTTCGGCGCCGTGCTGCGCAAAAAGCGCTTGGTCACAGCTTGCTGCGGTTTGGCGAGGATGCTTAAAACATCGCCAGCTTCAATCACTTTGCCATGTTCCATAATCGCCACCTTGTCGCAGATGCGTTCAATCACTTCCAGTTCATGGGTGATTAAAAAGATGGTGATGTTTAGCTCGCGGTTAATCTTCAGCAACAGGGCCAAAATCGACTCAGTCGTTTCTGGGTCTAAGGCGCTGGTGGCCTCGTCGCTGAGCAAGATTTCCGGTTCATGGGCTAGGGCACGGGCAATGGCCACGCGCTGTTTTTGACCGCCAGAAAGCTGATTAGGGAAGTAATCATGGCGATCGCTCAAGCCAACGATGTCGAGGTATTTTTCGGCGCGACGGGCAATTTCTTCTTTGGCGACGCCTTCTAAACGCAGTGGAATGGCAATATTGTCATACACAGTAGCGGTTTTCAGTAGGTTATAGCCTTGGAAGATCATGCCGATCTTGTGGCGGGCCTTATTCAACTCGGCCTTGCTGGCGCGGGTTAGGTCGCGGCCATCAACGATGACCGAGCCTGAATCAGGGCGTTCTAATAAATTCACACAACGAACCAAGGTACTCTTCCCGGCACCACTGTAACCAATGATGCCGAAAATTTCGCCTTTTTTAACGTTGATTGAGACGTCTTTGAGCGCCTGAACGGGGCGTTTATCTACATAAAACGTTTTATTAATGTTGCTTAGCTCAATCATAGGGGTGTTCCATACCTTTCTTTAAGGGTGTCTACGTGCTTAGAACAACGGCACGACAGAACCCTGATATTTCTCAGCAATAAATTGACGTACGGCATCAGACTGGTAATAGTCTTTAAACTTCGCCAAGGTTGGGTCGTTCAAGTTTACGTCACGGGCCACCACGTAATTAGGGTAGGCTTGGTCAGCTTCTTCTTTGAAGATGGCGTCGTTGTTGATGGTCAAGCCACCGTTCATCGCGTAGTTGCCGTTAATGGCGGCTGCAACCAGTTCTGGCAGCTGGGTGGGCAGTTGTGCCGCAGGCAATTCTTGGAAATCAAGGTTTAAGCGGTTTTCTACGATGTCGCGTTTGGTGCCGCTTTCGCTCAAGCCTTCTTTTAGTTTGATTAAGCCTGCTTGTTCAAACAGTTTCAAAGCGCGTAATTCGTTAGAAGGATCGTTAGGTACGGCCACGCGATCGCCTTCTTTAATGTCGGCAATGTTTTTAATGCCTTTGGCGTAAATGGCCATTGGTTCAGCCACGGTTTTAAACGCTTCGGTAATCTTAAAGCCCTTAGCCTTTTTTTGTTCGTCTAGGAACGGCAAGGTTTGGTAGCTGTTTAAGTCTAAGCTGCCTTCAGCCAATGCGGTATTGGGCGTGTTGTAGTCGCTGAACACTTTAATGTCGATGGTTAGGCCATCTTTAGCGGCTTCAGCTTTAACGATTTGCATGATCTCTTCATGAGAGCCGCCGGTCACGCCAACGGTCAAATGGGTCGGGTCCAAGGTGTCTAGTTTTTTGTCTTGGGCGCCACAGGCGCTTAATAAACCACCGACAACCAATGCTGTTGTGGTGAGTAACCACGTTTTTTTAGTGAGCAACATACATCATCCTTTATGGTTAGAATAAGGGCACAATGGCGCCTTGGAATTTATCGTTAATGAAGCTACGAACTTCATCAGAGTAATAATATTTCTTAAATAGGGCAACCGCTTCGTCGTTGACGTTCTCGTCGCGAACCACGACATAGTTAGGGTAGGCCACATCGCTGGCTTCTTTAAAAATGCCTTGTTCTGCGGCAGATAGGTTGCTGCTTAAGGCGAAGTTAGCATTAATCGCGGCGGCGGCCAATTCAGGCAATTGGCTGGGCAATTGCGCAGCAGGCAGCTCTAAAAACTCTAGGTTTAAAGGGTTTTCGGCAATGTCGCGTTTGGTGGCGCTTTCGGTTAAACCTTCTTTTAACTTGATCAGGCCGGCCGCTTCAAAGAGGCGCAGCGCACGAAGTTCATTAGCCGGGTCGTTCGGCACGGCTACGCGGTCGCCAGACTTCAGTGCTTTAATGTCTTTAATTTTGTCGGAGTAAATGGCCATCGGGAAGGCGGTGGTTTCAAATACTTCGGTGATTTTATAACCCTTGGCGTTTTTTTGATCCACTAGGAACGGCAAGGTTTGATAGTTATTCATGTCCAGGCTGCCTTCAGCCAGGGCGGTATTGGGCGTGTTGTAGTCGCTGAACACTTTAACGTCGATGGTGATGCCGTCCTTGGCCGCCAATTCTTTTACTTTATTCACTACTTGTTCGTGTGGGCCGCCGGTTACGCCAATGACCCAGTTGGTGGTGCTTAGGGTTTTGCTTTCTTGCGTTTTGCCACCGCAGCCGGCCAATAGGCCTAAGGCCAAAACCGCCGCAACGGATAAGGATTTTAATTTATTCTGGCTCATACATAGGTCCTTTAAGTTCGATCGTGATCACAAGGGCACAATGGTTATTATTAGAAGGCATTGTGTCTGTTGCTGTTTATTATTACGTGCTAGCGCGCAAAAAAAACCATCACTTATCGATAAGTGATGGTTAGATGTCCGTCGCCTTATCTACCAAGCCCTTGGGCTTGCAGGATTTAGCACCTTGATCGCTTGATCTGGTTGCCGGGTTTCACAGGGCCTGTCCCTCCACCACTCTTGATAAGTAATAAGTTTAGCTTTGCTGCTTGCTAAGGCCTCTACTATAAATCAGATTGAATTTATTAGGCAAGGCTTTTTTTATTGTCCCGACGCTACTGGGTTGAATCAGGACAAGTCAGATGCGTCGGCAGCCAACTTGGCTGGCAAGGGAGGATGGCCTCATTTGCCTGACTGCCTAAGCCTCACTATAAAAGAAGGTGCTGCGTTTGGGTAATATTTTATGGTTATGAGGTTATGCCTTTTTAGGCTAAGGCGGGCGCCCTGCTGAGCAAACCCTAAATTCAGCAATGGGTCTGAAGGTTTTAATGGTGTATTTGGCGTTTAGTGCTTAGATATAAAGTGTGGCGTGCAGCGGCCACTATGGGGAATGGGGGGGAATAGTGGGCGGGCAAATGAGCATAGACGGTCAATATGCGTATAATATGGAGACTTTGAAGGTCTTAACCAACAACTGATGGATGAGTATGTCTGAATTCCCTTTGCCTAAGGTGGGCGAAAAAGCCACTTGGTTTGAAATGCCGGTGAATGCCGATGCCTTATTTTTGGCGCAAAAATTACCGAAAAAACAAAAGACCCTGATTTTAACTGAAACCGCAGAGCAGGCTTTGCGGCTGCGCGACGCCATGGCTTTTTACGCACCAGGGCGCAGCTGTGCCTATTTGCCTGATTGGGAAACCTTACCCTACGACCATTTCTCACCGCAGCAGGATTTAATCAGCGAACGCTTGGCCACGCTGTGGCAGTTGAAGAATGACCAGGTCGACTGGGTGTTGATGACGGTCAGTACCGCGATGCAGCTGTTGCCGCCGGTTGAGTTTGTGCTGGGCCGAACCTTTTGGGTGCGCACCGGTGACAAGCTGGATCCTGAGCGTTTGCGTCGTAATTTGGCCGAGGCGGGCTATCAGCACGTGACTCAAGTAGTGGCTGCGGGCGAGTTTTCGATGCGCGGCGGGCTCTTAGACGTTTATCCCATGGGCAGTGCGGCGCCTTATCGGATAGACCTTTTTGATGATGAAATCGACAGCATTAAGGTGTTTGACGTCGATAGCCAGCGCACTCAGCATCCGGTGAGCGACGTGCGGATCTTGCCGGCCCATGAGTTTCCAACCGATGTGGCGGTGCAGACCCTGTTTAGGCAGCGTTTCCGTGAGGTAATCAACAGTAATCCGATGGACGCTAAGGTGTATCAAGACGTGTCAAAAGGCCTGTTTGGTGCCGGCATCGAGTACTATTTTCCCTTGTTCTTTGAAGCCGACCCCGCCACGGTGTTGGACTATTTGGGCGATGATGCGCTGATTGTCTGGCATGGTGATGTGCCTAAAATGGCCGCCGAGTTTTGGGCCGACGTCAAAATGCGTCATCATCTGGCCGAAACGGATCCGCTTTATCCGCCCCTGCCGCCCAAGTATCTCTACCTGAGTGAAGATGCGTTCATGGGTAAAATTAAGCCTTATGCTCAGCTGGTGCTGTCGTTTGACCCGGGCCAAAACGCCTTGCCGCAAATTGCTGTGGATCGCAAGCTGGACAATCCCCTACAGGCATTTGCGTCTTTTCAAGAGTCATTTAATGGTAAAACATTAATTTGTGTGGAAAGTGCCGGCCGGCGTGAAACCGTTGGCCAGTTCTTTAGTGAGTATGGGTTTAAGGCCAAAATCAGTGCCGATTGGCAAAGCTTCATCAGCCAAAAGCAAGGCCTGTTTTTGGGCGTGGCGCCCTTGACCAATGGCTATTGCCTGCCTGACCAAAATCTGGCCGTTGTTACCGAGGCCGATCTGTATCAGCACGTGGCCAGGGGGCGGCGCGTGCGCAAAAAAACCGCGGTCAATACCGATGCGCTGTTGCGCGATCTGGCCGAGATTAAGGTGGGTGATCCCGTCGTACATGAGGATCACGGCATTGGCCGCTATATGGGCTTGGTGACCCTGGATTTGGGTGAAGGCAATACCGAGCTGATGTTGCTTGAGTACGCCGATGGCGGCCAGCTGTATGTGCCGGTGTCGCAGCTGCACGTCATCAGCCGCTACGCTGGACAGGCGCACGAAGACGTACACCTGCATAAATTGGGCAACGCTAGTTGGGATAAGGCCAAGCGCCGCGCCGCAGAAAAGGCGCGCGATACGGCGGCCGAACTATTAAATCTGTATGCCCAGCGCGCCGCGCAAGAAGGCTTTCAGTACAGCCTCAATGAATCAGATTATCAGGCTTTTGCCGATGGTTTTGGCTATGAAGAAACCCCGGATCAGGCCGCGGCTATTGGCGCGGTTTTAAAAGACTTAACCAGCACCAAGCCTATGGATAGGCTGGTGTGTGGTGATGTGGGCTTTGGCAAGACAGAAGTGGCGCTTAGGGCGGCCTGTGTGGCCGTTATGGGGGGTAAACAGGTGGCCATTCTGGCCCCGACTACGCTCTTGGTTGAACAGCATTTTCAGCATTTCAGGGACCGCTTTGCTGATTTCCCCATTAAGGTAGCGCAGCTGTCGCGCTTTAACAGCAGTAAAGAAACCAAACAGTCTTTGGCTGGCATCGCTGATGGCTCGGTCGACATTGTCATCGGTACCCATAAGCTGATTCAGCCCGACGTTGGGTTTAAAAACCTAGGACTGGTGGTCATTGATGAGGAACACCGTTTTGGCGTGCGCCAAAAAGAGCAGCTGAAGCGGTTACGCACCAATGTGGATATTTTAGCCCTAACGGCCACGCCAATTCCGCGTACCTTGTCGATGGCTTTAGAAGGACTGCGCGACTTTTCCATCATCGCCACGCCGCCACAGCGCCGCTTGTCGGTTAAGACCTTTGTGCAGCCTGCTGCCGAAAGCGTGGTGAGAGAAGCCTTGCTGCGTGAATTAAAACGGGGTGGTCAGGTGTTCTTCTTGCACAACGAAGTCGCGACCATTGAAAACATGTATGAGCGTCTGGCCGATTTAATGCCAGAGGCGCGAATTGCCGTGGCGCATGGGCAAATGCGTGAGCGCGAGCTAGAGCAGGTGATGCGTGATTTCTTACAGCAAAAGTTCAACGTTTTGCTGTGTTCGACCATCATTGAAACCGGCATCGACATCCCCAATGCCAATACCATCATCATCAATCGTGCCGACAAGTTTGGTCTGGCTCAGCTGCATCAGCTGCGTGGGCGTGTGGGCCGTTCTCACCATCAGGCCTATGCCTATTTGCTGACGCCTGAGTTCATCAGTAAGGATGCAGAAAAGCGTCTAGAAGCGATTCAAATGGCGGATGAGCTAGGTGCGGGCTTTACTTTGGCCATGCAGGATTTGGAAATTCGTGGTGCCGGCGAAATTTTAGGCGATGGCCAGTCTGGCGAAATGATACAGGTGGGCTTTACCCTCTATACAGAGATGCTGAAGCAGGCGGTACGTGATCTTAAAAACGGCCGCGTGCCTGATTTGGATGCGCCGCTAGGCGTGACCACCGAGATCAAGCTGCATAGCCCCGCGCTGTTGCCCGATACGTATTGTCCGGACATTCATGAGCGCTTGGTGCTGTACAAACGTTTGGCGGCCTGCGAGGAGGCTGAGGAAATCGACGCCGTACACGAAGAGCTGATCGATCGCTTTGGCCTGCCGCCGCAGCCAGCTAAAACGCTGATCGAGAGCCATCGCATTCGCCTCGTGGCGGCGCAGATGGGCGTGGATCAGCTAGACGCCAGCGCCAGCACCATCACGGTGACCATGAGTAAGAATCACCGCATTGATCCGGTGCACATCATTAGCCTGATTCAAACCCAAAAAGCCTACCATTTGGCTGGCCCAGACAAGCTTAAGGTCGACATTGACATTGAGGACATCGATAAGCGCATCGTGCGGGTGAAGGCCTTGATGAGTGAGTTGAACGTGCCTGATCTAAGCAGCTTAGTGCCCAAAGCCGATGCGGCCGAGGCTGAGCCAAAGAAAAAGGGTAAGTTTGCCAATAAGGTTAAGAAATAGGCCATATTGCGTATGGCCAGCAAACCGCAGCGTCTGTCGGCCTGCGGTTTTTTTATGCCTGTAACACCTGCTGCGCCTGAGTCACTAAAAAGTCGGTTAGCCTCACCACCTTGGCAGAATGCACCTGCCAATAGTGCCAATACAGCGGAACATCAATGTAGGCCCCAGGCATGAGGTCGATCAGCCTACCCTCGGCTACGGCATTTTGGTATTGCAGTTCAGGAATCATGCCGTAGCCCATGCTTAATTCGACGGCCTGATAAAACGCCACCGCAGAGGGGATGTAGTGGCGAGGGCAGGCTTCTTGGCGTAGGCCAAAGTGTTGTTGTAAAAAGTGGTCTTGCAGTTTGTCTAGATGGTCAAACACCAGTAAGGGGGCCTGTTTCAAACTGCTGCGATTGAGGCCAGAGCCAAACCAGCGCGCGTAAAACGAGGGGGTGGCCAGCAGCCGATAGCGGATGGCGCCTAGATAGGCCACAGAACAGCCACGCATGGCCTGGCCTTTGTCGGTAATGGCGGCGATGACGTGGCCTTCTTCTAGGGCTTTGTGGGTCACCGCCTGGTCGTAGAGGCGCAGATGCCACAGGCTGGGTTCTTGCTGCATAAACTCGGCTAATACGGGCAGCAGCCAGGTTGATAGGGAGTCATTGTTGGCGGCAATGCTCATAGAAACCAAATCCGCCTGCTGTTGCCGATAGTCGGCGCTGAATTCGTCGGCCAACATGCGGGCCCGACGTAGATACTGGGCCAGTAGATGGCCTTCTTTGGTCAGTCGGCATGGCCGTGCGCGGATCACCAAGACAGCGCCCATGTCGGTTTCCAAGGCCTTAATGCGTTGAGACACGGCTGAGGTGGTGAGGGACAAAGTGGCGGCGGCCGCTTCGAAGCTGCCTTGGTCGGCGACGGTGAGCAGCGCTTGCGTGTGTTTGGGGTTGAGCGTCATGGGCGTCATAGGCGTCTTTAAGATAATTTAAATCTAGATGAAATAATATTAAACAGCTTAACCAAAAATGCGCGCTGTGCCAAGATGGCGCCTGCTTTTAATCAAATGAGGGTAGGACATGGGCAACGGTATTTTTTGGCAGGCGTTTGTGGTCGGGATTGGCCTGATTATGGCCATTGGGGCGCAGAATATTTACATCATTAAGGTGGGCTTAAGCGGGCGTAATGTATTTTTTGCGGCCACGCTGGCGTCGGTGTGCGATACGGTGCTGATCACCTTGGGCACGTTTTTTATGGCGACGCTGATGGCGCAAATTCCTGGCTTTGTCAGCGTGGCCAAATGGGGCGGTTGTGCCTTTTTGGCCTATTACGGCGCGCTGTCGCTTAAGAATGCCTTGGCTAAATCCCCTCAGGGCTGGCTCAGCGCAGAGGCGGCAATGAATGAACGCCTCAGCGAAGTGCGCGGTAAGTATCGAAAAGGTGGGTTGTTGCTGTCTGGCTTGGCTTTCTCATTGTTAAACCCTCATGTCTATTTGGATACGTTTCTGATTTTGGGTAATTTGGGTTCGCGCCTGTCGGCGACCGATAAGTGGTGGTTTATTGCCGGTGCCGGGACGTCATCATTTGTGTGGTTTTACGCCACGGGGTTTGCTTCCAAGTCGGCAGCGCGCTATTTTCAAAACCCACGCGTGACGCGGGTATTTGATTTCATTGTGGCGGTGGTGATGTGGGGCATCGCCTATGGCTTATGGCATTTAGACATTGCGTAATCATCACGGGCAAAAATACCTAGGACTTAAAAGCACTGCTGATCAGGCGCAGGATGTCTAGGGATTGGGGGTCAGATAAGGTGGAATGCATCACCACCGTTGAGGACGGTACTATCGGCAGGCCTAAGCTGGAACCGACTTCAATTAATTCAGGGGGCACCAGTCGGCAAGGAAATAGGCCGATGGCCAGCCCCGCAGCCACGGTGGCGTCTACCATAGATGGCCCGCCGCCGACCAGAAGCTCTTGCCAAGAAATATGGGCCTCATCTAGGGCCTGGGCGGCCATTTTACGGATGCCGCAGTCGGGCGCCTGATTTGCCAAAGGCAGAGGGTCAGGGCCATGGTGCCGAAAGCTAGGCGCGGCATACCAGCCAAAAGGTTCCGAGCACAGAACGGTGCCGCTACGGTCATCATCTTCATGTCGAATGATGAGGGTGTTGAGCGCATCGGCTTCATAAAGCGCCAGTAGGGTTTGTGGGCAATCAAGCTTGATTTCAAGCAATAGCGCAGGGTCGAGGGCTTGGAGTCGACCTAACAGCCGCGGAATTTCGGGGCCCAGAACGTGGGCGGCAATGCCGAGTTTAAGCTGCCGGCGCGGCTGAGTTAGGCTGCGGATGGCCAAGGCATGGGCCGCCAAAAAATCGCGCGCAGGGCCAATGAACAGCGCACCGTGGCGGGATAAGCGGACGTAGCGGGGCGTGCGAACAATGAGCTGGTGGCCCAGCTTTTGTTCCAAACGTTTGAGCTGAACGCTCAGGGCGCCTTGCGTCGACCCCAGTTCATCGGCCGCACGGGTAAAGCTTTGTAAGTCGGCAATCATCACAAATGCCCGAACGGCATCCACGCTTAACGTCATCATTTATCTATACTCTTTTGTTGTATTAATAATGTTTATTCATACGTTTACTTTGTGATCATAGCACTGCTAGGATCGTCCCAGACTGATTTTTTGACGTTCTGGGCCGACGTGTGGCGTGAGGTAGACAGCCAGCGGCCACTTTAAACATTTGGATACACATCATGACCATATTCAATACTATTTCATCGACAACTGATAGGCTTGCGCTGGCAGCCGTGTGCTTGTCTGCGGTCATGCTGGGGCTGGAAATCACCAGTATCCCTTCTATTTTGCCCACGTTGGAGCACCGCTTGCCGGCTGACTTTAAGCAGCTACAGTGGGTGATGAATGCTTATACCTTGGCAATGTGTGCGACCTTAATCGCGACGGGGGCATTGGCGGATCGCTATGGCCGTAAGCGAGTCTTTTTGTACAGCATTGTGGTGTTTGGCCTGGCTTCACTCATCTGTGGTTTGGCCAGCAGTGCCTCACTGCTGATTGGGGCACGCTTTATTCAAGGCTTAAGCGCCGCCGGCATGCTGTCTTGTCA
>JAGNTR010000175.1 GCA_017987415.1 Neisseriaceae bacterium
CCTAAAAGCCATGAACGATTACCATTTCGTTGGATGGTTAAAGCGTCGCTCAACCCTTACGCTTACACAGCAGCACACATCAAAATAAAACCAAGCGGCCGACAACCCACTCTATCAACGCCCCCCCTTCATCTCAACAAACAACACATCGTATCATTCTGACTATTGAGTACCGATCAGCACAAGTATTCCTAAGCAAAATGGCTTATATTAAAGCTCAAGTGACCCACCTTTAGGAAGCCAGATGATGCTCGACCTCAAACAATGCCAACAGGCCAGACTCAGCCGAGACGCGCGCTTTGACGGCCAGTTTTTTATTGGGGTCCTCAGCACCGGCATCTACTGCCGCACCATCTGTCCTGCTCGCCAACCGCTAGAGAAAAACGTGGCCTACTTTCCCAGCGCTGCAGCCGCCGCAAATGCTGGCCTACGCCCTTGCCTACGCTGCCATCCAGACAGTGCACCACAGTCAACGCGCTGGCAAGGCGCCACTGCGCGGCTACAGCAGGCGCTCGCTCTCATTCACCAAGGCTACCTCAATGACCACACCATCGCTGAATTGAGCGCTCACTTGGGCATTAGCCCACGCTACCTAAACAAGCTGTGCCAAAATCACCTTGGCGTTTCGGCCCAAGGCTATGCCTTATACCAAAAATGTCTGTTTGCTAAACAGCTGCTGCATCAAACCCAGTTACCCATCAGCACCGTCGCCTACGCCAGCGGCTTTAACGACTTAAGCCATTTTAATCATCAATTTAAAGCCCAGCTTGGCCTAACCCCCAGTGCCTTACGCAAGCAAAACACGGCCCATACGGAACCAAGCTTAACCCTGTTTTTAAGCTATAGACCACCTTATCACTGGGCGGCCTTACATGACTTCTTACAAGCGCGCCTACTGGCGCCACTAGAATGGTTGAGCCCAGACAGCTATGGCCGCACCTTTACCTGGGCTGACGCCCACGGCCACTTCAGCGCTACCCACCAAGCCGATAAAAATGGGTTCAGCGTCCAGCTCAGCTTAAGCGATCTACGTCATCTGGCCCCAGTAGTGCAAAACATACGCAGAGTCTTGGATCTAGACGCAGACACCACCGTCATTGAAGCCCATTTACGTCAGGCCTGCCCGTCACTGCCGCTGACACAAGGACTAAGGCTGCCTGGCGTGTGGTCCCAGTTTGAAGCCGGCATTCGCGCCATCTGTGGCCAGCAAGTCAGCATTAAAGCCGCCCATAATCTGGTTAGCCACATCGCCCAACAGTATGGGCCAGTAGTCCAGCTACCGCCGCAACTGAATCGAGCAACTGAGCCACACCACTATTTTCCAACGGCTCAACAGCTAGCCAGTGCTGACTTTAATACCCTAGCCACCACCCATAGCCGCAAAGACACCTTGCGCCGTTTTGTGGCCTTCAATCAAACCGAACCACGGCCTGATCCAAACGACTGGCTCACCCTCAAAGGCATCGGCCCGTGGACGGTAGACTATGCCCTCATGCGCGGTACCAGCCACCCCGACATTTGGCTGGCCACCGACCTTGGCGTCAAAAAAAGCCTGGCCCAGCTTCCCCCGTTTGAACCTGGCTTGGCCGCACCTTGGCGCAGCTACCTCACCTTTCACCTATGGCAGATGACTCCATGAACCTAGACTATTACTTACCCCATCAAGCCGAACATCTCGGCCTCATCCGCATCCTCGCCAGCGAAAAAGGCCTGTGCCGCGTCGACTTTGTCGAGGCCATGGCCGAGCCGGCCACGCCCAGCGACCTGACCGCCACCGCCTGCGCCCAACTGCATGCCTATTTTAATCACCGCTTGCAACACTTTACGCTACCGCTCGACATGGGCGGCACGGCCTTCCAACAACAGGTTTGGCAGGCACTACAAACCATTCCCTATGGGCATACCTGTAGCTATGCAGACGTGAGTGAACACATACAGCGGCCCAATGCCCAGCGGGCCGTCGGCGCAGCCAATGGCAAGAACCCCATCTCCATCATCGTGCCTTGCCACCGCGTCATCGGCAAAAGCGGTCAGCTCACCGGCTATTCAGGCGGGCTCAATATTAAAGCCTGGCTACTACAGCATGAACAGCAGATGATGGGCTAAAACCAAACGTGCACAAAAAAGCCGCCCCTAGGGCGGCTCAAATTAGCTTTTTAATAATGTTTATTTCTGATGCTGAATCAACCAACATTGATGAATGTTTTTATTACGGAAATCTTCTGGCACCGACACCCCCGACACATCAGTCACCACATAGCGCTTGGCCACAGCATCATCCAGTTCAAAAGTACGCAAATTATTAGAAAAATACAGGCTACCCTGCTTATCCAATAACGTCATTGCACCATCAATCAAGCCCACGTGATCGCGCTGAACGTCTAGGTCTGCCAACATTTTTTTGCTATTGGAAAAGCTAGGAGGATCCATCACAATCAAATCAAAGCGCTTACGCTCATAGCGTGCATTGTCTAAATACACAAACACATCCTCACGAATGATTTGGTGTTTTTCCAAGTCTAAACCGTTTAATTCAAAATTACGCTTAGCCCAGTTTAAATATGTATTGGATAAATCAACGGTCTCACTAGACGCCGCCCCACCTGTTGCCGCATACACGCTAAAGCTGCCGGTATACGCAAACAGGTTTAAAAAGCGCTTGCCTGCGGCCAAGTCGCCCACGCGTTTACGTGTAGGCCTATGATCAAGGAACAGGCCGGTGTCTAAGTATTTCTCTAGGTTCACCCAAAAGCGACGGCCATGTTCATTGACGATAAAGTCTTCGCCCGCCAAGCCCGTTTTTTCATATTGATTAATGCCTTTTTGGCGCTGACGGGTTTTGATGGAAACAGCAGACTCATCAAAGCCAGTCACAAAACAAATGCTATCGATCACGCCTTGCAACCAAACCTTATGGTCATCCTCATGCATCAACCAACCGGTATCATATTCTTGCAGATGAATACGGTCCCCATAAATATCGACGGCAAAAGGGAATTGTGGCACATCTTTATCGTACAAACGCCAAGCTTCAATGTCTTGGCGGCGCGCCCATTTCATCAGGTGTTTGATGTTTTTACCCAATCGATTGGCAAAGGGACTGAAGTCAGTCATGGTTTACACTTCGGTTTCTTACGGTCAATAATGGCGTCATTTTACACGAAATCACCATTTTATAGGGCTTTTTCAATAAAGCGGTTGCGGTTTCCTATGATGGCTTGTACAATGCCGATTCTTTACTTCTTTATGAAGCCATCGTCTTCAACCTTGTGCTAGCCGCCAGTCAACGTGATTTCTCATTAAAAATCAGTTATTTATGCTTGCCGTATAGGTTTTTGGTTGTCGCCGATGTAGTTAACGCAGAAGCCGCTCATTGAAAAAATGGCTTCTCAGGCAAAACCAAGCTTGAAACCTATGCCGTCACTGAATCCCATTCAGTGCGCTTTTGGTGCCTAATTCTGGGCCAAAGCCAGTGTTTTGCTGAATTTTTAGGATCACTATGACCATTTCATTTGCCGATTTAAAACTCAGCGCCCCTATTGCCACAGCACTTGCCGATGCAGGCTACACCAGCCCCACCCCCGTACAATTACAATCGATTCCTGCCGCTTTAGACGGCAAAGACCTATTGGTTTCAGCGCAAACCGGTAGTGGTAAAACCGCGGCTTTCTTGCTGCCCTCTTTAGAAAAAGTCATCCAAAAAAGCACCAAGCCTGGTAAAGGCCCTCGCGTATTGGTTCTAACCCCAACCCGCGAATTGGCGCAACAGGTTGAAGAAAACGCTAAAGTTTACGGCCAAAACATGCGTTGGTTGCGCACCGTTACCCTAGTGGGCGGTACTTCTTTTGGCTACCAAACCCGTAGCTTGAGCCGTCCTATCGACGTCATCGTGGCCACTCCTGGTCGCCTAATGGACCACATGCGTCAAGGCCGCATTGACTTCAGTCGTCTAGAAGTATTGATTTTGGACGAAGCTGACCGCATGTTGGACATGGGTTTCATCGAAGACATCGAAACCATCGTGGCCGCTACGCCTAAAGAGCGCCAAACCCTATTATTCTCTGCCACACTAGACGGCACTGTCGGTAAATTAGCTGCGCGCTTGACCACCGACCCAGTACGCATTGAAGTAGAGCGCGTGCAAGAAGAAAGCAAGATTGAAGAACAGTTGATGTACTGTGATGACTTCCGTCACAAAGACCGCATCATGGACCACATTTTGCGCGACACCAACATCGACCAATGCGTGATCTTTACCGCAACCAAAGCCTTCAGTGAACAATTGGCCGACGACCTATACGAAAAAGGTTATGCCGCAGCCTGCTTACACGGTGACATGCCGCAAAACTGGCGTAACCGCACCCTAAATGACTTACGCACTGGCCGCATCAAAATCTTGGTGGCCACCGACGTTGCAGCCCGTGGCATTGACGTACCCACCATCACCCACGTAATCAACTACGACTTGCCCAAACAAGCCGAAGACTACGTACACCGTATTGGCCGTACCGGCCGCGCAGGCCGCAGCGGCATTGCCATCTCTTTTGCTGAAGTCAAAGAGTATATGAAGGTCAGCAAAATCGAACGCTACCTAAACCGCAAACTGCCTGAAGCCGTCATTGAAGGCATGGAGCCAACCCGTCGCAAACCAAAACCATCAGCAGGTTCTGGCCGTCGCGGTGGCAACAGCAGCTTTGG
>JAGNTR010000050.1 GCA_017987415.1 Neisseriaceae bacterium
CTGCTTAAAGCAAAGGCTGAATAAGGAGCGATTAAGATTGAAAGCCGATCTTCAGCCTGTGGTTAAATCAGCACAGGGGTTTACGCGGTTTTAATTAAGCGTATGATGACAGATTAATGCGGTGCGCCAGGCGTATGGCGGGCTGTCGTAGCGCTGCGACTGTGCATTAGCCGGCGGTTAAACTCCGTCCACCGCAACCATTAAAAACCCACGACCTTGGTCGTGGGTTTTACTTTGGGCCTTGGGTGGGCACTTAGTCCCTATGGGCAAAGCCATAAATCATCAGCTGGAGCACGTCGTTGGGCAGCTGCAGCATTTTGTCGGCGTATTCGGCCTGAACGGCAGGGCTGTGCATCATTTGGTCAATGAGCTTGAGGTAGGCGTCGATGAGCGGCACCGGAAAGCGGTCGTTGACCAATTTTTTTTGTTGCAGGCCATGGAAAAACTGCGCCATGAATTGGTATTTGTCGGCTTCTAATGTTTGAAAAAAAACCGCCAGCTCGGCGTCTTTATGGGTGGCCATATCGTGCAGCATGGGCGCTGAGTAGAGGCCTTGTAAAGCCTGTTTCTGGAGGGCGTAAATGCCGGCGATGATGGCTTCTAGGCTGGTTTCTTGTTCGGCCAGACGGGCAAAGCCCGCGCGGATGCTGTCTTTATGGTCGATCAGGATTTCTTTAAGTAATTCTTTTTTATTTCTAAAATATTTATAAAAAGTTACCCGGCTGGTTTGGGCTTGGTGACAGATGTCTTCAATGGATACCCGCGTCCAGCCGTGTTGCGTAAACAATACGGTGGCGGCCTGGTAGAGGTCTTGCTGTGTCCGGTTGGTTTTTTGCATGCGCATCTCTGTCTAAGATTTTGTTATTTTTGATGATTGTTGGCCGCATTATATAACGCCCTGTTCGTGGGCGATACCGTCGCGGGGCGAGGCCTGCGTTTTTGATGGCAAGCTAAATAAGAATGATTTGCAATATTAACATTAATTAAGTATATTTACAAAATTAGTAAATTACTAAGTATTTTGTAAAGTAAATATTGCTTCATTTTATCAATCTGTCTTTTTAGGCTAGGCGGCGCGTGGCTTGAAAGACCCTTATATGGTTTGTCTCATGAACATGAAAAAACTCAGTTTGGCCCTAGCGACGGGGGTGTACGCGTTCGCTCAGCCTCATGCCTATGCCGAAACGGCTGAACCCGAGGCGCAGTTGGCCGACGTGGTGGTGATGGGCGAGAAAAACAAGCGCACCAAGTTTGACACCAGCACCAGCGTCGACGTTTTTGACCGCAAGCGTCTGAAAAACAGCAGCAATCCCACCACGGCATCAGACGTGTTGAAGATGACGGTGAACACCGTAGACCTTGGCTCGGGTAACGACTTGCCGACGGTGCGGGGCATTGATGGCTCTGGCCCAGCCCAGGGCGCTGTGGCGTTTTTTGCCGGCACCCGCCCACGCCTAAACCTATCCATTGATGGCCGTTCGGCCACTTATAATGAGTTTGCCTTTGGCAGTCAGTCGCTGTGGGACATCAAGCAGGTTGAGGTCTTGCGGGGGCCGCAAAGCCTGGCGCAGGGTAAGAACGCCATTGCCGGCGCCATCGTGCTCAGTTCAAACGACCCCAGCGACGTGTGGGAAGGGGCGGTTAAATTAGGCATTGGCAATCAAAACAGCACCCAGAGCGCGGCCATGGTGTCGGGCCCGTTGATTGAAGACGAGCTGTCGTTTCGCCTGAGCGTGGACAGACAAAAGCGCGAAAGCTTTGTGAAGCTCAAATACTATCCCGAGGCCGGTGATCCGCGCAAAATTGAAACCACCACCACCCGCGCCAAGCTGATGTTTACGCCGTCGGCCTTCCCTGATTTTTACAGCCGCCTCACCATTAACCATGTGAAATCGCGCGCGCCGCAAAACGAAGCCTTAGACAATCCCGGCAGCCTGCGCTACTCACCGGAGCGTCCGGTGTTTGAAACCTCGGCCACCAGCGGCATTTGGGACGTGCATTGGCGCGTCAACCCACAGCTGGTGTTTGAAAACAAATTCATTTACACCAAGTTTGACAATGACCGCCTGGCCCTGCCCATGCCTAAGGGCACGCCGGCCAAGCTGGACGGCCACGAAGTGCAGATTGAACCGATGTTGCGCTTTAACAGCGCAGACAAGCGCCTAACGGGCTTGGTGGGCCTGCACTATTTCGAAGGCAAGCAGGATGAAACCGTCGATTTAATGCCCAACCGCAACTATTTTGATGACAAAACCCGCACACAGGCGATTTTTGGTGAGCTCACCTTTGCCGCTACGCCCACCTTAGACGTGACCTTGGCCAGCCGCATCGAGCGTGAGTCTCACCAACGCCACGGCGGCAGCAGCAATGTACGGGTGGATTTAGACAAAACCGATACCGTGTTCCTACCCCGCGTCGACGTGGCCTGGAAGCCATCGCCACAGACGGTGGTCGGCGTGCAGGTGTCTCGCGGCTACAACCCCGGTGGGGCCGGGATTACCTTTGATCAGCCCATTGTCAGCTACGCTTTTGATCCGGAATACGTGTGGAATTACGAGCTTTATCATCGCTATCGCAACGATGAGCATCAGTTTGAGCTCAGCAGCAATGTGTTCTTCAACGACTATAAAGACATGCAGTTGCCGTATTACCTCGGCGTGAGCTCGGTGGCGATTCGCAACGCCGAAAAAGTCCACACCTATGGCGCTGAGTTTGCCGGCAGCTGGCAGGCCACGCGTCAGCTCAAGCTCTTGGGTTCGGTGGGCGTGCTCAAAACCAACATCAAACGCTATGCCGACAGCGGCCTGCAAGGCAATGAGCTGACCCGCGCGCCGAAGCTGACCCTAACCACCGGCGCCGATTATCAATTTGGCAACGGCTGGGACATGGGGGGCGATCTGCGCTTTGTGGGTGATTACTATTCTAATTATCAAAACGACAGCTTGGGCAAAATCAGCGCCTACACGCAGGTAAACCTCTACGCAGGCTACAACTTTAAGTCTGGCCGCATTGGTCTTTATGCCAACAACGTGTTTGATTCAGGGCACGACCTATTTATTCCCGCCAAAGACCGCCATGATGCGCTGGTACAGCGTCCTCGTGCCGTTGGCGTGACCGCAGAATACACGTTTTAAAAGGTAAGCAAATGAAACATGAAACAATTTACGCCCCGGTTGCGGGGCAGCTGCGGCGCTCGATGCTGCTGACTTCGCTGGCTCAGGTGATGAAAATCGCCATCTGGTTGCTGATGGTGGCGGTGATTTATGTCTTGGGCAATGAGGTTGAAGGCAACCATTATTGGTTGGTGGGGGCTTTATTGGTGCTGACGGTGGTGTATTACACCTTAAAAATCCGCGCCCACGATCAATCGCACTATGCTGCCTTTAGGCTGGAAGAAATTTTGCGCCAGCGTTTGGCCAAGAAAATCAGCCAGCTGCCCATTGGCTACGTGCGCCAGGTTGGCACCGGCGCTTTGGCCAAGGTGATGCTGGATGACATTCACGCCCTGCATTCTTACATTGCCGATGCGCCGCCGCTGAAGGCGGAGGCCTATGTGACGCCGGTGTTGGTGTTTATGGTGCTGTTTTATCTGGACTGGCGCATGGCCTTGGCCGTGTTTGGTTTTTCGGTGTTGGTGTTCGTGACCCTCAAGCTGTTGATGCGTAAAGGCCGCGCCTATCGCCGCCTTTACAGCCAGGCCTTGGCCCAGGTCAACGGCGCCATCATTGAATACGTGCAGGGCATGGCCACGGTGCGCACGTTTGATGCCGGCGAAAGCTCGTACAGCCGTTATCAAGATGCCTTGGAAAACTACGACAGCGTGATGCAGCGGTGGCTGAACAAGATCGGCATCACCATGCGTCTGGCGCGCACGCTGTTTACGCCGATGCCAATGCAAATATTTTTACTGGCCGTGGGCACCTATTTGTCGTTTCATTACCAGCTGTCGTTTACCACCTTCTTTACCTTCTTATTGTTGGCGGCCGGCATTGTTGAGACCATGCACCCCTATATGGGCCTGCATCAGCTGTTGGAAAAATCACGCGCGTCGATAGAGCGCATTTTCGAGCTGGAAGCGCAAGCCGCGCTAGACGAGCCCGCTCAGCCTAAAGTGCCCGCCAATCATCAAATCAGCTATGAAAACGTGTCGTTTCGCTATCACGCAGACGGCCCCGATGTGTTGCGTGAGGTGAACTTAAGCATTCCTGAACACAGCTTTACCGCCATCGTGGGCAGTTCTGGTTCAGGCAAAACCACGCTCATGAATTTATTGCCCCGCTTTTGGGACGTCAGCGCTGGGCGCATCAGCATCGGCGGTGTCGACGTGCGTGAGATGACGCAAGACGACCTGATGGCGCGCTGCTCCTTTGTGTTCCAAGACAATTTCTTATTTTCCTGCGCCATTGCCGACAACATTCGCTATGGCCTCGAGGCCGATGACGCCGCCGTCGTGGCCGCCGCCAAACGGGCCGAAATTCATGATTTCATCATGACCTTGCCCGAACAGTATCAGACCAAGGTGGGCGAGCGCGGTCAGCTGTTGTCGGGTGGCCAAAAGCAGCGCCTCACCATTGCGCGCGCCTTTTTGCAAGATCGGCCGATTTTGGTTTTGGATGAGCCGACGGCATTTTCAGACGCACAAAATGAAGCCTTATTGATGAAGGCGTTTAATCAGCTAATGCAGGACAAAACCGTGATCATGATTGCCCATCGGCTGTCGACCATCGTTCATGCCGATCAAATCGTGTATTTGCAGGATGGTCAGGTGATTGCCCAAGGCACGCATGCCGGCTTGTTGGCGGATTCCCCCGCTTATCAAAAGCTGTGGTCTGACTATCAGCAATCGCAGTCTTGGTCACTCACCGTTTAAGGCAGGGCAGAAAGAACCTTATGAAAAGAAATTACACCAATCAAAAAACCAGAAGCGTGCAAAGCGTCTGGAATACCTATGGCCAGCTGATTCACTCCGCGGGCGATCAAAAAGGCAAGCTGCTGCGTTGTCTTGGCTTGGCCACGCTCACGGCGGTGCTGTTCGGCGTTTCTTTGGGGCTGTTGTATCCCTTTTTTGAAGCCTTGGTGGCGCACGATTGGCCACGCCTAAAGCCAATTTTGGCCCTGTTGGTGGGCCTGCTGTTCATCAGCAGCCTCTTGCGCATGAAGTCTGAGGATTACGACACCAAGGGCTATGCCAATAAGGCGATTCACCAGCTGCGCCACGACTTGGGCAAGAAGCTGCGCGAGATTCCCTTATTGCATTTGAGCAGCCAGCGTTCGGGTGAAATCAACGCCATCCTGGTGCAAAGCGTGAACGAGGCCGCCGGCTATGCCTTCACCCTGATCACCAGCATCATTTATGGCATCACCATTCCGATTGCGGCGGCGGTGACGCTGAGCGTTTACGACTGGCGCTTTGCCGCCATCATGCTGGTGGTGTTTCCCTTATCGATTCCCCTATACCTATGGCGCCGCCGTGCGTTTCGGCGTGGCTTCAGCATCTTGGCCGAGGCCAACGGCCAGCTAAAGGGTGAGGCCATTGAATACATTCAAGGCCTAGACGTTTTAAAGTCCACCGGACAGGTTCAAAGCAAGCAAAGCCAGTTTGGCCAAGTGGCCAAAGACGTGGCCGCGATTCAAAAATATGGCACCAAAAAAGGCGAAGTGCCGAACCTAATCATCACCTCTACCGTACAGATCGGCCTGATTTTAATCGTGCTGTTGGGTATGGTGTGGGTGGGCGGAGGCTCGGCGTCTTATTTGCTGTTGGCCACGGCGTTGGTCATCGTGGCGCGCGCTTCTGACATGCTGAATTTTTTCGTGCAAATGTCGTCGCTGCTGGAAATTTTTGTGATTGGCAGTGAAAAATTACAGGACTTGATGGCCCAGCCCAGCCTGCCGGAGCGGCACTGCGAAGCGATGCCGACGCGCTACGACATTCAGTTTGAGCAGGTGCATTTTCGCTATGGTGCCGAAGCCAAAGCTTCGCTCAGCAATGTCAACCTGACCATTCCAGAAAAATCCTTTACCGCCTTGGTGGGCAGCAGCGGCTCGGGCAAGACCACGCTGACGCGGATGATTTTACGTTACGCCGACCCCGATGCTGGCTCGGTCAAAATCGGCGGCGTGGACGTGCGCGACATGAGCCAAAGCCAGTTGATGAGCCTGATCGCAGTGGTGTTCCAAGACGTGTATCTGTTCCAAGACAGCATTTTGAACAACATCCGCATGGCCAAGCCCGATGCGGGCGATGAAGAAGTGATCGCCGCGGCCCAGCAGGCCCAGTGTCATGAATTCATCAGCCGCTTGCCACAAGGGTATGCCACGCCTTTGGCCGACATTGGCAGCAGCCTGTCCGGCGGTGAAAAACAGCGCATCGCCATTGCCCGGGCGATTTTGAAAGACGCCCCGATTCTGATTTTGGACGAGCCCACCGCGGCCTTAGACACCAAGAACGAGTTGGCGGTGCAAAAAGCCCTCGATGCCTTAGTGAAGAACAAAACCATTTTGGTGATCGCGCATCGCTTGTCCACCGTGGTGGGCGCCCAGCAAATTTTTGTTTTGGACGGCGGGGCCGTGGTGGAGCAGGGCCAGCATCAGACACTGTTGGCGCAGCAAGGGCAGTACGCTGGTTTTTGGCAGGTACAACATCAAGGCATGCTTTGGGGTGACCAAGCGCAGCAGGCCTAGAAATGGAAGGCACTATGGAACAACGCACAATGCGGCGGCGCGATTGGCTGATGCTGTTAAGCCTAGGCAATTTTAAATTCACCATCGTTGGCTTTTACATGGTGGGCCTCATCACCATGCTCAAGCACAGCGGCTTTAGCCTCAATCAGCTCAGCTGGGTGTATTTACTGGCGGCGGTGGAGTTGGGCAAGGTATTTTTTTCCTTATTCATCGAACGCTTTCGCTGGGGCCAGCACGGCCATTTTCGGTTTTGGCTACTGCTGTCCAACAGCGTCATGTTCTTGGCCTTGGCGCTGCTCTGGCTGATTGACCCGCAGCAGCAATATGCTTTGCTGCTGTTGGCCTGCTTTACCCTCAGCGTCATGAGCGTGGTCTTTGGCTGCGCCACCTTGGGCCTGAACTGCGCCTTGCTGTCGTTTAAAGAGCGGGGGTTTGGCGGGGTGATCCAGGTTTTGGCCGCGCGCTTGGGCAAAATGGTCGGTGGGGGCTTGGTGCTGCTGGTGTATCAACGCTGGGGCTGGCATGCCGCCATCGGTTTGGTGATGGCGATCAGCGTGCTGATCAGCGTGCAGCTTTATCTGTATCGTGAGCCCGCGACCCCAGTGGCGCAGGCCGGCTATGGTTGGCGCCAGCTGTGTGGACGCATCGTGGCCTATTGGCAACAGCCCAGCACCGGCCATAAGTGGTTTTTGTTGCTGCTGTTTTCCTGCGTGCCCTATGGTCTGGTGGCGACCACCTTCATTCCCAAGCTGAGTGACCTTGGCTGGCAGGCCGGCGACATCGGCACCGTCTTGGCGATTTACGTGCCCATCGCCTGCGTGGCGGCGGCACCCTTGGCCGGCGTATTGATGCGGCACTATACGCGCCACCAGCTGGTGTTGTGTATTTTGCTGTCGCAGTGCGTGATTTTGGCGGCTTTTGTGTTTGTGGATCAGCTGGCGACGGTGTATGCGTACGCGATCATCGTGTTGGTGATGGCCTTAAGCATTGGCTATACCTTGCTGCTGCCGATTGTGATGGCTTTGTTTATGGATAAGGCCAGCCAAGAATGGGCCACCCTAGACAGTTCGCTGCAATTTACGGTGATGATCGGCGGGGCCTATGTGGCCGGCTTTTTGGCCTTACGCATCGCCAATGCCAGCAGCTATCAAGTGGTGTATGCGCTGGCCACCGTGGTTGGCCTCTTGGTGTGTGCCTTGACGCTGTGGCAGGGCAAAAAGCTTTTGGCACCAGAATAAATGGTTTGACGCTGGTGCCAACAGACGTCAGCCCACAGGCATCTAGGCTGATGTCTTTCTCCCCCTGCCGTAAGATGGCAGGGGTTTTTTTATGCTGCCGGGTTTGCTGTATAATGATTTTTTGTGACAGGTGTTTTAAGGTAAGCTCGTTACGAGGGGCGTGAGCCACTCGGGCGGATGCGGGGCCTTTGGGTTCATATTTAAGGCGTTGCGGACATGCCGAGATGCGGTAAGATGTTTTGACCTATTGCCGTTGCCGACCCACATCGTGGACAGTGGGCGGACAGCGTGGTTTTAATGCTTGTTTGATAAAGATATGAATGATGAACGAATCGGAAAATCAATTTTTGGGCTTCAGGATCAGAACGCTCCGTAAAGGCCGTAATGTAACCCTAGCGCAGCTGGCGAGCCAATGTGGTTTGTCCATTGGCTATATTAGCCAGCTGGAGCGTGGTCTGGCCTATCCTTCTATTCCAGCCTTAATAAAAATTTCCCAAGCCCTTAAGGTCACGGTACAGTGGTTTTTTGCGGCCAGACAAGAACCGGTCCACCCCGATGACCTTGGCTACATTACGCGTAAAAACAGTCGAACCCAGGTGGTGTACGACGATGGTGTGGTGGATGAGTTCATGAGTTTCTCTGAAGACAGGCAGTTGGAAATGTTGATCTCAAGGTTCCCTGCAGGCGAATATTCAGAAGAGTCTTATGTGCACGAGGGCGAGGAAGCTGGCTATGTGATTGAGGGCACGTTTGAGCTATGGGTGGGGGCACGCCATTTCGTACTCGAGGCGGGAGATGCTTTTGGTTTCAGCAGCACCGAGCCACATCGTTATGGCAACCCAGGGCCGACCGAAACCAAAATTATATGGGTGATTACGCCCCCTACTTATTGATCTGCCTAGGGTTTAGGGCAGGTCAACGGCACACTTAAACCCTTCATAAATGGCTTCTTCAGCCGTTCTTGGGGTCAAACAGTCCCCGATTCGATACAGTTTCTCAACCACTGCTTCTAAAGCATCCCCAAAATCATCTACGGCCTCATGACCGTCACAGCCAATGATGGTGTCGATGTTGTTCACCATCATGGCTTCACCGCTGGTGTTGTGCTGGAGGTAAACAGTGCCGTCTTGCACGCCATACAGACACGCATTGTGGATGAGGTTTATGCCCAGCTTATGCGCGACGGCACTTAAATCATCCCTGACGTATAGGGGCAGCTGCTCACCCAGACATAGACCGTTAATGACGATGTGGACTTGGTGGCCTTGCTGAATTAATTGTTCGGCAATGCCCGGGGCAATCCAGTCACAGCGCCAGTCCGTCACCAGCACAGAAGCACCTTGGGCAGGTGTGCCCTGTAGATATTGCCAGGCATCTAGCCGGAGGATGCTGTCATCCTGCTCGATTTGTGGTGCGAAGGGGCGTGCGCCGGTGGCCAGAATCACCACGTCTGGCCGTAAGGCCTCAACCATGGCTAAGTCGACGGGGTGCTGGGTGTGAATGGCCACCGGCTGCTTGGCTAGGGCGTGCTTTAGGTTGGTGATCAGGCCACCAAATTCGGTGCGGCGGGCTAGGTTCTGGGCCAGCAGTGCCTGTCCTCCTAAGGTTGCCGATGCTTCATAGAGGCTGACCGTATGACCACGTTGGGCGGCGACGAGGGCAGCCTGCATGCCGGCGGGCCCCCCGCCAATCACCATGATTTTTTTGGGGTTCGTGGTGGGGATGAGGCGAGGGTGGTGTAATTCTCTGCCCGACTGTGGGTATTGAATGCAGGAAATGGGCTGGCCTTTGTGAAAATGGCCAATACAGGCTTGATTACAGCCGATGCAGGCACGAATGTCGTCTAGTCGCTGCTGAAAGGCTTTGTTGGGCAGCTCAGGGTCACAAATCAAGGCCCGGGTCATACCGCACAGGTCGGCTAGGCCTTTTTGCAAAATAACCTCAGCGTCTTGTGCCTGGTTGATGCGGCCCGCCACTAAAATAGGCAAATCAAGGTGTTGCTTAAACGTTTGGATGTCTGCTTGAACATAGCCGCTGGCGTAGGCCATGGGTGGGGCAATGTGAATGGCGCCGCCCAGCGAGGCCGATGTACCTAAAGTGAGGTTGAGATAGTCCAGCTGCGGTGCCAGAGCGGTGGTGATGGCCAAAACATGGCTGGGGCCTAGGCCTAGATCGTCTTTTTCATCGGCCGAGATGCGCATGCCAATGACAAAATCGGGATTGGTGGCGGCGCGGATGCGGGTGAGGATGTCACGGCTAAAGCGCAGGCGGTTGTCTAGGCTGCCGCCATATGGGTCTGTCCGCTGATTAATGTGTTCATTCATGAATTGCGCCGGCAGATAGCCATGGCTGGCGACAAACTCCACCCCATCAATGCCGGCTTGCTGCATGCGTAAGGCTGCGGCCACATAGCCATCGGTAATGTCGTCAATCATTTTTTGCGATAGGGCTTTGGGCATGACGTGAAAGCGGTTACTGGGCTGAGCTGAAGCCGAATAAGCCACGGCCAATAGGCCTTCGCCGGCTTCCATGATTTCGCGGCCAGGGTGAAACAGTTGGGCAAAAATTTTACAGTCTTGCGCATGGCAGCGTTCCGCCAGCTGGCGATAGCCTTCAATGCTGTCATCATGGGTGGCCATGAGCAATTGGTTGGTGTAGCGCGCGCTTTCATGCACGCCTGAGACTTGTAGAATAATGAGGCCCACGCCGCCGTCAATGCGGGCCTGGTGGTAAGCAATGAGTCGAGGATTGACCAAGCCATCAGTAGGCATGCTGGTGTCGTGGCCGGTAGACACTATGCGGTTTTTGAGGCGTAGGCCTCTGATGTTTAGCGGGCTAGATAAGAGGGGAAAGGGCGTGCTCATAAGGGCTCCTAACGTTGGCTTTAGTTCATGCCACCAAGGGTATAGGCGAGGTGGGCCAAAAAAGGGGTGGTGGATTGTTGGCTGTGGCGCTCCCGTTTGTCGGCATAGGCCAGCATTTTGTACAGCGCGTGAATACCTAGCCAGCGAAAAGGCTCAATGGGCCACTTCGGGGTCACAAAATCATTCCACGGTAGGCTGGTTCGGGCTGAGTTCTGATCCAAGATGCGATCAACCATGGTGCGGGCGGCCAAGTGGGTGGCGGCCACGCCGTGGCCGGCAAAACCATATATCAGGCCCACGCCTCGATGAGGGTCATATTGTACGGTGGGGCACCAATTGCGGGTGACGCCGAGGGAGCCACACCAGGCGTGCTCGACGTGAAAATCCTGCCAGGGAAATAAGGCCTGCAGGCGCTGTGACAGCATCTGCACGGTGTGTGGGTGCAAATGGCCATGGCCAGCGTGTTGCGCATTGTAGCGATAGGGCGAACCTCGCCCACCCAGAATGATCCGGTTGTCAGCGGTTCGCTGGGCGTACATAAAGACGTGGGCTAAATCGCCTAGAAGTTCTCGTTGTTGCCAGCCGGCTTCGGCCCAGAAGGCATCGGGTAAAACCTGGGTGGCGATGATGGCGGAGTTAATGGGCATGACGTGGCGGGTGTGCAGGAGGCGATCACTATAGGCTTCCGTACAGCAAATGACGCGGTCGACCGACAACGTTTGCTGTGGCAGGGTCACACTTCGGGCATCAAAGGCGGTCACCGGCATGTGTTCGAATACAGATACGCCTAGGCCCATAATGGTGGCCTTGAGGCCGAAAGCCAGTTTTGCTGGCTGAATTCTGGCACCTTGGTGATGGTATAGCGCTGCCGTGACGGTGGGGCTATTGAGGCGCTGCCGTGCTTCAGTAGCCGACAGTAAGCTTAAGGTTTCTGGTGTAAAACCACAGGCTAATTGGTGGGCATAAAGTTGCTGTAGGCGCGCTTTCTGGGCGGGGTTGGTGGCGATGGTAAGCATGCCGCCTTGATGCAGGTCACAGTCTATGCCTTCTTGTTGGCAGGCCTGAGCCACCTCGGACAAAGTGGTGCCGATGTGGTGTTGTAGGCGAATAATGTCCTCAGCGTTAATGTGGGGCTGCTTTAGCAATTGCGCGGTCACGCCGGGCAGGTTAGTGGACAACCAGCCACCGTTACGGCCAGAGGCTCCGTAGGCAATTTGTTTGGCTTCGAACAGGGCAATGCTCAGCTGCGGCTGGGCTTTTTTTAAATAATAGGCCAGCCACAGGCCAGTGAAGCCGCCGCCGATGATGGCCACATCAAAATGAGGGCGTGTCTCTAACAGGCTGTGGGGGGCGCTGGCGGTTAAATAAGGCTGAGCCGCCTGAACCCAATAAGCAATATTGTCCTGATGTAACATGGCGTATCTCCAAGGCTAGAGTCGTTTGGCCGTCTTGTAGCCCAAGAAACCTGCCACCACCATGGGCACGCCAAAAAGTAGGGCGATGAGCCAGCCGCCGATTTGGGCGCTGGTATTGTCGGGGTATAGCTGCGGCAAGTGGCGGGCGTAGTTAAAGACTAGATAGCAGGAGACAAAGACCCCGATGGCCATGATGGCGATGGCAATTTTGGCCGTGGTTTTTTGCTCTTGCTGGGCCGCAGCTGGGGTGTCGGTTTGGGGCTGGGGCTCATGCAGGGCGGCCTGAAAGGCTAATGCTTGCTTAGAGGGTTGACTCAATGGCGAAATCACGATCAAAGCCAAGGTCGACAACACCACCCCAATAATGAAGGGGTCGAGGAACACGGGCAGTTGGATTAACCCCATTTTCGCCGCGATGGCCACGGCCAAGTTGCCAAAAAAGCCGATGCAGATAGACCAGTAGGCGGCTGGGGCGGTGACGTTCTTTGACCACACGCTAACAAAGGCAATGGGGCCCCAAGAGGAAGCGAATAGGGTGGCCGCAAAATACACCATGGCCATGACTGCTGTGGGCTGTAGCAACGCCAATACCAGTGCGACTAGGCCAGACACCAGCATAGACAGACGGCTGTAGTTGAGTGAGCGTTTATTTTGGGCGGTGATGCCAATGATGTCGTGCGACAGGCTAAAGCCGACTAAGGACAAAAAGGTTGAGCAAGAGGACAGGCCAGCGGCAAAAATGCCTGTAATCGTCAACACCCCTAAGACCATAGGGAAAACGTTAACTGAAGTCCAAATCATGACTTGCTCAGAGGGATTAATGCTGGGGTTTAATAAATTGATGGCGGCGCCCGTTGGCATCATTAAAATAGAGAAAAAGGCCATGATGACGGTGGCGATCATGCCGGAGCGAATCACTACGTGTTGGTTTTTAGCCATGAGATAGCGACCGCTTTGCCAAGGGCTCACGGCCACCACGCTGGCCCAAACCACGCCCAAGGTCACCATCCAAATAAAGGCCTGTAAGGCTGTTTCAAAAAAAGCCCCAGGCTGGTTCACGCCGTGCCAAGCGATGATGTCTTGCTTGTGGGCGAGGGCGTTGAGTTTGGTCAACACCACTTCCCAGCCGCCTAAAGCGTTGAGAATGTACAGCGAGCCTGCCAGCCCGGCAACGGTGAACACCAAAAACATCAGGGTGTCGGTGATCAACACGCCACGAGAGCCAGAGTAAAACGTGAAGCTTGTGAAAATAAACCAAATGGCGCATAAAGACAGCCAATAAGGAACGCCTAGCAGTTCAGAGAAAATCAAGGACATGCCCTGCATGACGCCGACCATATATAAGGTGACCCCGAATACAGTGGTGATCCCGGCCATACGCCGTACATGCTTGCTGTGAAAGCGCTGTCCAAAAAAATCGGGCACGGTCAGGGCTTCACTCTTTCTTAAAAAGCGTCCAAAGTAAATGGCGCCCAAGGTACAACCATTGATCATGATGACCACCACCCCCCACAACACAAAGGGGTAGCCATCATAAGCAAAGCCGGTTTCGCCTAGAAACATCCCCGTGCTGGCATAGCTGGCCACCAACGTGCCCACGATTAAGAGTGTGGGCGCTTTACGGCCGGCCACAAAATAATCATCAATGTTTTTGACGCGGCGGCCAACGTAGCTGCCGATGAAGAAGTAAATGAGTAAACTGATGACGACGGCAATCACAAAGTAATCCATGACGAGTTCTCCTTAAATCTTTGTAGACGGGAAAAAACATTGTTTTTATTGGTATATTTACTTTATTTTTTATTCAGCATAAAATGATAATAGTAAAAAATCAACTAATTTTTTTACTATGGGTAAAGATTTTAATAAGGGGGAGTAGACGATGATTCAAAAGCGAATGAGTTGTGGCGAGTATTTGGTCAAGGCTTTAGAAGCCTACGGCGTTGAGTTGATTTTTGGCATTCCCGGCGTGCACACGATTGAGTTGTATCGTGGCCTAAAGCAAAGTCGCATGCGGCACGTGACGCCACGCCACGAGCAAGGTGCCGGCTTTATGGCTGATGGCTATGCCCGCTCTAGTGGTCGGGTAGCGGCCTGCTTCATCATTACCGGCCCAGGCATGACCAATATTTTGACCGCCATGGCTCAGGCTTATGCGGACTCTATTCCCATGCTGGTAATTTCCAGCGTGAATGCACGGCCGACTTTAGGGATGAGGCAGGGACGGCTGCATGAGCTGCCAAACCAGCAGGCGCTAGTGGCCGGGGTCAGCGCGTTTAGTCATACCTTACTGTCGCCAGATGAGCTTCCGCAAGTGTTGGCGCGGGCGTTTGCTGTGTTTGATAGCGAGCGGCCTCGGCCCGTCCACATTGAATTGCCGTTGGATGTGATCAAGCTGTCGGCCGCCCATTTGCCAGAACCCAGACGCATGCTGGCCATGAAGCCGCGAGCGGCCGAAGCGGCGCTGGTGGCGGCTTACGAACTATTGGGGCAGGCTCAACGGCCTTTGTTGTTGTTAGGTGGTGGTTGTGTGGGGGTCGCGCCGGCGAATTTGGTGGCGCTGGCCGAGGCGTTCGACATGGCCACGGCGTATACGATTAATGCCAAAGGCTGCTTTCCGGCGGCCCATCCCTTGTCGTTAGGGTCTAATCAGTCGTTGAGCCCGGTGCGAACGCTTATGGCCAAAGCCGATGTAGTCTTGGCCATTGGCACCGAGTTGGGGGAAACCGATTACGATACGGTTTTTGACGGTGGCTTTGTGCTGCCGGGTCGAATCATTCGGGTGGATCTAGACGCCCAGCAGCTCAACGGTAATTTTTGTGCCCACTTGGGGGTTGTGGGCGACAGCGCTGATTTTTGTCAAAGACTGGTCGAACATGCCGAACGGCAAAGCCATGTTTCGGCCCATCATCCGCAGGACAGTGCAGGAGTCAAAGCGGTACGGCAGGTACGCAGCCAAATTGGCCAGAATTTTTGGCCTGCGCCTTATCTGTATCAACATCAGGTTTTAGCCACGATTCAAGCCGCCTTTCCCGATGCTGTATGGGTGGGTGACTCAACTCAAATAGTGTATTCTGGCAATCATTTATTCGAAGCAAAGAGTCCACGACAATGGTTTAATGCCGCCACCGGCTATGGCACTTTAGGCTACGGCTTGCCGGCTGCCATTGGTGCCCAGCTGGTTGATCGGACACGGCCAGTGGTGGCCTTGGTGGGGGATGGTGGCCTACAGTTCTCGCTACCAGAATTGGCCACGGCGGTGGAGGAGGGCTTACCCTTAGTGGTGTTGTTATGGAATAACCAAGGCTATCAAGAAATCAAGCGTTATATGTTGAAGCATGAGATTGAGCCGGTGGGCGTTGATATTTACACGCCAGATTTCTTAGCCATTGCCACCGGCTATGGCTGTGCCGTGACGGAGTTGGGTGAGCTGGCTGAGCTGCCGAATATCATGGCGGCGGCGTTGGCGCGATCGCAACCAACGGTGGTGCTTATTGACGAAGCCAAATTGTATCGGCAGCTGGCTGAGGCAGGTTGTCGCAAGGGTCTTGAGTCGCATCCCCTGCCGTAAGACGGTAGGGGTTTTTTTATGTTGGCGAGCGTTTAGCCGCCGCTGTAGTTGATGAGGGCCATGAATAAGGGCGCGTGTAAAGGGCCAAGGCTTAGGGAAGGTACAAGGGCATAAAAACCAATCATTGCCATGAGGGGCTCCTAACGTGGGTTAAATATA
>JAGNTR010000051.1:0-8928 GCA_017987415.1 Neisseriaceae bacterium
GGATGGCAAAAATCCATCATCGGCGTGTGCGACACGCACATTAACTTAACGCTCATGATTACTCCCTTGATGTGTTTTTATTATGTGCCGTGGCTTACAGATCAAAGCCACCGGCCGTATGGCGAATGCCGCGTATGCCTAAGCCGGCATCGGCCTGAATCATCACCCCGGTGAGGGTGCGGTTGTTTGCCCGTGAAGCCAAGAGCACGAATGGCCCGGTAAAATCTTCGGGGCTGGGGAAAAACTGCAGCGGCAAAATGCTGGCAATCGCTTCTGGCGTGCGTGAATCCATGATTTTGGTGTCCGCCTGGCCCAGTGCTGCTGGGCCGCGTAAATCACTGGCCATGCCGCAAGGGCCCACGCCGTTCACCCTCACTTTAGGCGCCAATTCATAAGCTAGCTCTCGAATCAAGCCCACGGCGGCATGCTTGCTGGCGGTGTATAAAGGCCCACCGCCGCCAGGATAAAAAGCCGAATTAGACAGGCTAAAAATCATGCTGCCCTCGGACTCAATCAAAGCCGCCGAGGCCGCCTTAGCGCCCAATAGATAGCCTTTTAAGTTCACCGCAAACAGCTCATCAAAGCCGCTGTCTAAGGCCTCGCCGGATAAAGACACTAGGCTGGCACCATGATCCCAAATCGCGGCGTTGCCGATAAAGCAATCCAAGCGCCCAAAGGCCGCAATGGCCGCCGCAACGGCACGCTCATTGTCAGCGTAACGGCTGACGTCACCTTCAACCGCCACCACTTCGGCACCAAACTGCTGGCGCAGATCGGCCACTTTTTGGGCCGATTTTTCCAAAACGGTTACCTTGGCGCCCTCAGCGATAAAGCGCTGCACCAGAGCCAGCCCAAGGCCAGATCCACCGCCGGTAATCAGCACCGACTGTTCGCTCAACCATCCCATTAGGCTTCTCCCAATTCAACGTAGACCTGATCGTTTTCCACCACCACGGGGTAGGTTTTAATCGGATCAGTGGCCGGCAAACACAGCGCCTGCCCTGAACTCAAGCAAAACCGCGCCGCATGTAAGGGGCATTCCACCGTGCCATCGTCTTCCACATAGCCATCAGACATAGACGCATTGCCGTGGCTACAGCGGTCATTCATGGCGTAAAATTTGCCGCCAGAATGAAACACCGCAATGGCTTCTGGCTGACACGCTACTTTGAGGGCTTCGCCCTCGTCTAAATCTGCCACGGCGCAGACCAATAATCGAGTACTCATTAAAATAAAACGCTTATATTATGTGATGTTAAAACAACCTGATCCAACACGATGTCGCGGCGGCACACCTGCCAACCCAAGGCACTGTCGGTACGGCGAATGCGGTCTTGGCGCATGCCAGCGTAATAGGTTTCGTCTCGCTCTTTTTGGGAGCGATACAGCAAATAGTTTAGACGTATGTCAAACTCATCTTCACTGCCTTCAACCGGCGTCACCTGAATATTGGTGAGCAAGTGGCGGGTGCGCGAAGGGGGTTCTTCTGCCCACGCCATGCCCGTTTCCAAACGCGCAATGCGCCGTTCCAGCTGATGCTTGTCTTCATTAAAAATCCACGTGGTCGGCGGCTGTACCGAACGACGGCGGTCGCGCGTTTGGGCGTTGACGCAGGTGCGCATGGTGTAGTGAATGTCGCTGGCCATCACGTCTAGCCAGTCGCGGAACAGCCAATCGTCCAGCAAGGTCATTTCATGGTATAAAAACTGGCTGATTTCATGATGAAGCGCTAAAGAGACCGTATTCATGGCTGCAAAACCTCCGCTTTAAAAGCTTCTGTGCGTTCGATGACCTCATCCCAATTGTCTGACATTAAGAGATCAGCCCAGCGGCGATAGAGGCCGCGCGCAGCGGTTTCAGAGAAAATATAGTTGGTGATGCCTGGGATGCCGTCTTCGCGACGTTTTTCGTTGCCGATGCCCATTTCCATGCACAGCGGTGTATTGCGGGCACGATGGCCGCGCAAGATTTTTTGAATCTCCACCCAGTTTTCTGAATCATCTTGTTCCAAGAAGCCAGCAGGACCAAACGCCCGCGTGGCGCTGCGTTCAAACGCATCTTTAACATCTTGTGGCGCGTCTTTATCGGCAATACAAAAGGCCCACACCTCTACCTTATTGGCGCCTTTAGGGTGCCAAACCCGCAGCGTTGCCGTGCCGTTTAGCCACGACATGGTCGGGAATAAGGTATTGTGGCCGGCCAAACGCAAGGCCCGCACGTCACCCAAGCGATCCTCAGCCTCTTGATAAGTGTCGCGAAAATATTGCGACACTTCACCATCCACCCACACGTTGGCGTCGGGCTGTTCGGTGAAGAAAAAGCCAGAGCCGTGGCCATCTTCGCCATATTGAATCGCGTCTTTGGCGGTTTCCCAAACGGGTCTGGCCGTTTGGCCAGCGCCGAGCTTTTTGTCGGCATCGTCATCGGGCTTAGCGCCCAGCACCTGAACCGCAGAGGCATGTGAGAACAGCGCATGATATTGATCGCTGGCGAACTGCTCGGCGGCAAACTTCCAGTTGCACTCGATCTCCCATTTTTGTACCCCGCCGATGATTTCGGTGCCGCCTTCACGGCGATCCAATACGCCGTCTAAATACCAGGCCATGTCGCCCATATAGGTCGCCAAATCTGGCGCGCCTTCGTCCCAATTGCCAAAAATAAGGCCTTTATATGAGGTCACGCGCGTCACTTCCTGCAGGCCCCATTTTTCTTTACACAGGCCGTGAGGATAGGCGCGGGTTTCTAGCGGCACCTCGATGAGGGCACCATCGGTACCGTAAGACCAACCGTGATAAGGACAGGTGAAGGCGCGGGTATTGCCCGAGTCGGCATAGCTCACCCGCATGGAGCGGTGGCGGCACTGATTCAGGAAGGCTTTGATTGTGCCGTCTTTTTGTCGTACAATCACCACGGGATCTTCGCCCATAAATGTATTAAAAAAGTCGCCCGCCTTGGGAATTTGGCTTTCGTGACACAAGAACAACCAACACCGTCCGAACACCCGTTCCAACTCCAGCTCATAAATGGCTGGATCCGTGTAAATGACCGGCGTCACCCGTCCGTTTTTTGCATCGACTAAGGCATTGAAATCAATTGTTGTACTCATAATAAGCACTCCTCCTCTTTTGGTCGTGATTGCGCTTCCAGTTTGCCAACTAGCGCTCATTTATTAGGTGTCTACAAGACTGATTCGATCATCAAGCTTTATGCGTAAACTGTGAAATATTTTGTTTATGTCGCTTGATACTTTTTTTCTATAATTAAAAAAACAAAGGCGAACCAGATGGAGTTACGACACCTACGATATTTCGTGGCGGTGGCAGAGGAACTGAACTTTAGTAAAGCCGCTTTACGGCTATTCACTTCCCAGCCCTCGCTGAGCCAGCAAATCAAAGACCTAGAAGATGAAATTGGGGTGCAGCTGTTTGAGCGCACCAAGCGACGCGTGGACATGACCCCCGAAGGGGAAATATTTCTGCGTGAAGCAAGGCTGACGCTGGAGCAAGCCGAACGGGCCATTCAGCTCACGCGTCAGGCCCACCAAAACCGCAGCCGCCTTTTGTCGGTCGGCTTTGTGCCCGCCGCAGAGGTGAGCGTCTTCCCCCACCTTTTTCCCCAGCTGCGGGCGGCCTTCCCCAATCTAGAGGTCAACCTGCACAGCCTGCCCACTGGCCAGCAGGAACAGGCCTTACTCAATGGCGAAATCGACATCGCCTTTATGCGCCAAATCATCGACAACGATGAGTATGAACACACCGTGGTGTTACAAGAACCACTGGCCCTGCTGCTGCCGACCAACCACCCCTTAGCGGCCAAAACCGTCATTGACGTGGCGGCACTGAACAACGTCGACTTTGTGCACTCTGACCCAGCGTACTCTGGCCGACTCTACCCCTTAATCAACCAGTATTTTGACCACCACGGCGTACACATCAACACGGTTCAAAACGCCAGCAATATTTTGCTCAACCTCAACCTAGTCAGCATGGGCCTAGGCTGTACCCTACTGCCGGCCTACACCACGGCGTTGATCAGCGATAAGGTGTGCGTGCGCCCGCTCAATCCGCCGCCGCCACCGATCGACCTTTTAATGGTCTCCCGTAAAGACCACCCCATGCCGGAACTTAAAGCCTTTAAAGCCTTAGTCATAGAGCATTTCGCCTAGGCTATTCCAACCACAATCACCCCGCCCACCAAAGCTTCAGGTCGGCGGGTTTTTTTACGTCGACGCCATTCATACGTCTGGCTTATGAACTAAAAGAAAATAAGTATTGGCGCAAATCGGCATAATTTCCGATTCTTAGTGTTTTCATTGCGTTCACACAAGGATCACTATGTCTACCCCCCTCACCGTTGAAGCCGCCGCGGCGGCTCTACGCGCGGCTCAACAGCAACGTCAGCCGCTCGAGCCCATTAAAGCCCGCTTTGGTGCTGATCAACACAGCATCGACATCGCCTACGCCATTCAAGAAGCCAACACCGAGCACGCCCTCGCCGCAGGTCAACGCTTAGTCGGTCGTAAAATCGGCCTCACCTCGCCCAAAGTTCAGCAGCAGCTCGGCGTAGGCGAACCCGATTTTGGCATGCTGTTCGCCGACATGGCCGTTGGCCAAGGCATGCCCGTATCGCTGCAATCGCTGATTTTGCCCAAGGTAGAGGCCGAAATCGCCCTCGTCATCGGCCGCGACCTCAAGCATGAGCGCCACACCTACGCCGACATCATCGGCGCCACCGAATACGCCCTACCCGCCATTGAAATCGTGGACAGCCGCATCGCCGACTGGCGCATCAGCCTCTTCGACACCGTCGCCGACAATGCCTCCAGCGCACGCTTTGTCTTAGGCAGCCAGCCAGTTTTGCTGCGCGACGTAGACGTAGCCGAATGCGCCATGCAGATGACCGACCAGAACGGCCAAATCATGGCCAGCGGCGAAGGCACCCAATGCCTATACAACCCTTTAAATGCCGCCATTTGGCTGGCTGATCTGATGGTGGCGCGCGGCCGCCCCCTATTGGCGGGCGACATCATTTTGACCGGCGCCCTTGGCCCCATGGTGGCCGTCACCGCCCCCAACCGTTTTAGCGTCAACATCGCCCAACTGGGTACGGTGACGACAGAATTTGTGCGATAACCCCATAAAAATAGAAAGAGGAACATGAACAAAATCAAATGCGCCTTAATCGGTCCTGGCAACATCGGCACCGATTTACTGTATAAGCTCCAACGCAGCCCCGTCCTAGAACCCGTCTGGATGGTCGGCATAGACCCCACCTCAGAAGGCTTAGCCCGCGCCGCCAGCATGGGTTTGAAAACCACTGCCGAAGGTGTGGACGGTCTGCTGCCACACGTGGCCGCCGATGGCATTCAAATCGCCTTCGACGCCACTTCAGCCTATGTCCACGCTGAAAACAGCCGCAAGCTCAACGAGCTGGGTGTGGTGATGATTGACTTGACCCCCGCCGCCATTGGCCCTTTTTGCGTGCCGCCGGTGAACTTAGCCCAAGGCCTGAGCCTAGACTTAATGAACGTCAATATGGTGACCTGCGGTGGCCAAGCCACCATCCCCATGGTGGCAGCCGTCTCTCAGGTGCAGCCGGTTGACTACGCCGAAATCGTGGCCACCGTGTCCAGCCGCTCGGTTGGCCCAGGCACCCGCAAAAACATTGATGAATTCACCCTCACCACCGCCAGCGCCATCGAACAGGTCGGCGGCGCCAAAGAAGGCAAGGCCATCATCATCATTAACCCGGCTGAGCCGCCGTTGATGATGCGCGACACCGTGCATTGCCTGGTCGCTGGAGAGCCTGATCAGGCAGCCATCACCGCCTCGGTTCTGGCCATGGTCAAACAGGTGCAAACCTATGTCCCTGGCTATCGACTGGTCAACGGTCCCGTATTCGACGGCAACCGTGTGTCCATCTTTTTAGAGGTCGCAGGCCTAGGCGACTTCTTACCAACGTACGCCGGCAACCTCGACATCATGACCGCCGCCGCTGCAAAAACGGCTGAAATCTTTGCCAATAATATGTTGAAAGGGGCATCTCAATGAGCCAACCCACGATTCGTTTACACGATATGACCTTACGCGACGGCATGCACCCTAAACGCCATCAAATGACGCTGGACAACATGAAAAACATTGCCACCGGCCTAGATGCTGCCGGCGTGCCGCTGATTGAAATCACCCACGGCGACGGCCTAGGCGGCAGCTCAGTCAACTATGGCTTCCCAGCCCACAGCGACGAAGACTATCTATCGACCGTGATTCCTTTACTCAAACAAGCCAAGGTATCGGCTTTATTGCTGCCAGGCATCGGCACCACCGCCCACCTACACATGGCGCATGAACTCGGCGTTCACTGCATTCGCGTGGCCACCCACAGCACCGAAGCCGACGTTTCCGAACAGCACATCAGCGCGGCACGAACGTTGGGCATGGACGTGGTCGGGTTTTTAATGATGGCCCACATGGCCAGCCCTGAGCAGCTCTTAAGCCAGGCTCAGCTGATGGTGGCCTATGGCGCGAACTGCGTCTACGTCACCGATTCGGCCGGCTACATGCTGCCTGAAGACGTCAAAGCCCGCGTCGGCCCAATGAAGCAAACCTTTGGCGATGCGGTAGAAATTGGCTTTCACGGCCACCACAATCTGGCCATGGGCGTGGCCAACTCCGTGGCCGCCATTGAGGCCGGCGCCACCCGCATCGACGCCGCCGCCGCAGGCCTAGGCGCGGGCGCGGGCAATACACCCCTCGAAGCCTTAGTGGCCGTGTGCAACCGCATGGGCATCGCCACCGGCGTTGACCTATTTAAGGTTCAAGACGTGGCCGAAGATTTAGTGGTGCCCATCATGGATCACCCCATTCGCCTTGATCGAGACGCCTTAACCCTAGGCTATGCAGGCGTCTACTCATCGTTCTTATTATTCGCCAAACGTGCCGAGGCCCAGTATGGCGTCTCCGCCCGCGACATCTTGCTAGAGCTTGGCCGCCGCGGCACCGTGGGTGGTCAAGAAGACATGATCGAAGACCTAGCTTTAACCATGGCCAAAGCCCGCTAAGCTGAAGCCACGACAAAAAAGGCCGCCCGGATCATCGGGCGGCCTTTTAGCCTATGGCGGCAATCGTTTAAACCTTAAGCATGTAAAGCCAAATACTGCTTCACCACTTGGTTAAACTCTTGCGCCCGCTCTACTTGTGACCAATGACCACACTGGCTAAAGATGTGGGCATCGGCGTTAGGGAGGACGTTGAGTAAATCCCAGGTGCGCGACACAGGAATCACCACGTCTTGCGTGCCGTGAATCAGCAACACCGGCACCGTCAGCTTGGCTAAGACCTCAAAATCAAGCGGCAGCGCATCGCGATCTCGATCGCGAGCGGTGATCACCTTCACTAAACGGTCGGAGGCCGAATCGTTTAGGGCAGCCTGATAACGCACGGCCACCAGCTCATCGGTAATCAACGCATCGTCAACCACAAACTGCTTTAAGGTTTCGCGAATGCCGTCTTCGGTTAGAGTAGGTTTGGCGTGGCCAGCCAAGGCCGCCGTTTTTTTGGCGCCTCCCGTGCCCATGGACACAATGCCCAACAAGCGTTCTGGATAATCGATGGCAAACTGAAACGCCAACCAGCCGCCCAAAGAATTGCCCACAATCCAGGTTTTTTCAATCCCTAAAGCATCCAATACCCGGACCGCATGCTGCACCCACTCACGAATGCCGTAGGGGGTATCGTCAGGGGTGAGGGTTTGGCCATAGCCTATCGAATCGATCGCAATACAGCGCCCACAGCTGGCCAGCTCAGGCAGGTTCAACCACCAGTTTGCCGCCGCCGAAACGCCAGTACCCGAACCGTGTAAAAACAAAATCGGCGTGCCGCTGCCCAGCTCATGATAGTGGGTCAGCTCGCCAGCGGCGGTTTCAACCCACTGATCTTGTAAGCCAAAAAAAGCATCGGTTTGGTAATGAGGAATGGCAATCTTATTCATTATTTCTCCTTATCGTGTGTGTCTGAGTTTATTCACTGAAGCCTCATTGTAAACAAGATCAGACGGCCGTTTTAGATGAAATAACGCTCAGATCAGACGTTGAAACGATCAACTCAACACCGCTGCCCCGCCCCCCAAAAAACGCTTGGGCTTCCCATTTCAGGCAAAACCCCTTAAAGTCAGGCCATCACTATGGAGCCTTACCATGTCTAAACCCATGCCTGCCACCCAGGCCGAAGCCAACGCCGACAAAATCGTTGAAACCCATCCATTAGCGCCCTTTATGCCTAAGCACGCCAAAGTGTTGATGATGGGCACCTTTCCGCCACCAGCCCAGCGCTGGAGCGAATCGTTTTACTACCCCAACTTCACCAACGACATGTGGCGCATCATGGGCCTGATCTTTTTTAACGACAAAGACCATTTTCTAGACTTGGCTAAAAAAAGCATTAAGGCCGACGACATCGCCGCCTTTTTGAACCATGTAGGCTTTGCCCTATCCGATACCGTTTACAAAGCCCATCGGCTCAAGGGCAACGCCGCCGATCAGTTTTTAGACATCGTCGAAGAACGCAATATTCGTCAGCTGCTGGATCAGCTTCCCGACTGCCGCACCCTACTCACCACCGGCGAAAAAGCCATGAGCATCGCCTGCGGCCAGTTTGGCCTCACCAAAATCCCCAAGCCCGGCGAATACGTCGAGGTCGAATACCGTGGCCAAACGCTGAGGCTGTACCGCATGCCTTCGTCCTCACGCGCCTATCCGCTTAAGCTGGAGAAAAAAACCGAGCTGTATCGCCGCGCCCTCGCGCCGGTGTTTGGGCTAGATGAGGCGTAACGCAGCTTGGTTTATGGTTCAACAAACGGTGGGCAGGCTACACGTTACCCATCCGACACAGATAAACTCTAGCCATAGGGTGGGTCGCGACCCACGCAGGA
>JAGNTR010000051.1:9028-15888 GCA_017987415.1 Neisseriaceae bacterium
AAAAAAAGCCCATAACCGACCAAGGTTATGGGCATAAAAGAGAAAGTACTCAAAACGGATTACTTGGCTTTTTTCTTATATTCGTCGCTTAATTCTTCCCACAGCTCGGCGTTTTCCACCCCGGCTACGCGCGGATCAAAAATCGGGTCGATGCCCATTTTTTTCTGCCGTTCATAGTCACGCAAGGTTCTAAACGCAGGCTTAGACAACAGCACGATGGCGATGAAGTTCAAATAGCTCATGCTGCCAAAGCCAATGTCGCCAAGGCTCCACATCAGGCTCACCGACTGAACGCTGCCAAAGAACAACACGATCAAGAACACAAACTTCAATAATAGCTTCAACACAGGGTAAGACAGCTTACGGTCTAGATAAACGATGGTGGTTTCGGCAATATAGTAATAAGCCATCAGCGTCGTGAACGCGAACAAGAACACGGCAATCGATACAAAGGCAGAGCCGGCACCAGTAAACACGGTCGACACGGCCATTTGCGTCCACGCCGTACCCGCTGCCACGCCAGGCACATATTCAACCAAGGCCACGCTGCTGCCGTCTGGGAACACGTTGTACATATTGGTTACCAACATCATCAAACCAGAAGCAGTACACACCACCACCGTGTCGATGTAGATCGAAAATGCCTGAATCAAACCCTGTTTGGCAGGGTGGCTGACTTCGGCTGCGGCCGAGCTAAAGGTGGCCTCACCGGCACCAGCCACGTTAGAGAACACCGCACGACGTACGCCCCAAGAAACGGCCGTACCCACAATGCCACCAAAAACGGCATCCATACCTAAGGCACTGCGGAAGATCAGGCTAAACATGGCCGGTACTTGCTCGTAGTGGCTACCCAAAATGATGAACATCAGCAAGATGTAGGCCAAGGCCATGATCGGCACGACTTTGTCGGCCACGCTGGCAATACGCTTCACGCCACCAAAAATCAAATACGCCATCAATACGGTCACGATGATGCCCGTCACCATAGGCGGGATATCAAACGCGGTTTTAAACGAATCGGCAATGGTGTTGGCTTGAATGCCTGGCACCAACACGCCGTAAGACAAGCAAATCACGGCCGCCACCACAATCGCAAACGGCTTCAGCTTCAAGCCTTTTTCAATGTAATACGGTGAGCCACCGCGATACTGGCCATCGGCACGCTGCTTATACACCTGAGCCAAAGTCGACTCAATAAAGGCACTGGCACCGCCCAATAGGCCCATCACCACCATCCAGAAAATGGCGCCCGGACCACCCGCAGCAATGGCCGTGGCCACGCCCGCAATATTGCCCACGCCTACGCGGCCAGACAATGCCAAACAAAATGCTTGAAATGAAGAGATGCCCTCTTTAGACGACTTGTTCTCTCTTAATAAACGGACCATTTCCAATAAATAGCGGAACTGCACGCCCCGCGTGGCAATGGTGAAATACAGGCCGACGCCCAAGGCTAAACCTACTAAGGCATTGCCCCAAATATAACCAACTATGGTGTTAACGATGGCTTCCATAAAGTACTCCTTCGTTGTTTCTCAGTTTGTAGATAGTTCAAAATCGGCCTGCTTTATGTCCCTAAAGTCAGGCCGTCTTGTTGTTATTAGTTCACGTACCAAATCACTTTGGTTTGTACATACTGCTCAAAGGCCTCTAGGCCGTTGTCTTTACCGCCAAAACCAGACTGCTTAAAGCCGCCAAACGGCGTTGAAATGTCTCCTTCACTAAAGCCGTTGATCGACACCGTGCCGGCCTTAATGGCTCGGGCCACGCGCATGGTGCGCTTCACGTCTTGGCTGTAGAACGAAGCGGCCAAGCCATAATGCGTATCGTTAGCCAAGGCAATGGCCTCGGCCTCGGTTGCAAACGTAGTCACGGCCAAAATCGGACCAAAGACTTCGTTTTGGAACAGCGTCATGTCGGCCGTCACCTGATCAAAAATCGTAGGCTCTAAATACCAGCCGCTGCCCAAATCGCCGTGGATTTTACCACCGGCCACGAGGCGACCGCCTTCTTTAGGCGTCACGTCGAGGAAGGATTTCACCTTATTAAAGTGCGCTTCTTCCACCATGGGCCCAATCGACACCGATTCGTCCATAGGGTTGCCCACTTTCCACGTTTTCAAACCCTCAATCAGCTTGGCCAATAGCGCTTCTTTCACTGATTCATGTACGATGAGGCGTGAGCCACAGCTACAGTTTTCGCTCATATTCCAGAAGGCTGCGGCCAAAATGTGCGGCACGGCCCCATCCAGATCGGCGTCTTCAAATACCACCTGCGGGCTTTTACCACCACACTCCAGCACCACTTCTTTCAGATTGCTCTCGGCCGAATACTTCAAGAAATAGCGGCCTACTTCGGTTGAACCGGTGAACGACACAATGTCGACATCCATGTGGCGGCCTAAAGGCTCACCCACTTTTTCACCCAAGCCACACACCAGACTCAAAGCCCCTTCTGGCACGCCAGCTTCATAGGCCAGCTGCACCATGCGGTAGGCGCTTAAAGACGTTAGCTCCGCAGGTTTGACGATCACCGAGTTGCCGGCAGTCAGCGCAGGCGCCACCTTCCAAGCAAACATTTGGGCAGGAAAGTTCCACGGCAACACGGCACCGACCACGCCAATTGGCTCGGTCACGATGAGGCCCAAAGCATCACGGCCCGTCGGCGCTACTTTGCCAAACAGCTTGTCCACGGCTTCGGCATACCAGTAAAACGTGTCAATCGTGGCCGGCATGTCGGTGTTCAAACACTCGGTAATTGGCTTGCCCGCGTCTACGCAATCCAAGGCCGCCAACTCTTCGCTGTGTGCCTCTAGCAATTGCGACCAGCGCAGCATAACTTGCTTACGCTCGCTCGGTGCCAAATGGCTCCAGCTGCCGGCCTCAAACGTCGTACGCGCCACAGCCACAGCGGCGTTCACATCAGCGGCATCGCCGTCGGCAATATAGCCAATCAAGCTATTGTCGATGGGGGTATGGTTGGCCAACTTGGCACCCGTACCTTGATGGCCGGCAATCAAATTGCCTGCCCATAATTCACCCGCCTGAGCTTGGGCGAATACTTGTTCTTTAGTTAATGACATCGTGGCTCCTTACTTAAAAAAAGCTTGAAATTCGGCTTGCTCATCCGCCGACAAATCAGATAAAGGCAAACGCACGGCGCCTACATTAAGCGTACCTTTAAGGCAGCCCAACTTGGCTTTTTGGTTGTAATTGCCCGATTCCATAGAGTAAATAGCTGGATAAATCGCCCGCATGATGTCGCGCGCTTGATCCCAGTCGCCGGCCTGAGCCGCCTTAAACATCGCCACTTGCTCTTCTGGGAACACGTTGCCCGCGCCGGCAATCCAGCTTTTCGAACCCCAGAAGAAGAAGTCCACCGGCTGGTCGTCACAGCCGCAAATTACTTCAAAACCGTCGAACTCAGTTTGTAGCAAGCGTAAGGCACGGCTAAAGTCGCCGCTGCTTTCCTTAATCGCCACAATGTTCGGGTTTTTCGCCAAATGCACCACGGTTTCATATTCCAATTCAATGCCGATACGGGCTGGGAAGTTGTACATGATGATGGGTAAATCGGTGGCCGCCGCTACGGTTTCGTAGTGGGCGATCACGCCCGCTTGGTCAGGCAGGCTGTAAGGTGGCGGTGCCAACATCAGGCCTTCATAACCCAGGCTTTTCGCCTGCTGGGCACGGGCGCAAGCGCCTTCTGTGGATAAGTCGTTGATGCCAGCAATGAGGGTCACTCGACCTTTGGCCACGCCCGCCACCGTGGTCAACACGGCCTCACGCTCAGACTCATTCAGCGCATAGTATTCGCCCGTGGTGCCACAGGCCACTAAGCCGGTCACGCCTTTTTGAATAAAGGCTTCGGTCAAGGTTTTTAAGGTGTCTAAATCCAAGCTCTTGTCGGCCTTAAACGGGGTTACCAAAGGCACTAAAATACCGTGAAAATTCATTTTTCTCTCCTAAGTGTTATGAAAATCGATTCAGCGAAAACGCTGAGCAATCTAAAGGGCTTGGCTCATTAAAATGCATGGCCACAATCGCTTTGGCGCTGATGGCTGCCTGAGTCAGGCCCAGATGTTGATGCCCAAAGGCAAAGTAACAATGATCTTTTTTATCTAATACCGGCAAAGAATCGGCAATCGTGGGCCGAAATCCCATCCATTCAGTCGCGCCTTGCGTGTCTAGCGCTTGGCCGAGCATAGGGTTGGCCAGAGGCACAAAATTACGCGCCCGCTGCATATTGGCCGGTCGCTCTAGTCCGGCGTACTCCACCGTACCGGCCAGTCTTAGGCCATGCGTCATCGGCGTCATGATGAAGCGCCGATCCGCGCTAGACACCGGCACCGACAGCCTCCCCGTCTCTTGTGGCAACATTAAATGGTAGCCACGTTCGGTTTCTAGCGGCACGGTGACGCCGCTGGCCTGGCGTACCAAGTCCTTGGCATAAGCACCGCAGGCAATCACCACGTTTTTCGCCCACACCGGCCCTTTACTACTGTACAACAAAATATTTTCAGGCCCACGCGGCTCAATCGTCTCGACTTTTGCCTGTGTCCATACCTGACCACCCAAGGCTAAAAACTCAGCCTCTAGCCGCGATAACAGCGCCGCCAAATCCACGACGTGGCCAGTGTCTGGATAAAACAAGGCGCCCAGCTGATTCGCTAGCTGTGGCTCGCGCGCCTTTAAAGCTTCGGCGTCCAGCCACTGGTTACGTACGCCGATTCGATTCAAGGCCTCACCATGCTGTTTCAGCTTCGCCACCGTGGCGGCCTTTTCCGCCACCAGCAGCGAGCCGTCAATGTGGATTAAATCATTCAGCCGCCATTGATCGGCAAACGCTTGCCAAGCCGGCAAAGCCGCCGCATTGATCGCGGTTAAGGCCTCATGAATGTGTTGAAAAGGCTTAGGCCGCATATTGCCCAAAAGCCGCATAAACCAAGGCGTAATCTGGCATAAATAGCGCCAGTCCAAACGCAACGGCCCTAAGGGATCAAACAGCATGCTCGGCAACGATTTTAAAATGCTCGGGTCGGCAATCGGAAACACCTGCTCGGTGGCGATGTGGCCGGCATTGCCGACAGAAGCGCCAGAGCCAACGGTGTCTGCCTGCTCCAGCAGCAAGACGTCCACGCCGCGCGCCTGTAAGGACAGCGCAATGCTTAAGCCAATCACGCCCCCTCCGACCACGACAAAAGAATGTTTGTGTTGCGCCTGCATTTGCCTACTCCCTTACTTGGCCACAATGCCCCAACGAAATGGATCGTTGGCATCGATTAATAAGGTGTTGTCGGCACAAATATAGGCGTGGCCTTGAATGGTCGGCACAATCCCGTCTGCGTCAACGCGCTCATAGCGGGTACGGAACTGGCTACCGATCACGCTGGCCTGAATCCACTCTTCTCCTTCGGCCAGCTTGCCATCGGCCGCCAAACAGGCCAATTTAGCACTGGTGCCGGTGCCGCAAGGTGAGCGGTCGTAAGCGCCGCCCGGACACAGCACAAAGCTTTGGCTGTTGGCCGTAGCGTGTGGCTGAAACAATTCGATGTGGTCAATCATCTGACCATCTTTACCGGTGATGCCTTGAGCCACTAAAGCATCGCGAATGGCCAAGGTAATGTCGGTCAATGCCTTCGCATTCTGTAGACTGATGTCGATGAATTTTTGGCTGACCAAGAAGAACCAATTACCGCCCCAAGCAATGTCGCCGCTCACCGAGCCTAAGCCCGGCACATCGACCGCCACGTCTTTGCGATAGCGATAGGCGTACACGTTTTTAATGCTGACGCTGCCGTCGGCATGAATGGTGGTGGTGACATCGCCCACAGGGGTTTCCACGATGTGTTCGCCCACGCCGGCCAAGCCCAAATGTTGCAGCGAGGCCATCAGCCCAATGGTGCCGTGACCGCACATGCCTAAATAGTCTTCATTATTAAAAAAGATTACCCCGGCCGTAGCCTTAGGGTTTTGCGGTGGGCACAGAAGCGCCCCCACCAGAATGTCGTTGCCGCGCGGCTCTAGAATGACTGCTTTACGCCATTGATCGTGCTCAGTGCGCAAAATGGCTAAGCGCTCAGCCATACTGCCCTGGCCCAAATCAGGAAAGCCCTCAACCACTAAACGGGTGGGCTCACCTTCGGTGTGAGAATCAATGACACGAATTTTATGATAACGTTGCTGTTGCATGATCTCGCCTCTATATTATTGAATTGTTTTTTATAGAGTGCTTGATTTAAACCCCTAGGTCTTGATATCTTTTACCTCAACTGATGCGCAATTCAGCACAATAGTGAAAATAACCTATATTAATCACTAAAAAATCAAGTAGATAAAAATAAAAACAGGAGAAATCATGCTAAACATTAACCAGCTAGTGGCCATTAGCCAAGGCGAACAAGCGTTTGAGGTGGATCATTTAAACGCCCTTTTGGCCCACCTAGGCCTGATCATGCCCCTCATCAACGCCCTCCCTAACGTGACGTTTTTTGTCAAAAATACCGAAGCGCGCTACCAGCTCGCCAATGAGCATCTGGCCAAGCGCTGTAAAGTGGGTCATCTCAAAAACATCATTGGCAAACGCGCCGAAGACGTGTTCCACTATGACTTAGGCCTAGGCTATACCGAACAAGATCATGGCGTCATGCGCAGCAAAAAACGCATCAGCAACCAGCTCGAGCTGCATTCCTACCAGTCTGGCCTATTAGGCTGGTGCTTGACCACTAAAGTCCCCATTCTCGACGGAAAACAAAACGTCGTGGGCGTGGCCGGTATTTCGGTAGACTTACAGGATGAAAAATTGATTCGCCCCAATATCAACGCCAAGCTAAGCCGAGTTGAAAAATACATCAGCCA
>JAGNTR010000176.1 GCA_017987415.1 Neisseriaceae bacterium
TTGGGCCGCGGCATTCATTATCCGATTGCCCTAGAAGGCGCGCTGAAGCTGAAAGAGATTACCTATATTCACGCCGAAGCCTATCCATCTGGCGAGTTAAAACACGGGCCTTTGGCCTTGGTGGACAACACCATGCCGGTGGTGGTGATTGCGCCTAACGACAGCCTGTTGGAAAAAGTGAAGGGCAATATGCAAGAAGTATCGGCGCGCGAAGGCGAGCTGTTTGTGTTTGCTGACCTCGACAGCCACTTCCAAGAATCAGAGCGCGTACACGTGATCCGCACTCCACGCCACGTCGGCGTTTTGTCGCCCATCGTGCACGTGGTGCCGGTACAGCTGTTGTCTTACCACACTGCTTTAGCCCGCGGTACCGATGTAGACAAGCCGCGTAACTTGGCGAAGTCGGTGACGGTGGAATAAGCACGGAATGATTTAAGGCTTGTACATCAAAAAGCCCCTATCGGCCGTATCGGCCCATAGGGGCTTTTTGTGATTTATACGCTATATGGCCGCCCAAGCAGACGCCATCTGCGCTCATCAGAAACACGCCGAAGGTGTCGGTTTGGTGACGCGCGTTTGTGACGGCGTGTCAGTAGAGCAAGAGCAGGGATGCTCTTGGTGGGGGCTAGGTTTGTTGAAAAGATGATAATGATAATCTTTATCTTTAGTAGGAATCCGTTTATACTGAAAGAGTTGCAGCTTAGGGGCAAGGACCAAGCCATACTGTATCGGCCCCTTCTACTGAGTAAATGATTTGACACCATGAACATCACCCACATCTATCAGCAGTATCAATCTTATCTAGAAAACAGCCTGTCCGGCTGCGACTTAGTCGCTTCGGACCCGCGACATTGCCTGGCGCATTTTAAACAGCCACAGCTGGAAACCACGCTACAGGTCAATCAGTTTGATTCGGAAATCCTGTTGGCGCGTAACCTCAGCCGAGGGCAGGGGACGTATCACAGTGTCACCGAATCGTTTAGCCATAATTTTTCCCTGTTTTTAATCATGAATGGCCGCACTCAGATCACCTTGTCGAATGGCTCTGAGCTGTTAGCCGATCCTGGCCACGTGTGGCTGGTGTACGGTGATTTGCAAAATGCGCGCGAGATCAAGCAGCCGTTGAATGGCCATATGGCGTCGCTGCATCTGGATTTTTCTTTAGAGCGGCTGCGCCGTTGGCACGATGAAGGGCTGTTGACTGAAAAGCTGTTTGCGCCTGCCACCAGTGGTGCGGCGCAGATGCGGCTGTTGGCCACCCACTCCACTTCGACCATGCCTTTGGCGCGGGCGATGTTGCAGCGCCCGTATGCGGTGGACAGCCTGTCGCAGCTAGACCTTGAGTCGGCGACGCTGGATTTAACCGCCCAGCTTCTGCGGTTTGTGTTGACCGACAAGCAAAGCCGGGCTCAGCGCAGCCAAATTGATGAGGCCGTAGACATCATTCGCGCAGGCTTTCAACAAGACATCACCATTACCTCGCTGGCGCGGCGCGTGGGTTTGAATGAATGCTATTTGAAGCGTTATTTTAAGGAGCAAACGGGCGACACCGTGGCGGGCTACATTCGCCGCCTGCGCCTGGACTGCGCCATGGATATGCTGGCGCATGAAGGCAAAAGCGTGCAAGAGACCATGCATTTTGTTGGCTATCGCCACGCAGGCCATTTCAATACTGTGTTTAAGCAGCGCTTTGGCTGCCTGCCCAGCGCCGTGCGCAGCGCTTAAATAGTGAACATCAAAACGCCGTCTAAACTGGGTTTAGACGGCGTTTTTTGTGGCTAAAGGAGGGCTGCCGCTGCAATACCGCCACGGCTGGCCCTTAGGTTTGGCCTCACTAGACGGTCAAGCGAGGCCTACTCATTAGAAGCGATAGCGTACCGTGCCGCTGACGCTGCGCAAGGCGCCGTAGCTCATGCGGTCGGGCTGGGTGCGGTATTTTTCGTTAAACAGATTGTCCACGTTGAGGGTCAGCTCCGCGTGGGGGTTGATCTGATAGCGAGCCATTAAATCCACCACGGCATACGATTTTTGGCGGGCGTTGGCCAAGGCGCGTTTACCTGCTTCGGGGCTGTTCACACGGCTCAACAGCGTGGTGCTATAGGTTTCACTTTGCCAACGCACGCCGCCACCAATGGTCCAGGCCGAAGCGCTGCGGGGCAGCTGATAGCTGGTGAACAGCTTGACGGTGTGACGCGGGATGGCCTCGGTGTTCAAGCGATTGTCGTTGCCGTCGCGGCTCAGCGTTTGGCTATAGCCGGCCTGAATCTGCCAGTTTGGGGTTAGGTTGCCGCCGATGTCGACTTCCCAGCCGTGGGTCTTGGCTTCGTCTACGGCCTTGTAATAGGTATCGCCAAAGTCATTGCGCCCGGCGACTACGGCCATGTTTTCCTTGCGGGTTTGGTAGATGGCCGCAGAGGCATTTAGGGCACCGTCAAACAGTTCTGCTTTTAAACCCGCTTCAACGTTGCTGCCAATGATGGGTTTTAAATAATCATCGTTGACGTCTTTTTGGCTTTGCGGCACAAACAGGCTGCTGTACGAGGTATAGGCCGATAGGCTGTCGTTGAAGTCATACACAATGCCAGCGTAAGGCGTGAAGCGGCTCTTTTTGTAGTAGTGAACATGATTGCTTTTGCTGTCTAGGCTACCGTATTCCGTGCTGCTGTAGCGTCCACCTAAGATCACCGACAGACCATCAAGCGGGTAAATGCGCGTGGCTGCGTAGCCGCCAAACTGGTTTTGCCTATCGTTGCGCGGGAATTTTTGCATCAGGTCGGCAGGCTGAGGGTAGTGGCCGTCTTTGATGAAGTCGTAGACATTGTCCAACATGCCTAAGCTGCGGCCGCCTAAGCCTTCGTTGCGGTGGCGATAGCTGTTCATGCCCATGATCACGTCGTGCTTACGGCCGAATAGATCGTATTTACCGGTAAGCGAGAGGTTGAAGCTGTGGGTGCGCGGTGAGCGGTCCCATTGGCCATTGATGATGTCAGCGGCGCCGGTGTTGTGGTCGATGCTGATGATGCCGGCCACGCCATAGGGCTGGAACCAATGGCTACGTGAATAGCTGTATTCAACGTTGGCCTTCCAGTCGTTGTTGAACTTATGCTTCAAGCCCACAAACACGTTTTGCGACTGGCTGCGGCTGTATGACCAGTCGGCGAATGGGTTGTCGCGCGGCCCAAAATGAGTGGCGTAGCCTTCATTGTCGTAGGCTGAAGCACTGTGGGAGCCGCTGGGTTTTTCCTTGGCGTACTGCAGGTGTAGGCCAGCGCTTACTTGGGTGTCGGGCGTGACGTCGTATTCAACGATGCCGTATAGAGAGGCGGCCCGTTCGTGCTCGCGATCGCGCCAAGTGTCGCCGTCTTCAATGGCCACTACCGTCCGTCCGCGTAGGGTGCCGCTTTCGTTTAGCTTATTGGATAGGTCGGCGCTGAAGCCATAGCGAGAATGGCTGCCGCCGTTAAAGGCGATTTCGGCTAAAGGCTCGGCGGTTGGGCGTTTACGCACCAGATTTACGGTGGCGCCTGGCTCGCCCGAGCCGTCCATGAGGCCGGAAACGCCGCGGATGACTTCGACGCGGTCATAGATGGACGCCGTGCTGTTGCCAACGTCTTGGAAGGCGCTGCCTAAGGGCAGGCCATCGAGCCAAAAGTTATTGATTTGGCTGCCGCGGGCGAATAAATAGTTGTAACCGCCGCGGCTAGAGCCCCAGATTTGCTGGCTCACGCCAGTTGCCTGCAATAAGGCTCGATCTAGGGTTTTGATGTTTTGGTCTTTCAGCTGCTGCTCGGTGATTACGCTGATGCTTTGGGGAATCTCGCGCAGCGTCATCGGCAGGCCAATCGGAGTGTGGGTGCCGGCCGTGGTGTAGCCACGGGTTAAGGTGTGGTGGCGCTGGCCCTCAACCACAATGGCGTCTAGCTCGGCACTGTCTGCCGCGGTTTCAGCGTGCAGATAGAGCGGCAGGAGCGCCAGCATGAGGGGCAGACGGCGTAAAGAAGTGGGGCGCATAAAAGTCTCGTGTGTGCGTGGTTAAATGAGCGGGCTGAGCCTAAAAAGGCGTGCCCGCCGCAGTGGGCTGGGCTTTAGGCCGCAGGTTCAATCAAAATAATGCTGCATTCAGCCGTAGACGATGGTTTTTGTTCACAGCCTTGTGGCACCACATACATTTCGCCAGCGCGAACGATGACGGGGTCACGACCATCGCGAAACTCGAGGGTCATCTCACCTTCGAGCACGAACATGACTTTGTCGCTGCCTTCGTGGGTGTGCCATTCAAATTCGCCCACAAATTTAACGATGCGAAATTGAAAGCCGTAGTTGTTGATGATTTTGGGCTGCCAGTGAGCGGTTAAGGCTTTTAGTTCGGCGTTGATGTCGATGACTTGGCCGTCGGCCTGGGTTTCTGGATATTGAATCATGAGGAGTCCTTTTTATTTGGCTGCGTCAAACGCATCTTTAAGTTGTTTACTGGCCTGTAATAACTGCTGTACGCCGCCAGCGACGATGTAGTTGGCTGAGGGCATGACAATGACTTGGTTTTTGGTCCAAGCACTGGTTTTGGCCACGATGGGGTTGTCTAACACATTCTTGGCGGGCGGACCTTCTTCGCCAATGGCGGCGGTGCGGTCCAGCACGAAGATCCAGTCAGGGT
>JAGNTR010000052.1:0-5101 GCA_017987415.1 Neisseriaceae bacterium
ATCAAAGCCCGTAGCTGAGCTTCATCCAGCGCCCGTGCCTGAGCCACGCGCGGCACCTGATACTCGGCCGCCGCTAGACTGATGTCTGGATCTAGGCCGCTGGCCGAATGGGTCACTAAATCCACCGGCACCGAATGAGCAGCGGCCCCTGCTGGCGCTAAGGCACTGAGGCGCTGAACCACTGATTCTGTCAGACGTGGATTACTCGGCCCTAGGTTGGCGCCACCAGAGGCTAGGCTATTGTAGGCATGATCGCCCGCTCCCGATGGCCGCCCCCAAAAGTATTCAGGGCCAATAAAGTTTTGCCCAATCAAAGCCGAGCCAATGACTTTGCCTTCGCGCCAAACCAGGCTGCCCGCGGCCTGCTGCGGAAACCACCATTGCCCTAAAGCCGTCACGCTCAAGGGGTAAACCACGCCCAGCAGCAGCGACAGAAACACCAATACGCTGACCGCAGGGCGCAGCAAAGAATGATTTGTTTGCATTTCTTTTCCTTTTTCAACCTCAGGCTTAAGCCATCCAGGTCAAGACTACGTCAATCAATTTAATGCCGATAAAAGGCACCACCAAACCCCCTAGCCCATACCAAAAAACGTTTTGGCGCAGCAGCTGGACGGCGCTTAAGGCACGGTAGCGCACCCCTTTCATTGCCAAAGGAATCAGCGCAATGATGATCAGGGCATTGAAAATCACGGCCGCCAAAATAGCAGACTCAGGGCTGTGTAAGCCCATCACGTTCAACGCGGCCAGCTGCGGATATAAAGGGGTAAATAAAGCCGGAATGATGGCAAAGTATTTAGCCACATCGTTGGCGATGGAAAACGTGGTCAGGGCACCGCGCGTCATCAACAGCTGCTTGCCGGTTTGCACCACTTCAATCAGCTTGGTGGGGTCGGAATCCATGTCGACCATATTGCCGGCCTCCTTGGCTGCCTGAGTACCCGAATTCATCGCCACCGCCACATCGGCTTGAGCCAAGGCGGGCGCATCGTTGGTGCCATCGCCCGTCATGGCCACCAGCAGGCCTTGCTGCTGATAGCTGCGAATCATATTGAGCTTGTTTTCTGGCGTGGCTTCGGCCAAATAATCATCCACCCCCGCCTCAGAGGCGATTGCCGCAGCGGTTAAAGGGTTGTCACCCGTAATCATCACCGTCTTGATGCCCATTTCCCGCAGTTGGGCAAAACGGCGGCTCATATTGGGTTTCACCACGTCTTTCAGGGCCAAACAGCCGATCACCCGATCGCCCACGGCCACCACCAAGGGCGTGGCGCCTTCTGCGGCAATGAAGTCCACCTGTTTTTGCACCGCGCTCGGAAAGCTTGCCCCTTGAGCCTCAACGTAAGCCTTAATCGCCTGCGATGCGCCTTTACGAATCGCCAGCAAAGCGCCATCCACCTCAATGTCGACCCCGCTCATGCGCGTTTGCGCCGTGAACGGCACCGCCGTCAATGCAGGCCATTGCTGCTGTAAAGCGTCTGCGGTCAGCTCTGGCTGTTTGATTTGGGCCAAGGCCACGATGCTGCGCCCTTCTGGCGTTTCGTCTGCCTGCGAGGCTAACCACGCTTTTTCAGCAAAATCAGCTGGGCGAATGCCCACGGCCGGATAAAAAGCGCTGGCCTGCCGATTACCAAACGTAATGGTGCCGGTTTTATCTAACAGCAAGACGTCGATATTGCCCGCCGTCTCCACCGCCCGCCCTGATTTGGCCACCACGTTTTTGGCCATCATGCGGCTCATCCCTGCTACGCCAATGGCCGACAATAAGCCACCGATGGTGGTGGGAATCAAGCACACCAGCAGCGCGATCAAAGACACAATGGCCAGCGGCGCCGTGGCATCGCCCACGGTAGCGGCAAATACCGAAAACGGCAGTAGCGTGGCCACCACCATCAAGAAGATTACCGTCAAGGTCACCAGCACAATGGTCAAAGCCACCTCATTGGGGGTTTTCTGGCGCTTAGCGCCTTCCACCATGCCAATCATCTGGTCAATGAATGACTCGCCAGGATTGGCGTTGATGCGCACCTTCAACCAGTCCGACACCAGCCTTGTGCCCCCCGTCACCGAGCAAAAATCACTGCCCGCGGCCCGAATCACGGGTGCCGATTCACCCGTAATCGCCGATTCGTCCACAGAAGCCACGCCCTCGATCACCTCACCATCCATAGGCACCAGCTCACCCGCCTGAACATACACCACGTCGTTGATGCGTAAGTCGCTGGAGGCCACAATTTCTTGCTGCTCTTGCCCTTGTTTCATGCGCAAACGGCAAGCCGACACCGTTTGCTTCAGTTCCTTCAGCGAAGCGGCCTGAGCCTTACTTTTACCTTCGGCATAAGCTTCTGCAAAGTTAGCAAACAGCAAGGTAAACCACAGCCACGCGGTTAACGTCACCACAAAGCCTGCATTATCCGCACCTTGCCACAGCGCCTGTAGCGCTAAACCGGTACTGAGTAAACTGCCCACATACACCACAAACATTACCGGATTGCGCAGCTGCGCCCGAGGGGTGAATTTCCACAAAGCGTCTTTAACCATTTGCATGGTCGCTGCCGTCGTTAAAGCGCTCGTTTTTTCAGTTAACATAGCCATTCCTTTTAATGCATCCACTGTAGATGTTCAATCACAGGACCCAGCACCAGTGCCGGCAAATAGGTTAAGGCGCCCACTAACACAATGACGCCCAGCAAGAGGCACATAAATAATGGGCCGTGAGTCGGTAAAGCGCCGTCAGAGTGGGTGCGTTTTTTCTTGGCCATGCCACCGGCGACGGCCAACACCGCCACAATCACCCCAAAGCGCCCGATGAGCATGGCAGCCGCTAAAGCGTAGTTATAAAACGGCGTGTTCGCACCTAAACCAGCAAAGGCACTACCGTTATTGTTGGCCGCCGACGTAAAGGCATACAGAATTTGGCTAAAGCCATGCGCTCCTGGATTGGTGACGCCGGCTTGGCCCACGTCGGTCACTGCCGCCACGGCGCTGCCCAGCAACACCAAGCACGGTACCGTCAACAACGCTAACGAGACGGCTTTCATTTCGCCTGCCTCAATTTTCTTGCCCAAATATTCTGGGCTGCGGCCAATCATCAAGCCAGCCAAGAACACCGTCAAAATCACCAACAGCAGCATGCCATAGAGACCAGAACCCACGCCGCCATAGATCACTTCGCCGGTTTGCATCAACACCATCGGCACCAAGCCGCTTAACGGCAGGAGCGAATCGTGCATATTATTGACGGCGCCACAAGAAGCCGCCGTGGTCACAGCGGTAAACAAAGCCGACGCCACGATGCCAAAGCGCGTTTCCTTACCCTCCATATTGCCGCCCGCCTGGAGGCCAGCTTGCCAACTACTGTCAACGGCGGAGCCCAGAACGGGATTGGCCTGCTGTTCGAAGTAAAAAATCACCATCACCAGCAACACAAACAGCGTGGTCATAGTGGCGTACAACGCCCACCCTTGACGGGCGTCGCCGACCATACGGCCAAAACAAAAGCAAAGAGACACGGGTAGAAGCAAAATCAGGCTGATTTGCACAAAATTGGTTAAACCCGTGGGATTTGAAAATGGATGGGCCGAGTTGGCGTTAAAAAAACCACCGCCGTTGGTGCCCAAAAGCTTAATCGCTTCTTGCGAGGCATTAGGCCCCATCGGCAATACCTGTGCCATGCCTTCTAAACCAAGGCTAGGAACGTAATCTGCCAGGTTTTGGATCACCCCTTGGCTGACAAAAAAGAGCGCCGCCAGCACCGAAATCGGCAGCAAGACCCACACGCACAAGCGCACCATGTCTACCCAAAAATTGCCCACGCCCTCAGCTTCATGACTGCATAAGCCCCGAATCAAGGCAAACACCACCGCCATGCCGGTAGCCGCAGACAGAAAGTTTTGTAGCGCCAAGCCCAACATTTGGGTGACGTAGCTCATGCTGCTTTCACCGGCATAACCCTGCCAGTTGGTGTTGGTGACAAAGCTGACGGCAGTGTTCAGTGCAGAATCCACGCTGGGTGCGGCAAAACCTTCTGGATTCAAGCCCAAATGGCCTTGGCCAAGCTGTAAAGCCAAAAGGCACAGCAGGCCCAAACCATTGAACAACAAAAGTGCACTGGCGTAGCGCCGCCAGCTCATATTGGCGCCAGCGTCTACGCCCAATAACGCATACCCCTTCACGGCCCATGCGTGAGCGCGCTGAGTCAGCGGCAAAGGGCTGGCCACCTTGGCCAAATACAGGCCTAGGGGATAGCCAAGCACGGTTAACAGCGCCAGATAGCTGATTAATAAAGCCAAAGCCTGAGTCATCATTTTAAAATGCCTCCGCTTTGAGTAAGGCGTACAGCAAATACGCCAACAGAGCCACGACGCCAAGCGCGAGGCATGCATACAGCACAGTCATGTGTATTTCCTAAGGATGAGGACAGGCTTCATCATAGGAAAAACCGCATCAAAATGACGTAAAGACTCGGGGCCTGCGTATAAAAATAGTGTAAAAATAAAGGAGAATCGGCATGAGGGCGCCGAAAAGACGCCCATGCCTATGGTGAAGCGAACGCTTAGACCTAAGCGAGCGTTTGAAAATGTGTGACCAAGACGTCAAGCAGTTGGCCCACAGCAGGCGCTCTATAGTCTCGGGTAGGATAAGCCGCTAACAGCGTCAGCGCCAACGGCGCCTGAGGCAAGGTCAAAATCTGTAGGCGCCCAGCAGCAACGGCTTCGGCGCAGGCCGACTGAGCCAGAATCGCAAACCCAACCCCCGCCAAGGCTGCCTCTGTCGCCATTAGACCGCTGTTGACCCGGTAGTGACTGTGCACATTAACGGTTTCAATGCGGCCATCGGCGTGGGCAAATTGCCACGGCAGGCCCTCAAGCGCACTCAGCGTGGTGATGCAGGGCAAACGCTTCAGTTGAGCCAAGGTTTTGGGCTGGCCCACACGGGCAATCAGCTCAGGCGCCGCCACCACCACGCTGGGAAACGTAGCCAACGGCCGCACCACAATGCTGCTGTCAGCCAGCGCACCACGGTGAAACAACAGGGCTAAATCGACGTTTTCTTGTAAAATTTCCACGCCCGCGGCACTGGTTTGAATACTGAGCTGTAG